>CAVVLG010000006.1:0-12459 GCA_963749085.1 Candidatus Adlerbacteria bacterium | reverse complement strand
CCGGGCGCGAGTACATGAATGCGCGCGTAGTGTCATCGAGCCGCACCGACGTGCGCGACAACATCGCCGCGAAGGTCATTGCTACAATTAGGTGCCAAGGACGGCTAGCACCGAACTCTCGCTTAAAGAAGCCCGGCAGGCAGTGCTGTGGGCCGAGGCCGAAGAGGCGGTCAAAAACAAAACACAGTTCGAGCTCGTCATCAAAGAAGCCAACAAAGGCGGTCTTATGCTGGAATGGCAAGGCATCATGGGCTTCCTCCCGCCTCACAGCTCAAAGCTGAGCATTATCCGCGCGTCATGGACGGGGACAAGGATAAAATCCTTGATGAACTGCGTAAATTTGTCGGCGAGCGCCTTGTTGTGTCTATTATCTCGGCCGCACCAAAGGAGGGGAAACTGATATTCTCTGAAAAAGGTACCGACGATAAAGAAAAGAAGGAACTCATCGCAAGCTATCAGGTGGGTGATGTGGTTATGGGCGAGGTTACCGGCATGGTGGACTTCGGCGTATTCATCAAGCTTGAGGAGGGTCTTGAGGAGCTAGTCATGTCTAAGAAATTGACTGGGGTCTGGTGGATGATCCGCGTCACTTCTTCAAAGTGGGCGACAAAGTAAAAGTGAAGATCATCGACATTAAAGACGGAAAAGTGTCGCTCTCGGTAAAAGCGCTTAAAGAAAATCCGTGGCAAACTGCCGCAGACAAATATAAAAAAGGTGACTCAGTAGAAGGCGTGGTTATTAAATTCAATAAACATGGCGCGCTTGCCTCAATTGAGGAAGGCATCGCGGGTCTGGTGCACGTATCAGAATTTGGTTCAGAAGACAAACTGCGCCAAGCGCTTGAACTCGGCAAACGTTATCCCTTTAGCATCTCTTTGATCCAAAGGAAATGCGCATGGCGCTCTCTTACTCTGGAGAAAAGAAATAGACCCTAGAACCAGTCTCAAAAATAATGTTTGAGTAATAGCATGATGCACGCGAGCTTCACGAAGGCGGCAAAGTTCTGCAGTTTGTATTCGTAGCGAGTCACGGCTACTCTCAGTTGTGCATCCACGCGAACAGCCGCTCAATCTTCCACCGGCGCTTGTAGGAGCGCAGCGCCCTGCCGTCCTGTGTTGCTCTGCGCACCCGGCCTCTGCGATGCGGTGAAATGAGTTTGATGCGGTATTTGTTCAGGAGCGTTCCATCCAGCGGATCGGAATCATATGCTCGGTCAGCCGTGAGGCGAAGCGGATTCTGTCGGGTAAATCGCCGGGCAAGCGTGTCTTCAACCAACCGGACTTCGCTCGGAGAAGCAGAGGCCACATAGACGGCGACTGGAAGAGAGCCTTCGTCCGCAATCGCCATGATCTTGGTGCCTTTCCCACGCTTCGTGGGTCCCACGCCAAGACCCCTTTTTTGCCCCCGCGAAGGTGGCATCGAGAAAGCAGCTCCTGAGCTTGATGCGCCCCCGGTATTCCATGTCCATGGCCAGGGCTTCGACGATGCGGTCAAAGGCGCCCGCTCTCCACCCACTGCTGGAACCTGCGATGGCAGGTTTGGTAGGGCGGGTAGTCTTTCGGCAGGTGCTTCCACTGGGCGCCGGTCTTCAGTGCCCAGAGGATACCTTCCAGTATCTTGCGGTCGTCCTGCCGGGGACGGCCGCGGGTTTCCAAACGCTTGAGGGGTGTGACAAACGGAGCGATGACGCTCCACTGCTCGTTGGTGAGAGGCATGGGCAGGCAAATTACGGGTAACGCCCTGTGCCTTTAGTCTACAACGGTATTTTTGAGATTGGTTCTAGGCTTCTCCTAGGGTCTCGCCAGTATTCATGTGGTTTTTGAGGATGTGTCCTCTTCCCCATTTGGTTTCTACATACGCTGCAGCACCGCCTAATTTCTTGCGAAGCTTGGTAAGATGCACATCAACGCCCTTCGGGTCTCGAAGACTGCCAGCGCCATAGACGAACTCAATGAGTTCAGCCTTCGAAACAATCTTTCCTTGTTTGCGAGCGAGACATTCGAGAATTTTGTATTCCCGTTTCTTCAGTATGATGTGCCTTTCCCCAATCGTCACCACCTTCGTATTCAGGTCGATGGTGAGATTCCCGACCCTCACATATACAGGGTCTAGAGTTAGCTTCGCGACTTCTGCAAGACGCTCCTGTGGCACTTCTCCTCCCCATGCCGCAAACTCCTCAACGGTTATCTCGTAGTTTTTTAGAAATTGATCGAGAGTGAGGAGTCCGTGTCTGACCGCTTTGACAAACAGGCGCTGTTTCTTTGTATTCCAGCGAAAAGTCCCGGGCAGCGGAAGATCCCGGGCAAGGAAAACTATTTCATTCTCCCCCTCGCCAAATCTCATGCTCGGAAGCGGAGCCAGTTTAGTCCACGGATGATTCATTGAAGCCTCCTTTATCAGCGAACACATCTGCAAGGAGAGTACTCTACCCCATAAATATTTTCAATAGGATACTATTTCGAATTTATTTCGGTCATCGCGCGTTCTTTGCCTTCGGTTAAAAGGAGCTCCAGTGCTTCGGCGACAATTTTGTGCGATTTTTTTAGTTTTTCCTGCTCAGAGGATTTGAACTTGCTCAATACAAACTCAACTATTTTTTTTGGTTCCGGACGTTTGAGCTTACCTGAGGGGGTTGAAGGCGAGATGCCGACACGCACGCGGACGTAGTCTTTCGTTTTAAGGGCTTTTTCAATTGATTTGACGCCGTTGTGACCTCCCGCGCTTGCACCGAAAGAAACTTTTATCCTGCCGAGCGGCAGATCAAGCTCATCGTGCACTACGATAAGATGCTGAGCGGCCGCTTTAGAAGGTATCGCCTTCTTTATAGGCCCACCGGAGTTGTTCATATAGACGTTTATATCCAAAATCTTTGGTTTCTTGGACAATTTCGGAGCTATACTCTCAACCAACTCACGTCCGACGTTGTGGCGCGTGCCTTCATACTCCTTGCCTGGGTTGCCGAGCCCAACGAGAATCCACTGCATGTGGTGTAGTGTGTCAGAAAACTTGCATAACTGCAAAGGAAGCATACAATGGTGCCATGCCACAGGAGCATCGTGATTCTTTTTTCACTGAACTCCTCAAATTCGTCCTTATCGCGGTCATCATCGTGGTTCCGGTGCGGCTATTTGTCGCACAGCCTTTCATCGTTTCGGGCGCTTCCATGGAGCCGACGTTTGAAACCGGCCAGTATCTCATTGTCGATGAACTTACCTATCACTTTGAAGCGCCGGAGCGCGGCGATATTATCGTTTTTCAAGCGCCCAAGGAACCACCAGGTACGTACTACATCAAGCGCATCATCGGACTTCCCGGCGAAACCGTATCCATTCAAAACGGTCAGCTATATATCACCGAGACCAACGGCCAGACTGAACTTCTCACCGAGCCCTACGTCGTCGACCAGGGTAATGGGTCGGACATGACCGTCACGCTTGGGCCTAATGACTATTGGGTGATGGGAGACAATAGACCCGAGAGTTCCGACAGCCGCTCCTGGGGTGTGTTGCCGCGACAAAATATTATAGGCCGCGTATTTTTGCGTCTTCTGCCTCTGCAAACCATACGCATCCTGCCGGGAGACGCCCACCCACAATAAAAATGACCGCGAGAACTTCGCCTGCATCCTTTCTCAAACACGCGACCGACGTGGCGCTTTTCTACGGATTCCGTCCCTCCCGCGACATTGAGCGCATAGCGAGAAACCGCTTGGAAAAACGGCGTGGGGCGAACTCCTTCGAGACGGTCGCGGCTGTATGCGCGACGTGTGCGATATTGCAACCGACTGAACCGGTTTTAGCATTCTATGCGACCCCTTCCCCCTCGTACCTGCCGAAACAATTTTTGCCCCGCGAGACGGGCGAATTCGGCCTTCAAGTAGTCGGATCAAGCGGAAGCGTGGGTGAAATAATAACACTTAAAACTGTGGCGGCCATTATTACTGAGTGGGGCGGTACGGTGAAGCGCGTGCGGGTCAACGCGCTCGGTGACAAAGACAGCCAGCAGCGCTTTAGCCGGGAATTGTCGCTCTATGCGCGCAAACATCTCAGCGACTTAAGCGATGTCTGCCGCGCAGAAGCGGTACGCAATCCCCTATCTCTGTACGCCTGCACCAATGGAGCGTGCCGCGCAATACTTGAAAACGGACCGCGGCCGATGAACTTCCTTTCGGAAAAAAGCCGCGCGCATTTCCGCTCGGTGCTTGAATACCTCGAGAATTTGGGGCTGCCGTACGAGCTTGACGATCTCTTGGGAGGGGATGAGCGTGATCCGCATATCTCCTTCGCCGTCGATATGGAAGAGGAAGATGGAACCATCATTGGTGCCGTAGGTGGCCGTTACGACGATTTCTTCCGCAAATCCACAGGCCGCAAAGAAGTTGCAGGCGTTGGCGCGAGCATTTACTTCCTGAAAAAAGGGGCCGGGCGCGCGAACTTCTCTTCTTCGCCAAAGAGAAGCCGAAACAACGTGCCGAAAGTATATTTCATTCAATTGGGCACACGCGCCAAGCTCCAAGGGCTCATGGTGGTTGATATGCTTCGGCAAGCGCGCATTCACGTATCGCAGTCCTTCGACGCCTCGCATCTCTCGCCGCAGCTCAACGCTGCTAAAGAACTCGGTGTCTCCCACATGCTCATCATGGGCCAGCGGGAAGCCTTGGACGGCACTATCATCGTGCGCTCCGCAATAAATTCCTCTCAAACAATAGTCTCGGTCTCCGAGCTCCCTCGTTTCCTCAAAACCTTGCAGAAATAACACTTGAATGATACTATTGCCCGCGCAATGGCAGTGCAAGCAGAGGTGCAAAAAAACGACAGCGAAACGGCGGTGAATCTTATCCGCCGCTTCAGCAAACGTGTACAAGGCGCGGGGGTCATTAACCGCATGCGCGCACGCCGCTATTATGCCCGCACCAAATCAAAGAGCGTCTCCCGCAAACAGGCGCTGAAAGTGCTCAAGCGTCGCGAGGAAGTGCAGGAGCTTATTAAGCTCGGCAAAATGCTCGAGCGTGCGCCACGCGGTTCGCGCAGGAAGTAAATGCGAAAGGCCTCCCTGGAGAAAATTAAAAACTCTATGCTCGGCAAGCGCTACGACCTCTCGGTCGCTTTTTTATCTGCAAAAGAGATGCGCACGGTGACGCGCCGCACCAAACGAGTGGACCATGTGAGCAACGTGCTCGCCTTTCCTCTTTCAAAGAATTCGGGAGAAATTTTGCTCTGCAAATCGGCTGCCAAACCCTGGGGTATTCCCTATCTCTTTATCCACGGATTGCTTCATTTAAAAGGCTACACACATAGTGTTACAATGGAACGCGAAGAAGCAAAACTTCTACGGAAGTTCGGTTTTGGCGCACATGAGTAATATCGTCACCGGCATAGATATCGGCACCTACCACGTCAAAGTGGTCATCGCGGAGATGGGGGAGAATTCAAAAACTCTGCCGCGCATTTTAGGCACCGGGTATGCCGAAAGCAGAGGCCTGCGGCACGGCTATATTATCTCCCGTGCGGAGGTCGCTCGATCAGTGGCCGCTGCGGCCACTCAGGCCGCCAAAGCCGCTCGGGTAAAGGTAAAACGTGCCTACTTGGGAATCGGCGGCGTAGGGCTCGAAGAGCACTTCTCGCGGGGAGAGACGGTCGTGGAGCGGGGCGATTCGGAAATTACCGAGCGGGATATTCCGCGCGCTATCGCCGCAAGCGAAGCGACGCTGCCTCCCGCGGCAACGCTCAACCGTAAAGTCATTCACACGATACCACTGCGCTATTTTGTCGACGGCTCCCGAGTATTGGGCAAAAGTCCGGTCGGCATGAAAGGCATGCGCCTCGCGGTTGAAACTCTCTTTATCACCTGCCTCGAGCGGCATATCGACGATTTGGTCGATTCGGTCGAAGCGGCGGGTATCGAAGTTGAAGACGTCGTCGCCTCCCCTATCGCCGCAAGCTTCGTCGCGCTCACCAAGATGCAAAAACGCGTCGGCTGCGTCCTCGCCAACATTGGATCCGAGACCCTTTCGATAATTGTATTTGAAGACGGCACGCCGGTTTCGATAAAAGTGTTTCCCATCGGAGGCGCCGACATTACCAACGATATCGCGCTTGGGCTTAAAATTTCTCCCGAAGAAGCGGAACAACTCAAACAAGGCGCGGTCCTCGGCGCCCCCTTCCCAAAAAAGAAAATCGACGACCTGATTGCCCGGCGGGTTTCTGATATGTTCAAACTCGTCGAAGCGCATCTGAAAAAAATTGGCAAGGACGAACTTCTGCCCGCAGGCATCATTCTGACTGGCGGCGGTTCCTCAATACAGACCGTGTCCGACCTGGCGAAGGCAGTGCTGAGGCTTCCCTCGCGCATAGCATCACTCAGCGACAGCGCGGAGTCGAAACTCCAGATGAAGGACGGTTCCTGGGCGGTCGCGTACGGACTCACTATTTGGGGTCTTACGGCAGGCGGCGAAATTGAAAACAATACCGATAGCGGCGTCGGGGATGCGTTCAGAGGATCCTTTAGCCATGCTTGGCGATGGTTCAAAAAGTTTCTCCCCTAGCTTTAAAACACATAGCGTTTTTTGTCAAAGAAGCCTAATTTGCATAGACAAGGGGGGCGGTGGTAGAGTGATTCGGCACATTAACGGTCCAATCGCTAAATCCTTATTTCTATGGCGCAAGTACAACCTGAAATCGAAGCGTTCGCACGGATTCGTGTCGTCGGCGTTGGAGGTTCGGGTAAGAACGCCGTCAACCACATGGTTGAGAGCCGTGTGCGTGGCGTTGATTTCATCTCTGTCAACACCGATGCACAAGATTTGCATCATTCCCTCGCGAAGAAAAAAATCCATATCGGCAAAAATCTGACGCATGGGCTCGGAGCCGGCATGAATCCCGATCTGGGTAGGCGCGCCGCGGAAGAAACAAAAGAGGAAATACAACAGGCCATCAAAGGCTCGGATATGGTGTTCATCACCTGTGGTATGGGCGGCGGCACAGGTACGGGAGCAGCTCCCATAATCGCAAAGACAGCCAAAGAAATGGGGGCGCTCACGGTAGCCGTCGTCGAGAAGCCGTTCTCATTTGAAGGTGCTCAGCGGCTGCGTATTGCAGAAATGGGACTCGATGAGCTGCGCAAAGAAGTCGATGCCCTTATAGTCATCCCGAATGATCGCATCCTCGCCACCGTCGCCAAAGACACGACCCTCAAAGCCGCCTTTGCGGCCTGCGACGACGTATTGAAGCAGGCTGTCGAGGGTATTTCCGACCTAATTACGCACCCAGGCATCATTAACGTCGATTTCGCCGACATCCGAGCGGTCATGGAGAACGCCGGCTCAGCTCTCATGGGTATCGGCATCGCCTCAGGCGAAAATCGCGCCGCCGTAGCAGCACGCGCAGCTGTTTCCTCGCCATTGCTCGAACTCTCCATAAACGGCGCGAAGGGCGTGCTGTTCGCCATTGCGGGCGGCGATGATCTCGGCATGATAGAGGTGCACGAGGCGGCAAAAATAATAACCGAATCAGTCGATCCGAATGCTAAGATAATCTTCGGAGCGATAAAGGACGACAAATTGAGGAAGAGCGACGTGCGCGTTACGGTCATCGCGACTGGCTTCCCCGCAGCGGGCGTTGCTCCGCGCGGCACGCCTCTGTTCTCCTTCGGCCGAGAAGACAAGGAGGATCTGAAGCCCCTGGGCAAGATATTCAACGCTCCCGCGGGCTCCGAAAAAGAAGACAAAAAGGCAACTTCGGTCATAGGTGACACGGATTCCAAATCAAAAAAAGAAAAAGAAGAGGAAGAGGAGGAGTGGGGTGCGGTGCCGTCGTTTTTGCGCCGACCGAAAATAAAATAAGAAATTTTGTTATACTTGCTGGATGTACGATCTGGCGATAATTGGCGGAGGTCCTGCGGGAGTGGCGGCCGGCGTTTACGCTGCGCGCAAGCGCCTTAAAACCGTTCTTATCGCCGAAACCATTGGTGGCCAGTCCATAGATTCGGTCGGGATTGAAAATTGGATAGGTACGCCGAAAATCTCCGGATTAGACCTCTCAAAATCGTTTGAAACCCATCTCAGGACCTACGCCGACGATACTCTCGACGTCAACCTCGGCGAGCGTGCTCTCAAGATAGAAAAAGCGGGCGAGGAATTTTCTGTACAAACGTCCAAAACTATCCACAAAGCCAAGGCCGTGCTTATCACAAGCGGCGGTATGCGCCGAAAACTTGAGATTCCAGGAGCGAAAGAATTCGAGAACAAAGGCCTTACCTATTGCGCCTCCTGCGATGGACCGCTGTTTGCGGGGCAAGACACAGTGGTCATAGGCGGTGGCAACGCGGGATTTGAGACCGCAGCACAACTATTGGCCTACGCGAAGTCAGTGACATTGATACATCGCAGCGCGGAATTCAACAAAGCTGATCTCCTGACGGTTGAAGCGGTACTTAAATATCCAAATATGAAAACGCTACGAAACTCCCAGCCGGTCGAGATAAAAGGAAGCGAGTTTGTCTCAAGCGTTGTCGTCAAAAACACTGTGTCCGGGGTACAAAGCGAAATCCCTACTGCCGGTGTGTTTGTGGAAATCGGCATGCTTCCTTCGACCAACTTTGTAAAAGGCCTTGTCGAATTGGATGAATTCAACCGCATCAAAGTTAACGCAAAAAATCAGCATACAAGCGTTGATGGCATTTGGGCCGCGGGCGACTGCACGGATGAGTTGTATCACCAAAACAATATTGCGGCCGGAGACGCAGTCAAAGCTCTGGAAGACATTTATTTTTGGCTCAAGGCGAATAAAAATCCATGACCCTACCGGGAATCGAACCCGGATTAACGGCTTGAAAAGCCGGCGTCCTAACCGTTAGACGATAGGGCCTTCATCCACTTCGGATAGTCCGAACGCGGAGGCGGTGTCTTGGCGTTTCGAACTTCGGTAGCCAATCACCGTAAGGGTATTCTAGCCGATTTTTAGCGACCGCGCTGAGGTCTCAGCATAGGTCTACCTTTTTTGAGAAATGAGACAAATGAGACACTGCAGGGGTGTCTCATTTGCGTGTCTCATTTGGCATTTTACCAAGCAGTGTAGGGGCGGAATAGGTATAACACCGCTGAGGTAGAAAAGGCACGAATTTCGCTGATCCAAATGCCTAAAAATGCCTATTTTGGGATTAGCCCGCTCGTGGCAACGATACCGCCTCAACGGCGTTTGAAAGCTTGTGAGTATCACCATGCGAGAGCATGCCGAGGTATGACTGTACGGTTGCGCTGTCTTTCTCCAGCCCTTTCACTCGTCGCAGCATCCGACGCTTCGTGGTCGTTCGGAGTACTCTGTGATCCGGGAAATGCACCCAGCCGAGAAAGTCGACTCCTGACGAAAATGTCTGCAAACATATTTTATCCGGATGCATTATAAGACACAGCCGCTCCCGCAGATACGTTTCAATCTCCGGCAATAAACCCATGAGCCATTTTCTGTCTCGACTCATGAACGCAAAGTCATCAGCATAGCGGACATAATATCTCGCCTTCAGCTTGTGCTTTGCGAATTGGTCAAACTCGTTCATGTAGACGTTGACCAACAGCTGGCTCGTGAGGTTGCCGAGCGGAAGGCCTTTGTTAGGCGCAGTGCTATGAAAACTTCCGACGACGCACTCGACGAGTCCGAGCACATCGGGGTCGGCAATTCTCTCTTGTAAAATAGTGTGCAGTACCTGCTGATCAACGGATGCAAAAAACTTCCTGATGTCGCACTTCAGAATCCAGAGTGTTTGTGTGTGATTGAGGCTTGCCTTGCGAGCATAGACTTTGAATGCTTGCATGGCTCGATGCGTTCCCATATCAAGACGACAGGAATATGAATGGGCGATAAATACTCTATCAAAAAATGGATACAGCTTTCGGTACAGGGCGTGATGTAGCAGCCGGTCGCGGACGCTTGCTTTGTGAATATCTCGAGGCTTGGGGTCGCTGATCCGAAAGTGTCGATAGCCGCCATGCCGGTAGGTTTTGTCTTTCAATTCCCTGCGAAGCGAGAGGATATTGTGCATCAGATCCGCTTGAAATTTCTGCACATCATCCTTTCCTCGCTTGCCGCGACGGAACTCTTTCCATGCATCGAGCAAATTTTCTACCGAGATGATATCGTCATACGTATGAGCAAAAACCGCCTTGAAGCGACCCTCCCCCCCACGGCTTTTGCCCATTTTGGAGCATATCAAAGAGTTCTATCTGCTCTGGCATGACTACTATTCTACCCTTCCGAAACTCCACCGATACACCGTCGGCGAAAAGATAGACACCCTCTTTATCGACATCATAGAAGCTGCGTCAAGCGCAGCGTTCCTGCCACGCGGTGAAAAAACTCCTTGGGTGCGCCTTGCTACGCGCAAGCTCGATACCCTCAAGGTCTTGCTTATGATTTTGTGGGAAAGTGGCTCCTTGGCGGATAAAAAGTACATCGCACTCTCTACAAAAGTAGACGCCGTAGGTAAGATGCTCGGAGGCTGGCAGGGACAACTGCAAAAACAAAACTCCCCCGCTAAAGCAGAGGAGAAATGAAGAGAGTTGCGGGAACGAGGAACGCAAGCGCCCCGTTGTCATTCCACTGGTTGTCGGGCTTGTCCCAATTCGCATTGAGCCACCGGCCCTCGTCGTTGCGGTTCGCGTTGAGGACGTTCGGATCGCCGTCGGAAATGTGCGGGATGCCATCCATGCTGCCGCCCCGAAAGCCGGGATGGCGGAGAACCAAGGGCATAGTGCCCGAGTGCAAGAGCTAAAGGCCGAGGCCTAAGAGCTACTTGCGGGAACGAGGAACGCAAGCGCCCCGTGGCCATCCCACTGGTCGACGGGCTCGCCCCAATGCGCACTGAGCCACCGGCCCTCGCCGTAGCGGTACGCGTAGAGGACGCTCGGATCGCCGCCGGAAACCTTGATGGGGTCATGGAGTCCGGCGATGTACCAGAACCCCATGTCTTCCATCTGTTTGTCCGAGACGGTTTCGCGGATGCGCGGGATGATGCCGGCGAGCGGCTTGCTGTAGCCGTACTTCTTGATGCCCCGCTTACGCAGGTTCTTGGTCGTACGGTCGGAGTCACGCTCGATTTCCTTGCCCGGCATGAGTGCGATCTTGTACTCCTGTCCGGGGGCGAGGCGATGGTTTTTGTCGTAGCCATCGCCCTTCGTGCTCTTGAGGCAGGACTTCGCGTAATCGCTTACGCGATACTCGGCGTCAACGAGACGCACGATTTGCTGCTCGCCCGTGAGGTCGAGGCCGGTCACCGTGATGACGATGTGACCGTGCTCGTTGCATTCGAAGCCTGGCAGCGTTTGTCCGCGAAGGAAAGCTTGTGCCCCTTCGATGCCGCCGAGCTTGTTGAACACCGCCTCGATGGTCCCGAGGTCGAGATTCGCGTATTTCATGACGATCTCCTTCCGACTGTTAGTCGGGATTCGCCTCACCTGATAGATGAGGGGACTTCAATGAGCTGTCTTGAGGCCGGTCAACCGGTCCTCTCAGCCGGTGCCAATTATACACCATCTATGCCCATTCTGTCAAGTAACGCCGAGAAGATGCTTGATATTGCGTGGGTAAACCTCTCTGGCCTATGCGAGGAGGTGCTCGTGTTCATTATGAGTCTGGAACTCAAAGAACCATATGTAATATGGCGCATACCGGAAGAAAAACGAGCGCAGCATAATTGGAAGAGGTATAGAATTGCACATCGAGATTATCCTGAAGCGCATATTTCCACCTCATAAAAGTTCGAATCCCTGCGCCCTCCTCTAGCTTTTTCAAAAAAGTACTGCGTAAAAACGCCTAAGAATAAGGTCTTAACATAGGCCCGATAAAAAAGACTACGAGCGGAGGCGTAGTCATCCGAACCGTCGGCATAGTCGCTACGCCATCTGGCTTAAAATATAGTCTTTATGTTTTTGGGTTCTTGGTTCGAATCCTCAAGACCTCAAAAAAGGCCGCCCAGTTATCCATGAGATACGAGATTTATACGCGGATGGATATTCCTGGACAATTTTGTATATCCTTAATTCTATGGTATAGTTCTTCCCAGCCTTTGATCTTTGAGGAGAGCATCGTGAGCACATACCAGACGCGTCGCCAACACCTCATGGATTTGGGGTTCAGCGACAAGACCATCGAAATATGGGAGAAACAGACGCCAAAACTGTTCTCCGAGGAGTTCGTGAACGCCAAACTACGATATGGACGCAAGTTGAGCAGGTTCGGAGTGGATGGGGTCGCCCTCGCAAGGGCGTTCCCGCCGCTCCTCGGATACAGCATCAAGCGTATCCGACTGCTTGCCCGCATCATCTTCTCCTTGGAGGATGGTGATGCGGCGGCATTCCTTCACTCATAACGAAGGAACTGCTTTTGGTTGTTGCTGTAAAGTCAAGCACCAACCGATCGACGAAGAGGTCCTTCAGCAGAAGTATCCGCATACGGAAGGGACGAAACG
>CAVVLG010000005.1:0-27496 GCA_963749085.1 Candidatus Adlerbacteria bacterium | reverse complement strand
CGAACGCGGAGGCGGTGTCTTGGCGTTTCGAACTCGGTAGCCAATCACCGTAAGGGTATTCTAGCCGATTTTTAGCGACCGCGCTGAGGTCTCAGCATAGGTCTACCTTTTTTGAGAAATGAGACAAATGAGACACTGCAGGGGTGTCTCATTTGCGTGTCTCATTTGGCATTTTACCAAGCAGTGTCAGGGGCGGAATAGGTATAACACCGCTGAGGTAGAAAAGGCACGAATTTCGCTGATCCAAATGCCTAAAAATGCCTATTTTGGGATTAGCCCGCTCGTGGCAACGATACCGCCTCAACGGCGTTTGAAAGCTTGTGAGTATCACCATGCGAGAGCATGCCGAGGTATGACTGTACGGTTGCGCTGTCTTTCTCCAGCCCTTTCACTCGTCGCAGCATCCGACGCTTCGTGGTCGTTCGGAGTACTCTGTGATCCGGGAAATGCACCCAGCCGAGAAAGTCGACTCCTGACGAAAATGTCTGCAAACATATTTTATCCGGATGCATTATAAGACACAGCCGCTCCCGCAGATACGTTTCAATCTCCGGCAATAAACCCATGAGCCATTTTCTGTCTCGACTCATGAACGCAAAGTCATCAGCATAGCGGACATAATATCTCGCCTTCAGCTTGTGCTTTGCGAATTGGTCAAACTCGTTCATGTAGACGTTGACCAACAGCTGGCTCGTGAGGTTGCCGAGCGGAAGGCCTTTGTTAGGCGCAGTGCTATGAAAACTTCCGACGACGCACTCGACGAGTCCGAGCACATCGGGGTCGGCAATTCTCTCTTGTAAAATAGTGTGCAGTACCTGCTGATCAACGGATGCAAAAAACTTCCTGATGTCGCACTTCAGAATCCAGAGTGTTTGTGTGTGATTGAGGCTTGCCTTGCGAGCATAGACTTTGAATGCTTGCATGGCTCGATGCGTTCCCATATCAAGACGACAGGAATATGAATGGGCGATAAATACTCTATCAAAAAATGGATACAGCTTTCGGTACAGGGCGTGATGTAGCAGCCGGTCGCGGACGCTTGCTTTGTGAATATCTCGAGGCTTGGGGTCGCTGATCCGAAAGTGTCGATAGCCGCCATGCCGGTAGGTTTTGTCTTTCAATTCCCTGCGAAGCGAGAGGATATTGTGCATCAGATCCGCTTGAAATTTCTGCACATCATCCTTTCCTCGCTTGCCGCGACGGAACTCTTTCCATGCATCGAGCAAATTTTCTACCGAGATGATATCGTCATACGTATGAGCAAAAACCGCCTTGAAGCGACCCTCCCCCCCACGGCTTTTGCCCATTTTGGAGCATATCAAAGAGTTCTATCTGCTCTGGCATGACTACTATTCTACCCTTCCGAAACTCCACCGATACACCGTCGGCGAAAAGATAGACACCCTCTTTATCGACATCATAGAAGCTGCGTCAAGCGCAGCGTTCCTGCCACGCGGTGAAAAAACTCCTTGGGTGCGCCTTGCTACGCGCAAGCTCGATACCCTCAAGGTCTTGCTTATGATTTTGTGGGAAAGTGGCTCCTTGGCGGATAAAAAGTACATCGCACTCTCTACAAAAGTAGACGCCGTAGGTAAGATGCTCGGAGGCTGGCAGGGACAACTGCAAAAACAAAACTCCCCCGCTAAAGCAGAGGAGAAATGAAGAGAGTTGCGGGAACGAGGAACGCAAGCGCCCCGTTGTCATTCCACTGGTTGTCGGGCTTGTCCCAATTCGCATTGAGCCACCGGCCCTCGTCGTTGCGGTTCGCGTTGAGGACGTTCGGATCGCCGTCGGAAATGTGCGGGATGCCATCCATGCTGCCGCCCCGAAAGCCGGGATGGCGGAGAACCAAGGGCATAGTGCCCGAGTGCAAGAGCTAAAGGCCGAGGCCTAAGAGCTACTTGCGGGAACGAGGAACGCAAGCGCCCCGTGGCCATCCCACTGGTCGACGGGCTCGCCCCAATGCGCACTGAGCCACCGGCCCTCGCCGTAGCGGTACGCGTAGAGGACGCTCGGATCGCCGCCGGAAACCTTGATGGGGTCATGGAGTCCGGCGATGTACCAGAACCCCATGTCTTCCATCTGTTTGTCCGAGACGGTTTCGCGGATGCGCGGGATGATGCCGGCGAGCGGCTTGCTGTAGCCGTACTTCTTGATGCCCCGCTTACGCAGGTTCTTGGTCGTACGGTCGGAGTCACGCTCGATTTCCTTGCCCGGCATGAGTGCGATCTTGTACTCCTGTCCGGGGGCGAGGCGATGGTTTTTGTCGTAGCCATCGCCCTTCGTGCTCTTGAGGCAGGACTTCGCGTAATCGCTTACGCGATACTCGGCGTCAACGAGACGCACGATTTGCTGCTCGCCCGTGAGGTCGAGGCCGGTCACCGTGATGACGATGTGACCGTGCTCGTTGCATTCGAAGCCTGGCAGCGTTTGTCCGCGAAGGAAAGCTTGTGCCCCTTCGATGCCGCCGAGCTTGTTGAACACCGCCTCGATGGTCCCGAGGTCGAGATTCGCGTATTTCATGACGATCTCCTTCCGACTGTTAGTCGGGATTCGCCTCACCTGATAGATGAGGGGACTTCAATGAGCTGTCTTGAGGCCGGTCAACCGGTCCTCTCAGCCGGTGCCAATTATACACCATCTATGCCCATTCTGTCAAGTAACGCCGAGAAGATGCTTGATATTGCGTGGGTAAACCTCTCTGGCCTATGCGAGGAGGTGCTCGTGTTCATTATGAGTCTGGAACTCAAAGAACCATATGTAATATGGCGCATACCGGAAGAAAAACGAGCGCAGCATAATTGGAAGAGGTATAGAATTGCACATCGAGATTATCCTGAAGCGCATATTTCCACCTCATAAAAGTTCGAATCCCTGCGCCCTCCTCTAGCTTTTTCAAAAAAGTACTGCGTAAAAACGCCTAAGAATAAGGTCTTAACATAGGCCCGATAAAAAAGACTACGAGCGGAGGCGTAGTCATCCGAACCGTCGGCATAGTCGCTACGCCATCTGGCTTAAAATATAGTCTTTATGTTTTTGGGTTCTTGGTTCGAATCCTCAAGACCTCAAAAAAGGCCGCCCAGTTATCCATGAGATACGAGATTTATACGCGGATGGATATTCCTGGACAATTTTGTATATCCTTAATTCTATGGTATAGTTCTTCCCAGCCTTTGATCTTTGAGGAGAGCATCGTGAGCACATACCAGACGCGTCGCCAACACCTCATGGATTTGGGGTTCAGCGACAAGACCATCGAAATATGGGAGAAACAGACGCCAAAACTGTTCTCCGAGGAGTTCGTGAACGCCAAACTACGATATGGACGCAAGTTGAGCAGGTTCGGAGTGGATGGGGTCGCCCTCGCAAGGGCGTTCCCGCCGCTCCTCGGATACAGCATCAAGCGTATCCGACTGCTTGCCCGCATCATCTTCTCCTTGGAGGATGGTGATGCGGCGGCATTCCTTTCACTCATAACGAAGGAACCGCTTTCGGTTGTTGCCGGACAGTTGAGCACCAACCGATTGACCAAGCAGGGCCTTCAGCAGAGTATCCGCATACGGAAGGGACGAAACGAGGAGAACAGCGCCCTTATCGCTGGCTCACGCGCAAAAATTGCCCGCGCCTACTTTCGTTATCGCGCTGCTTCATGAGCGGTGCGAGCGGATATGATGGGTAAAAAAGATATTCCCCGAGCCGCACTGGCTCGGGGGATTTTTATATAATGGTCATTAAGAAGAAGCAAAAGTTCGAATCCATGCGCCCTCCTCTAGATTTTTCAAAAAAGTGCTGTGTAAAAACGGCTAAGAATAAGGGCTTGGCATAGGCCCGATAAAAAAGACTACGAGCGGGACACCTGAGTTAAGTGCCGCCCAGGCAAGTCCCAGCAAGCCATTTTAGCGCACTTTTGGCTGTCGTGCGAAGGCACCTGAGTCGCGGGGCAGTTTTGAGTAAATCGAAAAAACTGAAAAAAATGAGAATTTGACCGTTCGTTTTTGCTCAGCCTTTCGTAGTCAGTGGGATGGGCTAGGATGCATGGGATTGAAATGTGTTCCGGCAAAAGTGTCCCGGCCTTTCGTCGCTCAACGGGTAATAAAAAGAGGTTTAGCGCGGTATAATTAGCGTATGACTGGGCAGATTGAATTAGGTGAGCACAACGCAAAACTAGCTGCCTATAAGCACCTCGCGACCATAGGGTTGCCTAAAGATTATCTTGAAAAATGCGAGCAGGATTTCGAGACCGGCGATATTTTTTGGCGTGGCGTTCCGGCGTACCCTGAGGATGCCGCGAGGGCTCTCAGCGGACTTTCTTCTAGGACGAATGCTGTCTTGAGCAAGAGATCGTCCGACCGAAAAGAAACAGCTTCTCTCGAGGAGCTAGGCTCCATGCTTATGGTTCTTCGCATTCCCTCGATATTGGAGTGGCGCGTCACGAACGACTACAAGGGCACGTTCGCTTTGCTGCTCGGCACCGTCTGGCGCGGGAGTGAACGGCTGGTGGAGAACATTGTAAAAAGGGAGCCTGAGGAAACGGTGACCTCTGAATTGATAGCTGCGTATATCCTGACCGCGCCGATTGAAAGATTCAGAGTAAAATTCAACAAAAAGCACAAGGGAGAATTTGAACCCTATGCTCCGGCATTCCGTACATGGCTGTCCTATCATGTTGGATGGCTCGTAGAAGACGAAAACCGAAATGACTCATTGGACGAGCCGATTGGGCGAAATGAAAATGGGGATAAAAAAATAACGCTGGCAGAGCTCACGCCCGATCCGAAAGCAGACAAAGAAATTATATTTGGGGCAGAAAAAAAGTTTATCGCTGGATTGCTGACCCTTCTATCGCCAAAGGAGCACGCAGCGGTCACGAAGTATATGGACGACAAGAAACTGTCTCGGACAGAGAATAAAGCCATGAATCGGGGGATGGCAAGAGTGCGTGCCTACTGCGAAGAGCGCGGCATAGAGAAGCCGGCTTTCATCATATAAGATTTCGGCTGGATCATAGAAACGCCCTGAATAATTCAGGGCGTTTTGACAATGTCGCATTTTGGCTTTCTCGAACCCTATAGGGTATATGACCCCTATATCCCCCGACGCCAAGAGCAAGTTAAAAATCACCTACGTCTCTCTCGACTCCCTCCGGCATCCGGAGAAAAATCCCCGCACATGGTCGAAGGAAGCCCGGCAGCAACTGCGCGAGAGCATGGAGCGCCACGGGGTAATAGACCCTCTCTTGTGCAACAACGCCGAAGGACGCGAAGGGGTCATTCTGGGAGGAAATTTTAGATTCGAAATTCTTAAGGAAATGGGAGTGACGGAAATTCCGGTCGTTTACATCAATGTGACGGATCCGGCGAAGGAAGCTGAAATAATTTTACGTTTGAATAAAAATGTCGGCGACTGGAATTTGGATTTGCTCGCTGAGTACGATACCTCTTTGCTAGGCGATGTGGGTTTTACCAGCGAAGAATTGGACGACATCTTTCCGGCCGACGAGAATCCGGAAATTTTTGAACTCGAAAAGGAATTGAAGAAGCTCGGGATATCGGAAGTCGATATCAAGCCCGGAGACATGTTCGAGATCGGCGACCTGCTGAGAGTTCGATGCGGCGACTCAATGAACGAAGAAGACGTCCTCGCCCTCATGGCCGGCGAGAAAGCCGATATGTGTCTTACTGACGAACCCTATGTGCTCGATTACACTCGGGGCAAAAAACGCCATAAGAGTACGGAGGGATTCGGCTACAAGCGCGATCGCAAGTATCTCGGCACCGATAGCCTCCCGGACGATTTCGTCGCCCGGTGGACCGCCAACATTGCCAAAGTCGCCAAGCCGGACTTCAGCATCATCGCCTACGAGCATCCGAAGAATTTGCGCTTGTTATGGAACGAAATGGAAAAGTATTGGCGTTACCGAGGAACAATAATTTGGCACGTCCCGAATCGGGTGCAGGGCTTTGCCGCGAAGTACAAATTTTTTAACAAATTTGATATCGCCTACGTCGGAACCTCCGGCGATGTGACGCTCAACGCGGAGCCGGAAGCTGACGAGCTGCTTCAAAACGAGTACGAAGCCGCGCTATTCATGACCTCTGGCAAACCGCACTGGGAGTCGTACGAGAAAGGCAAAAAAATCTGCCCGAGCGATTTCGTCCGCCACGTCGCGTCCGATGAAAAGAATTCCGGTCAGAGTGTGATATTCGGAACTAAACCGGTCGAGATATTAATTCCGTATATCAAGGTTCTTAGCAAGCGTGGCAGCCTGATAATTGAGCCCTTTGGGGGCAGCGGATCCACGGGCGCGGCAGCATTCAAAATGCAACGCCGCTGTTTCATGATGGAGAAAAGTCCGACCTACGTCGCCGTTATTTTGGCGAGATTGTCCAAACTGAGCGGCGTGGCTCCCAAAAAAATATTATGAGTATCGCAAACGACAAGAAGCGTTTTCTCGAAGCATTGCGCACCAATCACATGGTATTGCCTGCTTGTCGCAAAACAGGTATCAGCAAGAGCAAGTATTATCGCTGGCGGCAGCAGGACCACAAGTTCGCCAAGGTTGCGGACGAAGCCATGCAGGAAGCCATCGACATCGTAAACGACGTGGCGGATTCCACCATCGTCAACGGCGTGAAAGATCAAGACCGGGACTATACCAAGTTTTGGCTGAGCCACCGTCACCCCGCGTACGCCGAACAACTTAAGCAGGCTGCCATCGCCATTTCGCAAGGAACTGAAAGCGAGAGCATTTTAGAGATATTCGCAACGCTCAAGCCCAAGACCCGCGACATGCTCAAACCGCGTCTCAACAAACCTAATCGGAAAAATAGCCATGGCTAGACTCAGCGCACAGAAACGCAAACGGTACGAGGAGGTGCTCGCATTTTGCGGGCTCGCCGCCGAGAACCTGCCGGTCTTCACTTCGGAGATCATGACGTTCGACCAGGAGAACGCGGGTTTCCATGACGAGATGGACGGATATCTCTCCAACCCGTACCTGAAAAATCTTGCGATCGCAATCTCTCGTGGCCACGGCAAGACGAACCACCTCGCCATAGCCCTTCCTGCTTGGGCGATGGCGCTCGACCATGACATACGCATTCTTCTTGTCTCCAGTACTGGCGAGCTTTCGCGGAAGTCTCTCGGCGCCATCATCGACGTCGTTGAGCGCAATCCACGGTATCGCGCGTGGGCGAAGATAGTGGACGGCGGGCGCGTAGGCGTCACTCCCCGCAAAAGGGCGCGACAGAACCGCGATGAGAACTGGTCGGCAGATTCCATAACCATTGAGCGTGATGCCGTTGCCATGCGCGATGCGACCATCGAAGCAGTCGGATTATTCGGTCCCGTGCTCTCGCGCCGCTGCGACCTTCTCATCGTCGACGATGTCTGCACTCAAGAAAATTCTGCGACTGAAGATCAGCGTCGGAAAGTAAAAGAATATTTCCGCAATTCGCTTCTGCCAGTCTTGGTGCCGGGCGGTCGCGTCATTGTCATCGGCACGCCGTGGCACGAGGACGACTTGATGAGTGAACTACTGCGTGACCCTCAGTTCCAAGTGAAGAAACGCCTGTCGGCCATTCAGCACGAATCAGTTCGCCGCGACCTGTGGGATCAATGGACTAGCATACATCTCGACGAATCTCTTACGCCGGAGGAGCGGATCACCAAGTCGATGGTGTTCCGCGAGGAGCACCGCGCGGAGATGGACCGGGGCGTTGAAGTATTGTGGCCCCAGCGCTTCCCTTATGAGGACTTGTATCTCAAACGGGTTTCCGACCCCTTCTCTTTTGCACGCATGTACATGTGCGACCCTACCATACGACCCAACCAGAAGTTCTCGGAGAAAGACATTGAAATCGCGCTTGCCAAAGGCAAAGACTTAGTTCTCCAAGACGATGAGCGGATCGAATTCGAGAGCGAGTTCTCAGCGGGCGGCCTGGATCTCGCGGCATCGGTGGAAGCGTGGGCCGACGACACGGCCTTCGTCATCCTCGACCGCGTGCGCTACGGCAACAAAGCGCTCGGCATTAATGTCGGCGACTATGTGCTTCGGCAAATACATCGCGGCCACTTCTCTCCCAATGAGACCAGAAACTTGGTTGGCGGGATCGGGATTAATCTCGCAGCCGTGCGCGTGGAAACCAATGGCATGCAGGAACTCATGTACGACCAGCTGAAAGAAATAGGGGTTCCCGTGACGAGTTTCAAGACAGGCAAAGAGAAATTCGATCCGGCCATCGGCGTCACGGCACTCGCCATCCTCTTCGAGCAACACAAAGTAATCCTCCCTTTCAACTCGAAGGACCCGCGCACTCGCCGTTTGGTAACGCAGTTCGTCAACGAACTCAGGGCTTTCCCCGACGGACACACTGGCGACAGCTTGATGGGGATGTGGTTCGCATATTCCGAAATCCGTGACCGCATCGCCACCCGCATAATCATTCCGAGCAAAGCGCTACAGCCTCCGCAGCAAGGACCCGCGAACGAGGCGGAAGCGGATCGCGCGATAATCAAAAAGCAGGAATTGTCGCGCAGCGAACACGCGGCGGCGGTGATGCTGCAAGATGTCAGAGAGTCTATGAAACCTTACCAATTGCAAAAAGAACTCGATCCCGACCTTGAGGAATTTGAGCAAAAACTGCTTCGGGAAGGAATGTCCCCGTTTTGGGCCAAAGCGAATGCGTGGCAAAAACAGTCGCAACGGCACTCGGCGCAGGTTTATCACGAGGACGCACGGCGGCAGTTGTATAGATATTAGCGCTCTTTAATAGAGCACGCGTACATGAGAGGCACTGTGATTTGATAATTCGCTTCGGAAGTGTAGGTCTGCGTGCCTTCCATGACGCCGCTGACGGTCACGACATCATCTTGGACTGCGGGAGTATGGCCGTCATATTGTACGAGAACGGCGTCGGCGAAATTCCAATTGCCGTAAGCGTCTTGGTCGACGGCAAGACGCATCGCACCTGTTCCATCGGATTCTTGTATCTGCAATATCTGCCCGGTAAAGGTAGTGGTCTGTCCTTGGAAGGAGTTGGGATCTTTCTCGAGCTCCTTATAGCTGATGGTTTGCGGAGTGGTGGACGCTTGGCATGCGGCGGTGATGGGGTCGGTTGTTGGCACGTTCGGTGTCGCCGTCGCGGGAGAATTGGAACTGCTGCCACTGTTACCGGATGCGGCCAAGATTGAAAGGGCAATGCCTATACAAAGAACCCAGAGAAATATTTTTACGCCCCTGCTCGTTCCTTTTTTCTGCGGGGCACTTTCTTGTGTTTCCATATTACTGTAGCGGTTTTCTAATAATGAGCAGGATGCAAAAAGCTCCCCGCCCGTCGCGACCCAGCCTTTCGGCCAAGCCCATATCCGTTTCCAGATACGACCGCTACAGTGACTCCGGACGAGGAGTTTTTTGCACTGTAGCGGCTGCCTTCGCCATGCCCAGCAAGCGATTCCTGATGGGGTTAGGCTACTTCTTCTATTCAGTTGTACAAGACCATGATAGCCCCAAAAAGGCCACTGTGCCACACCCTAGCTTAGCTTTGGAGGGTTGCGAAGGGGCTTACCAACAAAGGGTTTTTGAGGCATTCGTAGGCCTTGACGAATTGGTATAAGTATGATAGGATGTAGAAGTAAGTTCCTTGGCAATTCAAGGTTATATGAGACGAGCTTTGTGGGGCTTTTTTGGCCCTAGAAAGCTCGTCTCATCAGAGGCAGCCGCTCCGCAGCGATTGCGGGTTCCCAACGCCAGTCGCCCGAATGAGGGCTAACGGCAGGAGGAAGTCATGAACCATACCGACACCCCGCACGGCATCATCAATGCCGCATCGCAGCGTTTCTTCGTCGCCCTCGGCGACGATGCCAGCGATGTCGCCAATCGCATCAACAGCGAACCGGCGTTCCTGACCCAGCTCGCGACCTTCGCGAAAAACGGCGGCTTCGAGCCGTCGACCCCGCAGAAGAAGGCGCGGGAGATCATGGGCACGAACATGTTCGGCATCGAAGACGCGATCAAGCACTTCGGCGTTAACCCGTCGAAGGCACAGCTTGCCGCGCTCGGCGAAGTGCCGTTCAGCGAAGAGACGCTCGAGGCCTGCAAGGCCACGCACGTTCTCGTCGCCGTGTTCCCGATGTCCATTCTCGACATCAGGGCCAAAGTCAAAGGCGAGTTGTGGCAGGCCTTCTACAATCAGGACTGGTACAACAAGGAAGCCTTCGCGAAGGATCGCGGCGAGATCGGCTGGCACCTGATCCGCAAGACTCCGGTTGAGAACTCCACCAACAAGACGTGGAACGACCAGCAAGCCCTGCTCGGCAAGGACGACGAGACGCCCAAGGCGCAGGTGATGGTCTACACCATCATCGGCCACTACAAGGCGACCAACGAGCGTCTGTTCGAGAAGGTCTGGGTGCGTTGCTCGGATCTTGTCTCGGACGGCCCTCGCGTCGGCGTCGGCCTCTTCGACGCCGGGGGTCTCTTCGTCTACGGCTACTGGGGCGGCCTCCGCTACGTCAGCCTCGGGTTGGCGTCCGCCCGGAAGTAACCTTGAACTTTGAAGCTTCGGCTTCTTGAACCCTTGAGCCTCCGCAAATTTTTTGCCCCTAACAGGACAGGAAATATGCGGAGGCTCTTTATTTTTATATTTCCAGTTATCATTGACGGCAAGCCCTAAACGTGATACGGTTTTAGCAGGTTCTTTTCAATACAAGGTTACTTATGAGGCGAGCTTTTTGCGGCTGAGATATCGGCCATAGCAAGCTCGCCTCAATCAGGAGGCGGCCGCTCGCCCAAGCGTAGGGCATAGGAGAATGACGATGACGACCGCACGGTCAATCACGTCTGAACAACGTACCCAGTACAAGCGTTTCGTGGATGATGGAGGGCGCAAGGCCCTTCGTGAACTCGGCCTCGACCGGGAAGGCCTTCAACGGCTTTTCAAGCGCGGTGGCGAATTCCAGGCGCATGTCATCGAAGGCATTCGTCGCTTCTCGGCGAAAGATCCAGACTACACGCTGGCCAAGCAGATTCTCGGCGACGACTTCATCACGCCCGAGGAAATTGCAAAAGCACGCGGTGTCGTCTATAGCCCCGAGCAGATCGAGTCGCTGGCGAACACTGTTCCGCCGGAAGACACGCTGCGCTGGTGCCGCGACAACGGTTACGCCGTGATGGCCGCTCCGCCGACCGCGATGTCACTGCTCGACGTCCGCTCCCTCCAGAACGCCCACTTCTACTCGAAGGAAGGCGGCTGGTACGAGAAGGACGCAGAGAAGTTCTCTCGAGACGACAAGACGATCTTCGGCTGGCTCGCCATCCGCAAGGACATCGTTCCCAAGTCGACGAGCAAGAACTGGAATGAGCAGCAAAAGCTCATCTCCGGAGTCGAACGCATCCCGAACGCGGCCGAGATGAGCTGGTTCATCACGACCTACTTCGAGGTTCGTGGCGTCCGACTGTTCGAGCGGATTTACGTCCGCACTTCCAGTCTTGGCTCGGACGGCAGTCGCGTCGGCGTCGGCGTCTTCGGCGCCGGGGGTCTCAGCGTCGGCAACGACTGGGGCGGCGGCCGCGGCGACGGCCTCGGGTTGGCGTCCGCCCGGAAGTAACCTTGAAACTTGAGGGCTTGCCCTCTTGTCTTCTTGAACCTCCGCGCAAATTTTTTCTGTGAATAACAGGAGAAGTTTGCCGGAGGTTCTTTCTTTTATATATATGCTAGGATTTATGTATCTTGCTAATGTAGGTTGGGTTACGGTTCAACCTCGCGGGATGTCTCGCCTTTGAGATTCGCCAGAGTGCCGGAGGGCTCTTGTTTGCCTGCGGGCAAGCAGGGTTCCCGGCAGAGCGCGGTTGAGGATGATGTACTTCTTGTTCGCTCCTCGCGGAGGTGTTCTCGCAAGAGGACTGCTCCCGCATAAAATTCAGGATCGAGAGGATATAAGCATTGGCGCATCCAGCAGTAAACCTCGAGGTCCGGTGCCGCGTACGAGCGGGTCATGGACGGGAGCGGACAAATATCTTGACTCGGACGGCAATCGCGTCAACGTCGGCAACTTCGACGCCAAGGGTCTCAACGTCAACAACAACTGGGACGACAACCGCAACGACAACCTCGGGTTGGCGTCCGCCCGGCAGTCATCTCCTCATCTCGAATGCCCGCGCTAATTAGTGCGGGCATTCCTGTCAGCGTTCTTTGGTGGAACGTATCCACCCGCCGAGCTGGCTACCAATTTCATCAAGCCCCTGCTCGATGACGAGGTACTTCTTGTCGTCTATTGCCTTTACGTCTTTCATCAGTCGAACAAATACGCGCAATAGGTTAAGGCGCACACTAGCTCGTTCAAGAATCGGCAGTTTATCTTTCGTGCTGCTTTGACTGGCGAGAAGGATATACTCGATGACAAAAAGTAGGCCGTCCTCACATTTTTGCCACAGCGTATATCTGTCCTGCTTCGCTACGTCGAGACGGTAACTGTAAAACACGCGGTAGAGGTCGTACGATTTCTTAAAGATCGGTATATCGAGTTCACTCATATGAAGATTTACAAAGATTTATATCCGTTAATAATTTCCGCAGAGAACCTCTTTGCGGCATGGGAGATTTTCAAACGCGATAAGCGCAATAAGCCGGATGTGGCCGAGTTTGAACAAAGCGTCGAGCGGCATATTTTTAAGCTGCGTCGCGATCTGAAAAACAAAACCTACCGGCATGGCCCGTATTACGGATTTTGGATTCACGACCCTAAGCGCCGCAGGATACACAAGGCAACAGTGCGCGACAGGGTTTTGCACCATGCGATTTTCAAAGTGCTGAATCCTATTTTTGAACCCACCTTTATTCCGACCTCGTTCTCCTGCCGAATCGGCAAGGGCACGCATAAAGGCGTTGAGAGCGTAAGAGATATGCTTAGAGCCGAGAGCGAAAACGGGGCAAAGGAATGCTGGGTATTGAAATGCGACGTGAGAAAGTTTTTTGACTCCGTTGATCATCAAATTTTGCTCGGCATCCTGAAGCGGAGAATCCGGGACGATGACGCGTTCGAGCTTCTGACAAAAATCGTGGGGAGCTACTCGACGACCGAGGGCAAAGGCATTCCCATCGGCAACCTCACCTCGCAGATGTTTGCGAATATCTACATGGGCGAGCTTGATCACTTTATAAAACACGCGCTGCGGGTAAAAAGGTACGCTCGCTATACCGATGATTTTGTTGTCGTTTCGAGTGATAAAAACTACTTGGAAAATTTGTTGCCACCCATACAGGATTTTCTTAGGGAAAAATTGAAACTGGAATTGCATCCGAAAAAAGTAACTGTACGAAAGTATCGGCAGGGCGCGGACTTTCTCGGATATGTAGTTCTTCCTCACCACATGGCTCTGCGAACGAGGACGAAAAAGAGGATGTTTAGGAAAATGGCAGAACGTAGCGCATTGTACCGGAACGGCGCGATTAGCGAAGCCGCTTTTGAGGGCAGTATACACTCGTATCTTGGCGTATTGTCGCACGCAGACGCGCACGAATTGACCGAACGGTTTAGAAACCAGTTTTGGGTATGAAAGCATAAACACTGTAGCGGATTTTGACCGTGTCGCCGAGGCGAGTTAGGTCTTCGAACTCTTCACGACCATCATAGCTTAAGAGGGTTGGCGAAGCGATGTCTCCAACACAATGCACTTTGGAGAATTATTGGGGCTTGTGCCGTTTCTTTTTCAGCTCCCGACGAGCCTGTTTTTCCTCCCACTTTCGCTTTTTCTCCTCTTCCCGAGCCTTCATCTCTTCCGGAGGAACGATGCGCATATAGTCCATGATTTTGTAGCCTTTCAGATGTTTAAACGGATCTTGAAACTCATACCATTTCTGCGTAGTGAACCAATTCTTGCCGTCTTTTTTGTACCTTACGCCGCGGCTCTCCAACAACTTTTTGGGCGGCAAAAAGTCTTTGTTGTCCTCTAGAAGAAACAACTCAACATGAATACCCTTACCATAGCGGCTCACGGTCCGGGCTTTCAGAATGCCGTGCCTAACCCACTTATTGATCGTGGGAGCCCTAAGATTGAAGTTGTACTCGAGATCAAATTTGCTATAAAAGCGGTCCTCGTCTTTTGCAAGCGAAGCGGGTATTTCTCCCTCGTCTATCGCTTTTTGGCAGACAAGGCACTTAATACCGTACTTGTCGAACCAGTTGCCATCTTCTCGTGAGCTGTTATGGCAAATAGCACACCGACGACCGACGTCTTCGAGTATGAATCCGTTTGGATTTGCCTTGAGTTTTTCTTCCCGGGCCTTTTCCTCCTCTTTAAACTCCTTCATGAGCTCGCTGAGCCTCTCCAAACTATATTTTTCATCCGCATACTGTCGGCCTTCCTCGTCCGACAGGCAGAAACGATCACGGTCAACAGCAAACCTATCGTCGAATTCTTCCTCTTTTTTCTGGGACCACTCAAACTCGCTGGTTTCTGTATGTCCGCACTTGGGACACATGCGAGTCGTTACCCATTTCTTGCCATCATCTTCGTCTTTCTGTTCAAGTGGAATATCACAGCGCAGGCAAAGATGCGGCTTTGGCCGCCACTCTGTGCCGTCAGAGAAGAACGCTCGACGTGGCAGGCATTTATTCATACAGTCGTACATAAACAAAACGCGGTCTGGCTTATCAAGCTCCGACCACAATTCTTTAAACGTCGGCTTTACCAGATTGCGACAGGTTAAGCAGCGGATCCCCTCGGGTGCTTGCGCGTTCTCCAACAAATCGTCTTGATTTCGGTCGGCATCCATCCACTCACGAATCCTTTTATCCTTGTTGAGGTACCGCTCTCCGGCCTCATGACGTAGATACCATTTCCTCGCCCACACCTTAGCTGCCTCGACTTCCTTTTTGCTGACTCCCTTTGCCTCCGGAGGTGGATCGTCATCTTGGTCGAATAATTGCTCCGATCGCCTACACATTTCGACGGTGTAGCGGTCATAGAGATCAGAATAATAGAGGTGTGGTTTGAGATGGGGCTCGCTCATAAGGCCTTTTATACCAAATCCGGGTATGAGGTAAATACTCAATTCTGAAGGCGAAAAATTGGAAGAAAAAGTAAATGTTGACGCGGAAGGCGCCTTGTCCCATAGTGCTACCACCATGCCTCAACTGACAGATAACCTTATACAGCTCATCCCTCCCGCCCTCATCCTTTCGGGGGCTGCCTACCTTGTAGTTTTCTTTGGCAAAATTATCAACGATCAGCGCCCATACGCTGACAGTCGAAAGTGGGACACAGAGCTTTCCGGTCTGAATTTCTCCCTCGAGCTTTTTTGGGTAGGGCTACTTGCGTACGCCTTGGCGGTAAAACTGAATTTTTGGCTCCCGAATCACTTCTGGGATTTGGTCGCGGTGGCGATCGTCGGCGCCCTGTTGTTTATTGCAAATAGATACAAGGGCGAGGAAATTTATCAGGTTAAGTTTCCGAGCATTACACCTTTCGAAGACAAGGACGTTAGTTGGCTGCTCGAATCATTCGCACGGGTATTTAACCTCTATATCCCTTGGTGGCCATTTGCACTTATATCGCTTTACGTACTAATCGGCGTCTTTCACCAAGGAAATTTGTGGTGGTTCTCAGCAATAGCGGTACAGATATTTATTAACTTCATCTTCTTCGCACTCAACTACTCATTCCGCCGGACCAAATTGCCGACCGTGGATATCTACTTCACTGACGGTAAGAAGAAACCACTGTTGCGGGTGATGCTTATAAAAGTAAGTGAAGATACAGTTCGCGTTCGCTCAGGAGAAAAAATAATTCTCGTGAATAAGAACCAGGTATTAAAAATAGAAATTCCTCTAGATAAGAAAGTGCTCCCGGTCGCTCTGTAGACTGCGGAATTTAACTTTATCGCTCCTGCCAAATTTCCAAGGTGGCCATGCCAGGCTATGGATGACCGACTTCAACGAATTTTGCGATACTCGACCAGCCGACCAGCCTTTTTCGCCCGCTCAATACCAAGTTTCATCCCTGCACTAATTCCAAGATCTTCGTAAACGACAGTTTTCTCTGCTACGTCGCCCCAGACAAGACCAGCCTCAATACCAAGTATTCGCTCTTCTGCAATACTGTCATCAAGAACGCCGCTCTGTGTATAAAGCAGGTGGGAAGCAAAAGGTGCTCCACCTCTCCTGACAGAATCCCGCATGCACTCTTTGGCATACGTAGTATTTTTCTCTATATCTCCCGCATAAGGACTTTCAAGAATGACTCTTTGCATGATTTTTAACTCGCTATTTCAAATATTTTCTGTACAAGCCCCGTACGTGCATAAAATGCACGACTTACCGAGCCGTGACCAGGGCCTTTGGTGCGAGCCTGTATCCACTTACCATCCTTTCCGGTGAGCGCCTCGAACCCCTGGGTAATTAATTTTTCTCTGATGAGGTCGTAGTCCGCTTTTATTTCCCGTATCAGTTCGTCGTCCTCAGCGAAGTCTAAACTAGCAACCTTTATGAGCTCCGCCTGTTCGGCATTTTTACCATGCCACATGACCGCACAAAAGATGATGGTCTTCAACTTAGCCCAACAATGGCTTTCAAAGAAAGGATGGGCCTTCAGTTCCTCTGGGTTTATCATCGTGATGGCCATCGTCTCTTTGGGTACGAGCATTTCCTTCTTGTTATGAAAGCTGACCGACTTCAATTCATATGTCAGACCGTTTGGGGCTTTGGATACGTTAGTTTCCAGCCCCGCCAGGCGCTCAAGCACCAAGCCCTTCCAACCTTTGTTTTGTTTGCCTGTCTCGTATGTGGTAATGCCGTGTTGCACTGCCAAGGTGCGCAAATCTTGACCAATATACTTTTTCAGATTTTTTATGGCGACTGCACGAGTAACAATTTTCATGCTATTTGTTCAGGTCAAGAAAGCGTTTCTTAGAAAGCTCCAAATAGTTTTTCTCTAGGTCAAAGCCAACAAATTTTCTGCCATGCATTACAGCTGCAATACCGGTGGTCGAACTACCAGTAAATGGGTCGAGAACCGTTTCTCCTTCATTAGTACTTGAGAGAACTATTCTCTTCAACAGGTCAAGGGGTTTCTGTGTTGGGTGCTTGCCGAATTTTTTCTCAGCTGGCTTTGGGGTACCCATTGACCAGACCGAGCGCATTTGAAGTCCCGGTTTTTTAAATTTATCTTCTGGCCAATCACCGCCCTTCATCAAGTTATAGTTGAAAGTGTGTTTTGCTTTTTTATCCTTTCGGGCCCATATAATGGTCTCGTGGCTGGCAGTGAAAAAGCGGCAGCTTAAATTAGGCGACGCGTTAGGCTTGAACCACGTAATGTCATTGAGCACGTGGTACCCGAGCGATTGGAGCGCGTGCCCGCATTGGTAAATAGAATGGTAGGTGCCGGAGACCCAGAGTGACCCCTGCGGCTTTAATACCCGCTTACATGCCTCAAGCCAACGATAATGAAAGTCATAGTCATCTTCAAACCCTTTGCTTTTATCCCAACTCCCTTTGTTGACACTGACCATTCGTCCTGCGTGTACGGTCATACCACCATTTGAGAGATTGTAAGGAGGGTCAGCAAAAATCATATCTATCGAATTCTCTGGTAGTTGAGCCAGAAGAAGAATGGAATCACCATTATACAAAACAAAATTATCCTCCTGAAAATAAGGTTTAAAATCTAGCGACGCGAGTATTTTTCTGTCGGCAATAAGTGGGGTCATTAGACCCATTTTAGCATTTCATTGAAGAATTAGGGAGCTTAAGTTACCAACTCCGGCCACCTGAGACGCGCTGGACTCCTGTAGGGGTCTGCGTCATCCCTTGTAGCTGTATGGAACATACAGCAATAAGGGCAGGTTTCGGGAGCATTAAGAGGCAGGCTCCAAAAGCATTACCAATAAAAGTTCGCTACTGCCTCTATGCAAGAAAGAGCAGCGAGTCGGAGGAGCGGCAGGTGCTCTCCATAGACTCACAGATCAAGGAAATGCTGCAGCTAGCGGAGCGTGAGGGGCTGGAGGTCGTCGCCATGAAGCGCGAGTCGCACTCTGCGAAGGAGAACGGACAGCGGCCGGTCTTCAATGAAATCGTCGAGGAGCTGCGTACCGGAAAATACAACGGTCTCCTTACTTGGGCACCGGATCGTATCGCAAGAAATGCGGGTGACCTGGCGCGGGTGGTGGACCTCATGGATGCGGGGGCGCTGGTGGAAATACGCACCTTCAGTCAGAGTTTTAGGAACAATCCGAACGAGAAGTTTTTGCTGACGATTCTTGGCGGGCAAGCGAAGCTAGAGAACGACAATCGCGGCATCAACGTGAAGCGCGGTTTGCGGACGCGCGTAGAGATGGGGCTATGGCCCGGAGTGGCACCGCTGGGGTACCTCAACCAAAAGCACATGGACAAAAAATGTCAGGTGGTACTCGACACGGAGCGTGCGCCCATCATCCGGCAGATGTTCGAGAAAATGGCCTACGAAAAATGGTCGGGCCGGAAAATATACCACTGGTTGCGGTTCGATATGAACTTCAAGACCCCGGGCAATCACAACATAGCCGTCGGGAGCATTTACCGCGCTCTGCAGAATCCCTTCTACCACGGCATCTTCGAGTACCCCAGGAACTCCGGCAACTGGTACGAGGGCAAGCATGAGCCAATCGTCACCAAGGAAGTATTCGACAAGGTGCAGGAGCAGCTCAAGCGCGACAACATCCAGCGGCAGAGCCACGAGTTCGCTTTCACCAAGCTCATGGTGTGCGGGCTGTGCGGCTCGATGATATCAGCGGAGGAGAAGTACAAACAGCTCAAGGACGGCACAGTGAGCAAGTACATATACTACGGCTGCGGGCGTTCAAAGGATCGCCACTGCAAGAGCACGTATCTGCGGGAGGAGGAGCTTACAGAGCAATTGGTTAAGCTCTTGGACCAGCTCGACTTCAACCGACTCGGTATGCAACAGAAGTTCGAGGAGGAGCTGAAACGCTTCAACAAATTTCAGCGCGGAGTGCTTGGTCATACCAACCCCAAAGCCAAGCATGAGGACGTAGATCCAAAGGCCTATGCACGGTACACCCTCAAGGAGGGCTCCAACGAGGAGAAGCGCGAACTGATGGGATGCTTCAAATCGAAGCTGAAAATAACCAAGGGGGTGGTAACGGTGGAATAGTTGCTGAAACTCCGGAGGCGCGTACACTGCCGTGTGTGGGACCAGTCATTATTTTTGATAAATCGGTGCTCGAGAGTCTGAATCCGGACGAAACCGTCTGGCTTGACCAGTTTTTTCTCACCAACGTTACCCCTCTCCTTTTCGTTGAAACGCTCGCCGACTTAGAAAAGAAGGCACGATCAGGGCGCACTCCTGAAGATATCGTAGGCAGTCTCGCATACAGAACGCCGGATTTGAATTCAAAAGCCAACGTGCATCACCGTACATTGTTGGAAGGAGAATTATCGGGGAAAGGGCAAATCGACATGAAATACGGGCGGCCGCACATCGGCGGCGGCAGATTTATCGAATTAGGCGGGCAGACGGGCGCTTTCTTTGAAGATTCCCCAGAAGAACAGGCGTTGATGCGTTGGCGGGATCATAAATTTCTAGAACTGGAGCGGTCCCATGCAAAACGGTGGCGGGAAGCGTTGAGCCACATAGATCTCGAGGAGATATACACTCACTATCAAATACGATTCGCGGGCCATCCGAAACCAAAGACGTTGGAAGAAGTAAAAGCGATGGTCGACAGGTTTATAGACAACCCAGACCAGGAACAAATTCTCATCGCAGGTCTGGCATCCATCGGCGTTACTCTAAAGTATCAAGAAGAAATACTTGCGCGATGGCGCGCGGCGGACCGTCCTTCCATAAGAAAATTTGCGCCCTACTTAACACACGTATTAAGCGTCGATCTGGTCTTCATGTTCGGTATCGGCGCGGACTTGATAGGTCGAGGAAGACCGAGTCACAAGATAGACGTCGCATATCTGTACTACCTGCCTTTTTGCATGGTGTTCACGTCAAATGACCGCTTGCATAAACTGCTTGTGCCGCTGTTCTTGCGTAATGATCAGAGCTTCGTTTCGGGCGAAGAGTTGAAAGCGGACCTCGCCAGACTCGATGCGCATTACTCCGTCCTTCCAGAAGAGACCAAGGCCAAAGGAGTTTATGTATTTGCGCACTCTCCGCCACACGACACTTCTTTTTTAGTTACGCGACTTTGGGATAAACACATGGCTCCTACATGGCGCGAACGGAAGACTCCCTCACCTCAGCCACAGAGTCCTATCGGAAAAGAACTCTCAGACAAAATAAAGGAAATGGAAAAGATGGCCAAAAGTGGTGGTAGCGTACAGCCAACCCAGTCGGGGGAACCAGATCAAATGGTCATCAGAAGAATGGTAAGCACCAAGAGAGGTAAATGGACCCGCTTCCCGCCAGAGGTCATTAATAGATGAAAAAACGCTGAAGGAGATTGGGAAGATATTCCGCCCAACGAACGCTAGGCCGCTGTTAGACACCCGAGTTAATATTGAAAAACCTTATGCCAAATATTCCATTATCAAAAACAGCGCTTGACACGTCACCGCATACACGCGCACTCTGCGAAAAATTAGTACTAGGCGGTACTCCTGTGTACTTGGATATCGAGCACATCGAAGGAATGAAAGAAAACGAGTGTTATTGGAACGTCGAAAAAATGATCAAAGAGAGAGGCGGTACCATTCAGTACGGTTGGCAGATATGGGAGGCATTGGCAGGTGTGATGATTGAGGCGGAGTTTCATAGCGTATGGGTAAACCCAGCGGGAAATTATCACGATATTACGCCCAAGAGTCTTCCAGGATTCGACAGGATTCTATTCCTACCCGACCCCAATCGGCGATACGAAGGGAGGCAGATAGACAACGTGAGAGTCGCCCTACGAGAGAACCCCGCAATCCAGGCATTTATTGAGAGCGCGGAGAAGTATTTTGAAGTGACCAATAGAGGTGAACTGGCCGATTACCATGGCGAACTTGTTCTGACGCAAGAAATGAAAGAGTTGAGATTGCTTCAAGCGGAGCTGTTTTTGGAAATAATCCAAAAGTTTTACTCCTAAAGTTCGAATCTCGGAGGGGTCACTAGAAGGAGTAAAGCGGGTCTGGAGCGACGCAAATCCTTTTCGACACTTATATTCCAACGTATTTTCAGTTAGGGTAAGTTCGGAAAAGATAACACGGATAAAACGCTCCTGTTCCCGTGGTTTTGCCAAAGAGTAAACAACAGCAGCGCTTTCCAGGAGTTCGGAAAGTTTTTCAACGTCTTTAATTGTCTCTGCCATTGAGATATCGGATACTGCCTCCGCTTCATTGAGGGTATTAAGTTCAACATTTAGTCCCGCCTCCTCTGCGACCAGAGTCTCTGGCGTGTATGCGCCGCTCCGCAAGAGTTGCAACCTGTTAGTACTGAGATATGCCAAGTCCTCGCGGATTTTCTTTTTGCGGCGTTCTCCAGCATCCAGCTTATTTACTCGTTTTATATCCAAAAGGGCAATATCGGTATTTTTACGTGCATCCATTTCCACACGCTCCTCTTCGGTAAAAGAGAGGTTTGCCATTAACCCGCCAACTTTCCCCGCTATGAAGTCAAAATTAAAACTTTTGAGGGAGTTTGTGCATCCTACTTTGCACCGAGAGCCGTAATACATAATGCCTTTCTTGACGTAGGGAGTGTACACACGCCCACAGCCCCCACAGCGCGAAATACCACGCAGGAGGTGGTCGAGTACCTGCACATAGTGGATTGCCTTGTTTTTATTCTGTAGGCGCTCCTGGGCCTCATTAAACAATTCCTCAGAGACGATAGGCTCGTGGCTTGTGCTTTGTATCCAAACACCATCATTGTCCCGTATTTTGCCCGTATAAAATCGGTTGGTCAGTATTTTGTGTATGCCATTAGCGGTAGGGATGCGAGAGATAGCTTCAATCTCTAAACGCACATCATCTTCCTCTTCTGCTAAAATCTCATCTTGCGTTCGGCGGCGGCGCACTGGCGGCATAGTAAAGCCCTGCTGCGTGGCCCAACGTGCCAAATCTGCCAAGCTCCACTCACCGGTAGCTGCCATTTCAAAAAGTTTAACAATAACGGGAGCACGTACCGGGTCGATAGGCTTATGCTCCATATTTCCCTCGTTGAGATACCCGACCGGCGCTTTATTGGTGCACAGGCCGCGAGCGCGTGAGTTACGGATAGTGATACTTACTTTTTCGCGGGTAACGCGGGAGTGGTGCTCGGCAAACATCCCGTCAATATCCATATGTAGCTCTCCGGCGCTAGTCTTGTCGTATTGTGCCAAAGTAAAACGAAAGTCTATATTTGCCTTCATTAGCTTACGGAGTATCGTATCGTCGCCTTTGTTGCGGCTCGCTCTATCCCAGCAAAGAATTATGACGCCTTTGAAGTAGCCCTTGCTCAGCATCTGCACAAGGCGGTGGAACTTGGGGCGGTCTACACGATACTGGACAGTATTACCAACGCCAAACGTCAGCTCGATATTTTCTTTAAAGCCGGAGTGTCGCTCCGAAATGATGCCATCAGTACATAAACCCTCAATGGTCAGAGCTGCAATAGGGAGATTTTCTCTAAAAGCAAAGCGTGTATTCTCCGATTTTTGATACTTGATGGAGTTCTTTTGATTGTCGGTATCATCGGTGCTTTTGCGATTGTATATCAAGTAAAAGTCGCGATATTTGCCGCTCTCAATTTCGGCCAGCAACTTTTGCTCACTCTTTTGGTTTGGGTGCGACATACGTTTTCCCTTTAATTATATACCCCTCCGATTCAAGCCTCTTTTTAACGTCCCGGATTACCTTACCCAGCTCCTCTAGCGAGTCCAGTGTCTCATGGCTGAATATGGGCGGCTTAGGCGGGGCTTTTAAGGGCAGCGGGGGCATACACAACGTCAGTTTTGCTTTATCGCCCCAGCGTTTAATTTAAGAAACTCCTCGCTCAAGAACCACGCGAATTTATCGCTTAGGCTTATTTCAGTCTCCCCATCTTCCTTTAGGGTACACACACCTAAAATCGCTAGCTCTTTCATCCGTAAGAGTGCCGTTGGCTTTGAGCAGTTGAGGTCTTTTTCAATGTCAGAAGTGAGCATTGTGCCGCCGTGCGCTAGCAGCGCCTTAAAAAGATTGGCACGCATAAATGGCGCACTATCGAGCATGAGCGCAAAAATGGGCATTAGGTCTCTACTCTCTATCTGCGTCCTGCCGGACACAAGCGCATGCCCACGCGCCAGGTTGTAAAAAGACTGGTTAATACGGTCTGGCCGCTCTACTATTGGTGAGTCGTATTTGTCAGTGCCGAGAAACTCGTCGTGCCAGACATTGATAGTGCCGCGCAACTGCGCCAGCAACTTCGCACAGCGGACACTAATCTTTAGTAGCTCTGCATCATCTGCCTTCCTGTCCCAATCAATGCCGTTGGAGTATTTATTCCACAAGCCGTAGAGGAAATTTTTAGTGGCCGTCCTGCATATCTTTTCCTTTTCTTTGTAGCTGGTATCCATCACTTGCCGTGCTAGTTGCTCCTCTGATTTTTCGGAAGAGTTTATGCTCAAAAATAATAGGCGAGACCCTAAGTTGCCCATTATTTTCCAGACTTTAGGCGGCACAGGTGTCGAAGCGGCAAGCATCATAAATAGGTACTCCCCGTTATATTCTCGCTGCCCGTGCACACCGCTGTCGGTGTTTAACCCCTCGCCATCAAGCACACGGGTCAGTATGCCGAGCATCTCCTTCAAATCTTCCTCTCGCTTTGAGAATAGGGTGGCAAAGTCGCGGATTAAAAGCATCCGGTATTGAATACGGGGAAGCAGGTCAATCTCGGCTAGCTTTTCCTTTTTGACATTGGCAGCATTGGAGACAAACGATGCTGGGGTAAACTTATCAGTTGCGTAAGTGAGTTCAGGAATCCCATCAAAAAAGTTTATGGCAATCGTCTTGCCGGAGCTTGGCACATCAACAAGCACCACCGCACATGGGTTGGTAATGTCTTTGACAAGGAATTGGGCAACCACGGATAGGGCCGTCTCGGCCGCCGGTAGAAGTTCCGGAAAGTTGTCGTTTATGGTTTGCACCCACTCACTGAAAGGAACATCGGCAGACGGTACAGCACATTTAGCGACTCTTTGCCTCGGCTCTCTTGGGAGTGTCTCTTGCTTTACAGGCTCCTTCTTTTTTGCCTTCTTGATAAAGTCCAAAGCACCCGGCGCATGGGTTGGAGATGGGCCATCGCCATAAAAAGGACTCAGCTTTCGCAGCTCCTCGTCCTCATCAAATTGTTTGTCCGCATCTATTTTCATGGTTTACAAAATAAAAATCCTCTATCGGCGCGACAGGCTCCAAGGGGATGAAGGCCTGCCGTCCCGACAAAGGACTTGCTCCCCCTGGATTCTATTTGCTGCGGAGAAAAAATCCCCGTGAGATTGTCAGAGTTTTTTAATCTCTGAACCACCTCCAAGGGATATTAGACACCCGATTTTTTTAAGAAAGTGACGCGTTTTAGCGCAAAAAAGGTGTCACATTTTTGCTCCTATGCCTCCGCTGTCTCAACGTGGCCGCAGCTCTTTTGGCTGCCGCGCCTTTAAAGCCTTTTCGCTTGACTATATCCATATCCGTCAATTTTCTTTTGATTTTTATTCTCCCCGGTTTCTTCCCGGAAAGACGGCGGTATTGTGCAACCGCTCTCCGGGCTGCCGCCGAATTGCCCTCGAATTTCTTTGCCCGAGCCTTCTCGTAATCTGACAGGCTTGCGTATTTTACCTCATCGGATATTTCCTTTTTGGCTTTCTCTACTTCACGGACTTCCGCATCCCGAATAATTGTTTTTGGTGATAACTTGTAACCCTTATAGCCCGGCCAGGAGGCCTTTTGATGCTGTCTGATTTCAGGCCAGGCATCTTGTATGTCGCCCAGCGTAGTATCGGGATTTAGAATCAAAGTAGCTCTTGCTCGACGTACCCAACCGCTCTTTCCCTTCCTCAATTCATCATCCGTCGGCAGTATGACCTCCTGGCTCATACCGAGATTGAACACCGGGGGTAGTACAAAACCTATGGTGGCGAAATCCACAATGGCAGACAGCCACTGGCTAGTAAGCCGGTAGTCTTTGAGGAGCTTGTGCACCGTCATGTAAAAATTTATTTGTGGTTCCGGTTCCAACAAATCAACAAATTCTCTGGATATTTTCCTGAGTTTGGAACGATTGCTGAAGCACCAAAAAGTATTGGCTCCGATACCAGAGAATTTTTCCTGCGGTGAGTCGGTGGGGAAGTATCTGACGGAAAGGCGCACTAGGCGACGATGGAAGTCGTCCTTATGAAATAGCTCAAAAAATACGAGCTGGTTTGTAATAAAATTTTTCAGCAGCCGCGTTTCCCTATCGTTTTTCCCCTTGTGCACCGCCATAACTGCCCAATTATTGCATATATAGAGCCATTTTTCAAGTATCCGTGCGCTCAAATTCTTTGCGAACAGAACAGAGCGCGACGTGCGTCTACCCTTTTATAAAAAGACTGACGATGGCGACGGCCACACCGGCTGCGGCCGCTATGCCTGCGACCCAAGTAGCAACTCTAATAGATTGGGTTAATCTATCCGATGATTCTGCGGCTTCTTTCACTACCTTGGCGGGCACTGGAAGAAGCCTGCAAAGAGCTGGGTGGTAACGACGTGACGGAGGCAGAACGCGATGAACTAGTCGTTGAAAGTGACACTGAGGGTGAGGCAGGCCAACCGCCCATCATGGACACCATACTGGCAAAAATAGACGCTGCGGCAGTAGTCGTGGCAGATATGACATTTACTGGGACGCGGTTAGATGGTCGGCCAACTCCAAACGCTAATGTGCTGATTGAATACGGATGGGCCTTAAAGTCATTGGGTCATCGCCGAGTCGTTACGATTATGAATGAGGCATTTGGCAAGGCGACACGCGAATCTTTGCCGTTTGATTTATCGCATATGCGTTTTCCTGTGCGGTTCACTCTCCCAGAGAATGCTACTGCAGCGGAAAGAACTCAAATAAAACGTAAGCTTGTGGGCACGTTAAAATTGGCAATAGGTACGAGTCTTGCTACAGTGCCAACCCCAACTGTCGAACCGCCCCCTGGTTTCCCGCAGGCGGCCATCAAGAATGGGCCAGCCCGTTTTCGAAGCAAAGGAGAAGCCATTGGTATCGAAGACGGTCTTCTTTCTGATGAGCCTAAAGAGATTTTTCTTGCAGATGGCCCGGCCATGTGGCTTAGGCTTATGCCAGAAACCCCACTGGAAAAAGAGTGGTTAACGTATGACATGAAGCAACTTCTACTGCAGGGGAATGCCCTTACGCTGGTTCCAATGATATTAGGGTCAGGATGGAACCCGCTGCGTGCCGAGGATGGTATTGGAGTGTATGAGAATGGCATCAGCAGGACTAACGCACCCAACTCTCTAGAAGTCGACGATGTTGCCTTTGCCTTTAAAACGGGCGAGATATGGAGCATCGATACGGGATTATTGTCCTCAGATGAGACACGAGTACCGTTTGTGGAGTCTTATTACGTGCAGCGCATTAAAAATTATGCACAATTCCTTCAACTATTGGGCGCCCAACCACCTTACCGTTGGATTGCGGGACTCACTGGTGTGCAGAAAAGGGGGTTGAGCAGACCCGATACACAGACTCAACGATTTATTAATTCAAAACTTATTTGTTTGAGCGATACCATTGAGGCGCAGGGTGCCTATGATGGGAAGGAGGACGCTGTAGAAGCACTTATGCCCTTCTTTAGGAAGATATTCGAAGCTGGCGGGGTGCCACGCCCTAATTATTAGGCTTTGAAGTCATTATATCTTCCACTGTGATACCTGCCCGTTTGATAATTTGATATTTTGCCTCACTTGAGAGGTAGGGCTGCCGTATGAGCTTGGAAAGCCGCCGCGCTTGTCTAGATGGTTGTGGATACGGCAAGCGGCAACAAATGCGACAGAGTGGCGCTTCAAGCATGGAGTACTGGTAAAGATACTTTACTCGCCGATAACAGCCATTACAGCGGAAATAGAAGATAAATCCGCGCCGCAGGTTTGAGGGTAGAAAATCAACCTTTTGCTCGTGCCAGAAAGGACGACCGTCCCCAAAAACGTCCCGTACCGACTTAAAAGCCGTGTTTGCGGGATTATTCATCGTCTCCACCATATATTCAACGTTACCGCGATGTCTGGTATCAAATACGCGCCCCTGAGTATTCCTCATGTAGAACACAAAAGCCCTCACATAGTCGGTAATGTCCTTGCGGTCGAGGATAGTTATTGCTGGTTTCTTCTTCTGCTGGCCGTACATAATTGCTAAGTAACCTCTAAGGTTTTTATTATGAAAAAATCAATAAATCAAATCTGCCCCTGTGATATTTATGCAGGTATAAGAGCCTCTAGTTCCTGTATACTGGTTTTAATCCAATCACGGTGGTTTGCCAGTTCGGAAAGCCAACCTAATGGGTCT
>CAVVLG010000004.1:0-52669 GCA_963749085.1 Candidatus Adlerbacteria bacterium | reverse complement strand
CACGGGGTAGCGGGAAGTTGCGCTTTCCCCCACGGAATACGTCGACGTCAACGCGCCGCGCCGCTGGCGGTTGCCGCCGGGACGGCCGCTCGAAGTCCTGAAGGGACGGTCAGCTCTCGCCCACGGCTATATCCGCAGGGGTGCTCGGCACGAGCTCGTCGAGTCCGTTCAGGGCCGCGGCCTTGTACCCCTCGGCGAGCGTGGGGTAGTTGAACACCACGTCCCGCAAATAGTTGACCGTGCCGCCGTGGTCGATGACGGCCTGCCCGATGTGGATCAATTCGGTGGCACGGCCTTGCCCGAGGATGTGCACCGCCAGCAGCTTCAGCGTCTCACGGTGGAACAGCACTTTCAGGAGGCCGTCCCGGCCGCCGCTGATCTGCACGCGCGACAGCTCGCGAAATGGCACCACGCCGACCTCGTACGGCACCGCGAGGCGCGTCAGCTGCTGCTCCGTCGGGCCCACCATCGCCACTTCCGGGATCGTGTAAATGCCATACGCCAACCGCGTGGACATCGGGAGCGCCTCGACGCCGCACGCTGCAGCGCGGCGAGGCGCCCTGCTCCATGGACGTCGACGCCAGGCCGAACCCCCGATAATGTCGCCGACGGCATAAATGTTCGGGACGCTCGTGCGGTACGTGTCATCCACCTTGATGCGGCCTTTCTGGTCCATCTCGATGCCCACCGCATCCAGCTTGAGGTCCGCCCGACGCCCCAGTGCGGCCCGCGGCCACCATCAGCGCGTCCGTGAGCAGCGCCTTCCCGCTCGCCAACCCGACGTGCACGCGGCCCTCTGGGGTCCGGCGCACGGTGGAGACGGTCTCGCCGAACCGCAGCGCGATGCCCGTGTCGCGCATATGGTAGTAGAGCGCGTCCTCGATCTCGTCGTCCAGGGCCTCCATCGGACGCTCGCGGGCGTCGATCAGCGTCACCTGGACCCCCGCGGTCTGGAAGATCGTCGCGTACTCCGTCCCGGAGATCCCGGCGTCCACCGACCGCCATCGTGCGGGGAATCTCGGACAGGGTGAACAGGCTGTCGCTGTCAATGACCGTGCGGTCGTCGAACTCGAACGCTCGGGACGCAACGGCCGGCTGCCCACCGCGATGACGGCTTTGTCAGCCGTCACCGTGCGTGATCCATTCTCGGTCGAGACGACGACGTGATGAGGATCCGCAAACGACCGGTGCCGGCGAAAATCGACGCCGTTCCGGATGAGCTGATCGCGAACGATATTGGTCTCTGCGGCGATCACGTGCTGCGTCCGCACGGTGAGGTCCTGCATCCCGATGCGCTCCTTTACCCGGAACGCGTGCCCATATATCTGGCGTTGCTGGACCCCGGACAGGTAGGCGACCGCCTCCCGGAGGGTCTTGCTCGGAATCGTACCTGGTGAAGGCAACCGCCCCCCACGTCCATGTTGCGCTCGACGATCGCGGTCCGCCGGCCGAAGCTGACCGCCGCGATCCCGGCCCGCTGGCCGGCCGGACCGCTACCGATCACTATGAGGTCATACTCGTTCGCCATGATTGCCTCCCAACCCCGACTGCTGCAGAGCGTCGCATCGCACCGGACCGAACCTCGCGCCACCACCGCCCCGCCGGGATGCCGCCGTCCGTGCTCGACTGACATCAGTTATACACGCGATCGCCGTCTATCGGACAGCGCCGGCCCGCCCAAAGCCACGGACGGTGGTGATGCGGGCAATTAATGATCAGACTGCGCGCTACTTGTTATGTTCGCGCCCTGCCGCGGCACCCCGCCATTAAGAACAGACGAACACGTTGGCGGGCTGGCTCACCGCGGTCCGTGGAAGCTGGGGGTCAATTCTTTGGTCAGTTTTCGCACGGCCCAGTGGGGTTGACAGCAGCTGTTGATTTAGTGGACAAATGGCCCCAAACGGGTATTGAGTGATGGTATGAGAACGCTGCGCCTCCGGGGGTACGGTGGTACCCTCGTACCGAGACAGCCAATCCCGGGTACGAGAGGAGGCGCAGCAAATGGAGTACATCGCGTTCGATGGTAAGCGTTAAGCGCGGCGCATCTGGCGCGTGGCCTCAGGCTCTGGCAAGCTTGGGGCATGAGACCACCGAATAGCACGCTACATCGGCCCGTGTTCTCTCGGGAAGAGCGGTCGCAATGGATTTCACGCTTCCGCTCGAGCGGAGTGACTCAGGCCCAGTTCGCCCAGCAGCACGGTTTGAAGGTGACCACACTGCGGAAATGGCTCTACGGGCGTGGGCCGAGTTTGGCGCTGACGCGGCAGCCGTGGGGGGTGAGCGTCGGCCGGGATGCGTCGCATCCACGCGGCCGAACGGCTGCTCTCTCCCCCGGCAGCCCCCGCCTGCACCGACGGCCACGTTTCGCGAGGTCACTGTCCCGCCGCTGGGGGCCGGGCCTGCGTGCGCGGGATGGGCGGCCGAGGTCACGTGGCCGAGCGGCATCCGGGTGCGTTTACGCGCGGGGGCCGAGGCCGGGTGGATCGCGGCGCTGCTGGCGGCGATGAACCAGACGTGTTAAGCTTCTCCCCCGCCACACGCATCTTCGTGGCCGTGGCGCCGGTGGATCTGCGCGCGAGTTTTAACGGGCTGTCGGCTCGCGTCCAGAGCGTGCTTGCGCAGGACCCGCTGTCGGGCCACCTGTTTTTGTTCACCAATCGCAGTCGCAACCGACTCAAAGTGGTGTTCTGGGACGGCACCGGGCTGTGGGTCTGGGCCAAGCGGCTGGAGAAGGGGACATTCGGCTGGCCCACCGGAGAAGGTCCCAGCTGTTGCTTGCGCCCCGAAGAGTTCACCTTGTTGCTGCACGGACTGGAGGCAACGCCGCGGCGTCACTGGTTGCGCAGGTAGAGTTCTCTGCCGGTTGTTCCCCCCTCCATTTTCCTCTGGACTCCACTTCGTCTTTCTGCCATACTCGACGCATGGAGGAAGCGAGCTCAGCGCCGGTGGTGCAAGGCCGGGTGGTGCGGGCCGTCGATCTGGCGCAGATTCGCGAGTTGATCGCGGCGCATCCGGAGTGGAGCCGGCGGCGACTCTCGGAAGTGCTGGCGGCGGAATGGAACTGGCGCAACGGGGTCGGCCGACTCAAAGACATGGCCACGCGCAGCTTGTTGGTGAAGCTCGACCAGCGGGGATGGATTCACCTGCCTCCGCGTCGGTGGGCTCCCACCAACCGCATGCGGGCGCGGGTGATCGCCCGGCGATCGTGGGACCGCACCCCGCTGCGCGTACCGCTGGCGGACCTGGGGCCGCTCGACGTGCAGGAGGTCAGTGGCGAGGCCGCCGGGCGGGCGATGCTGGCCTCGGCGCTGGCCGAGTTCCATTACCTGAGCTACTCCAGCAGCGTGGGCGAGAACCTGCAGTATCTGGTGACCGACGCGCACCGGCGGCCGCTGGCGGGCCTGGTCTTCGGGTCGGCCGCATGGACGTGCCGTGATCGCGACGGCTTTATCGGCTGGAGCGCCGACGCCCGCCAACGGAATCTCGCCCTGATCTGGACGATGTTAGAACCAAATTTGAGCATAAAAATGACGGCTCTCTACGTTCCCATTCTGTCGCTACCAGTGGGAGTTTAGCATTTTGCCTTACCCCACGCCACCGCTCACTATATTGGGTAACTATATATCTAGTTACCCTGACTACTATTGGCTCATAAGAACCTGTGCTTGAGCAATAAAATCACTCGACCCTAAGTTAGGAAGGCTGGGGAAAAAGCGCGTACTGGTCTAGGGTTTCAGTACAACCACTTGCCGAATTTTGTGAGGGGCCGCACACGCCGCCGCCTATGCCCGCGAAGAATCCAGACGACGAAATCAGGGCAAAGCAAGAGATTGCTCGTAGCAACAACGATCGAGCTGTGCAACTTCTGCACAGTGTCCAGGAGTCACTGAAGCCTTTCGAAGGCCCGAAGAAACTTGACGATGACCGTGAACGCAAAATGCAGGAAAAAATGAAAGGGGGTATGTCGCCCGGCAAAGCAACACAATGGGCGTGGTGCCAACAATCGCAACGTCATAATAAGAAACGTATGCAAGAAGAGGCGCGGCGGCTGTTCAATCGCGGCCGCTCCGGCTAGTTTGTCGTCGAACTCGCGATCGTGATAGTGAATGTCGGAAGAGTGGCATTCACGGCGTCAATCGCCTGCAGCGTGAAGCTATAAGTCCCGGCTGCCGTGGGCGTCCCGAAGAAGGAACCCGGGCTGGTGGCCGAATATCTCTCACTCGGCGGTGTCGTGAAGTAGCAATAGGTGCCGGAGCACTCAATCGCGTAGTTCGGCGAGAACGCGATACCGATACCCGGAGGCATTTGGCCACTGATAATGTTCCATTGGACAATTTGCGATGAGGTGAGCGGGTCAGTGAGCGTCAGCGGCTCGCTGTAATTCGCTCCGACAGTACCGCTCGGCAGAGATGTCAGGCTAATAGTCATCCAAGGGTTAGCCGCACAGGAGAAGACGTCTCCGTTGAAGTCGCATTGCCCCGAACCGGTAACAAGGAAGTACGCGGTATAGGTCTGGTGGGTCACGCCGTCCCCCGCCGTCACGCAGACGGTCGCTTCCCCCGGCACGGCGATGCCTGAGTAACGACGACCGTAGCGCTTCCGTTATCAGCCGTGGCGGCCAAAGGCGCAACTGCGGTCGACCCGTCCGGCAGATCGACGACGTACTTATAGGTAGTGCTGTCGAATCCGCTGACAGCCGTTCCGTTATATGCCAGAGCGCTTAAGTTCGCATCTGAACTGGGTGCGGATGATGGAGCTGGATTAATGGTAAAGGTCTGACTGACATTAGGCGCCGGATTATAATACTCGTTACCCGCCTGGCTGGCCGTGATGGTGCAACTTCCAGTGCCAGTGATTAAGACGCTACCCGTGCCAAGCCCCGTGGCAATGGTAGCCCCGTCATTCGTGACAGTGCAGGCTCCCTGTGCGGTGAAGCTTACCCCTAATCCGGAACTCGCCTGTGCGTCTACGGTGAAACCGACGATCCCATATGTCACGTTTTGAAGAACGTCGTTGTTACTGGAGCCGAAGCTAATGGTTTGGTTGGCCGGGGTTACGGTAGAGCTTCCAGCGTTGATGACAAGGTTACCGGCCGATAGTCGAGCGCTGTAATCGTTGGGGTTAGTTGATGGAGCGAAATCTGCAGTGACCGCATAGGTGCCCGGCATGGTCGGCGCGGTTGCAGAGCCGTTATACTCGACGCTGACGATGTTGCCGGGGATGGAACTGCTGATGACTGCCGTTTGTGGGGAGCCGTTATATACAAGCGGCGAATTGGTCACTGACAAGGTCGGGGTTACTGACGTCGATTGTGACGTTTGGGATGACTGTGAGACCGTCACTGCGGCCGAACACTCCACGGAGCCGCCAGAGCCTGAGAAGGTGCCTACGTAGTTAGTTGACACGCTTGGCGAGATTTCCATTGAACTACTAAGGGACGAAAGATATCCGATGCCCGATATATACCCAGAAGTCGTATTCGTTGAGCTCCATGATATTTCTGACGATTGGCCAGAAGTAATGGAAGACGGAGACGCACTTAAATTGCAGGTCGGCGTGGGTGCGGTGGATTGCGAGTTCGACTGCGTTGGTGTCGGTTGGACAACTCCCGCGGGAAAGATCGTCTGCCATTGCGAGCAGGAGAAATTACTCTCGAAGCTGGTGCCGGTAAGCACAGTGGTATTCATGCTCCCCTGCAGACACTGATCCAGACGCGTGACAAGAACGGTGGGTAGCGAGACGTTAGCGCTGCCGAGGAGAGAGGTTTCAGTAAACGACTGATCCGCTAGTCCTGTGCCGTACGCTCTGACAAAAAGATGCACGGGCACGCTCTTGTTTTGAAGTGCATTGACTGCTGCGGCGTAGTCGCCGCTGCCCGGTATCTCCAGCTCAAACTTCGGCTGTGAGAGATCGAACGGATTTTCCACTTCCACGAAGTTGGTACTCCCCGCTGATCCAGTGCTTGGGATGAAAGAGTCGTTCATGCCGGTGACAATGATGCTTTGGCCGATGTAATTGGCGGGGTTGTTTTGAAACTCCGAGAAAGTGAGAGGGCTGTAGGTTGAATAGTTACTGGGTGAAGTCGTATTGGAAGAAGGCGTTGTCGTTTGTTGCGACAGATCTACAAACGGCTTGGTAGCGGTGGCGTTGCCTTCCGAGCCAGAGACTTGCCCCGCGAGGATTTGATTTATCGCCCCCCGAGTGATGGGGCCTACATATCCCGACACCGGGACGATGCCCTTCAGCGGATTGAAACTTTTTTACTCCCGCAAGGGTAAGGGAAAAGAAATTGCCGCTGATGGGGCCGGAGTAAACACCTTGCTGCGTCAGGAATTCCTGCAAGGCGGTTACGTCCGAGTTGCCGGTGAGGCCGTAGTACAAATTGTTTGAAAACGTGGAGGCGCTTGCAAACAGGGGAACTGCGAACGAGAACGCTATCACAAAAACTAAAATCTTTTTCATATATCTTGATCGGACTTGCTAATAATCCAAGTGGGAACAAAGAGCCCGCCACATGGGCGGAGGCTTGCGCCACCCATACCAGTTTCCCGATATGACCAGTCAAGGCAGTCCCGCGACGGGTTCTCTATCCTTGACTGGTTTTGCCATATCCACGTTGCCGCGGGGTTAGGCCGAACTATTCAATTGTACACCGATACCATAGCACAACAGGCAGTTTATACCAGCGTGTTTTCCCCTATGAAAATAGCCCAAAAAGGCGTAAATTAAAGGTGAAATTACTATTACAATTACTATGGAATACCTCTCCGAGTGGAAAATTTATCTTTGGAAAAAATTGCTCCTCAACACCGAGCACTTTGATGAGGGGGTCGTTGTGCCCCACAATTTTACCTTTTTTAGCGACGACGAGCAGTACGGCTTGATGGTACAGGGCACGCAGAAGACGATTAACGCAACCCAGCAGGCCCGAGGTATTGCGGCGGCGCGGCGAGCAGCCGTGCAAGCCGATAGCGCACACCAGCCTATAGGTGATAACTACTACAGTAGCCATCCAATAAATACGATGGGTGCTCTCGTTGAGTTAATGGATAGTGAGCCGCGCATACTTTCAGTAACGGCACGGTTGGATAAGCGCTACATCGCTTGGTATCGTGCAGAAAAGAAAAAGTACGAAACTACACAATATAGTAAGCACCTCGCGAGTCGTAGTATGGGTAATACTTTTAAGCCCTACAAACCGAACCCTGATTATATGAGCGACCCGTTCTGCGGGCTCGGTGAGACTATCTACAAAAAAGCCGAGACAGGACAGGTGCTCACCGCCGACGAGTTCAGAGAGTTAGCTGGTGTCGCGCACCACCGCACATACGACTATCTTGTGTTGGAACTCAAAATTGATATGCCCGCGCTACAGGCACGAATGGACGCATACCTCAAAAATTTTGATGCGGGCAGTCTCGTCGCTCCTCATGGCGTCCAGTATTTCGACCCAAGCCTGCAAAAAAATAATACGCTCACAGCAATTAAAGCGATGACAACAAATTTCGGGACAAAAAATTTACAAGTTACTCCCGCGAGAATCGCCGAATATGGCGGCTGGCCGCTTGGAAACGAAAGGCACTACAGAATTTTTGAAAGTATTTTCTCTTTGGAAAAAGACGGCGAGCTTGTTATCAGCGACCTACGAAAAAGTGAGCTGGTTCTTTCTCTCAATGGTACGCCGCCTGCGGGCGCAAGCGCATCGGCGCAAGGAGCGAAAGCGTCCCCGCCCCTTGTGGAGCTCAAGCCCGAAATAGAGGCTGGGGACCTTGTGGCTTATAGCGATGGCTCAATACGCTATAAAGACAAAATGGTTGAGCTGCGTCCGCAAATGAAGGACCTCTGTCGGTTGTTTATGCGGAATCAAGGCACGGTGCTTACTCACGATGATATACGCAATACAATCGTGGACTCGACGAAAAGAGGAGCAACGCCCTACACCACGATTGCCAAGTACGTCAGCGAGTTACACGGCGTATTGAAAATTCATTTCGGCAGAGACGTTATTACCAATCAAAATAAGGACGGTTGGGTTTTTAGTACCAAAAAAATGTAGGGATTTTTAGTTCAAAAAAGAAAAATGAATGAGCTCGCCCTCCTACACTGGGGGCGTTTTTGTTGTCGGCAAGAACGTATTACCCACCCAAATTATTAAAATGACCCAAAAAAGAAAGAGCCCAGAGGAGTATCGCTACATACCCGTTGACGACCCCACCCTCATTTTCACCACTTTTGATTTAGGCGTGAGTGCCGCACTCCTGTGCATCGGGTTTGAGTTGCAGGCTGTGGACCGCGCGGACCCGCGCAAAGCACTGTTCGTGTTCAAACGCGAAGACGGCATAGAGGATTTTGCCAACCAATACTTTACCGACCAACTAGAAGTCAAAGCTCGGTCGTTCTTTGACGCGCTCAAGGCTCTCAAAAACAGGCTCTACAGCAGCGAATAGCTATGAGGCTGACCGATGAGCACATAGCCAAGTTCCAGCGGCTTTACAAAGACCGCTTCGGCAAGGAAATCAGCAAGGAGGATGCGCACGCGCAAGGCATCAAGCTCCTGCGGACTATGCAACTCATCTACAAGCCGATGACTAAAGAGGAGCACGCTCGCGTGAAGGAGCGGCAAGCAGTTCTCAAATCATCTATTACTCAATAAAAACAACACCATTATGAACCTACAAACCATTACTATCCGAGAGTACCTCACCGAAAAAGGCATCAAATACCGTGAGCACGGCGGCGAGCTTATCACCAAGTGTCTGTTCAGCAACTGCGATGCCGATAGCCGCGGCAACGAAGCACACCTGTACTTCAACACCGAGACAAGCCAATACGACTGCAAAAAATGCGGTGCAAAGGGCAACCTGCAAACACTCGCAAAGCACCTCGGCGACACAACCGACAAGCCAAAGCGGGCAAAGTTCAACACAGACCTCGTTGATAAATGCCACGCTGCACTCCCCGAGCACATACGCAAATACCTAAATGCGCGGGGCATCAGCGATGCGGTCATAGATGAGTACAAGCTTGGCTACGGGCAGTTTTACCGTAAAACGTGGATTACCATCCCCATCAAAGATATTTTCGGCAACTATGCCTTTTTCAAACTGCGGCAGGACCCCGACCACGGCAACGATAAAATCACCTATCCAAAGGGCATTGAAGCCCAGCTCTACGACTGGGAAAACCTAACAAAACCTAATACTAGGCTGGTTATCTGCGAAGGCGAGCTGGACCGTCTGACCCTGCTCTCTCGCGGCATACCTGCTATCACCAGCACGCACGGTGCAGGGACCTTCAAAGAGGAATGGGCTGAAAAGTTGATAAAAAATCAAGAAATCAAAGAGGTGCACATTTGTTTTGATAACGACGAGGCGGGGCGCAAGGGCGCAGAGCGCGTGGCAAAAATGGTGGAAATTGGTGGAAAAGCTACCTACATCATCACTCTCCCTAACGAAGTTGGCGCGGGTGGCGACATCACCGATTATTTCGTGAGGCTCAACGGCTCGGTGGATGACCTGTTTGGCAAATATGCCAAGCCTTACCCCGAGCGTATTGATACTGCGCAGTTTTCACCGCTCACAAGAGAAATGCTTGTGAAGACACTGGGGCTCACCATCAAATATGACGAAGAAAATAAGCTCTCCACTTTCCTCTGCGAGCTCTCTGCTTACACCGAAAGTGCACAGTTCAACATCAGCTACAACGCGCCGTCCTCAACAGGCAAAAGCTACATCCCCACAGAAATTGCGAGGCTCTTTCCCGAAGACGATGTAATGGAAATCGGGTACTGCTCTCCCACGGCGTTCTTCCACGACACAGGCGAATATGACAAAGATAAAAACCAGTACCTCGTAGACCTCTCGCATAAAATACTTATATTTCTTGACCAACCGCATACGATGCTTCTTGAGCACCTTCGCCCACTTCTTTCTCACGACAAAAAGGAGATAAAACTAAAAATTACCGACAAGAGCCAAAAAGCAGGATTGCGCACTAAAACCGTGCTCCTTCGGGGCTATCCTTCCGTCATCTTCTGCACTGCGGGGTTGAAGATAGACGAGCAAGAGGCGACACGCTTTCTCCTGCTCTCGCCCGAGGTTAGCCAGCAAAAAATACGCGAGGGCATAACCGCTACCATCCGTAAAGAAGCCGATAGTGATAATTTCAAGAGCTGGCTCAACGAGAACCCTGAACGCGCACTGCTCAAAGAGCGGATACGCGCCATCAAGCTGGAAGGTATCACCGAAATTAACATCACCGACAGTGAACGCATTATGGAAAAGTTCTTGGGTGGCAACAAGAACGCTCAAGCCGCGACACCAGCGCGACATCAAGCGTCTCCTCTCGCTAATAAAGGCGTTTGCGCTCCTCAACGTGTGGTGGCGCGATAGGCACGGGTCCGTGATTGTAGCTAACGAGGAGGACATTGATGCGGCGTTCGCGCTTTGGGACAAAATAGCCGTCTCGCAGGAGCTCAACCTGCCGCCCTACATCTTCAACCTCTACAACGAAGTAATCCTTGCCGCTTGGACTGAAAAGAACGCCAACAGAGGCGACGGATGGGAGGAAGCAACGGGCAAGCTTGGGCTCACGCGGCAGGAGGTGCTCACCAAACACTACGCAGTCTACGGGAGGATGCTGGACAATAACCAACTTCGCCAGCAGATACTCCCGATGCTTGAGACGGCAGGACTCATCGTGCAAGAGCAGGATGCGAGCGATAAGCGCAAGGTGTTGATTTACCCCTCTCTCCTGCAACAAATCTCAATCGCACCTGTCGAGGGAAATAGTGAGTTGGAGGGTGGGGTAGAAATTGACGACATTTCTTAGCGGTGAAGAAATTTTCTGACACCAAAAATTGGTTATATAACCTAAAAACCTATGACTGAAACATCACAAAAACAAGTAGAGGCGAACCGCGAGAACGGCAAGCTCGGCGGCGTAAAAACCGAAGAAGGCAAAGCGGTCAGTAAATACAACGCACTCAAGCACGGCATCCTCAAAGAGGTTGTGTCTGACTATGAGCAGGGTTTTTACGATGACATTGTGGAGCGGTTGGAGGACCAGTTTCAGCCAGTAGGTGTGTTGGAGAAAATGCTGGTGGACCGCATCGGCGTGTACTACCTCAAGCTCTATCGCGCCGCCAAAGCCGAAAACGAGTTTATGCGCTCAACTCTCAACCCGAGGGTGATTATTGACCCTATGGCAGAGTTTGGGCTGGGAAACCCCATTATAAAAAACGAAGGCTATACGCCAACGGTCGGGCAAGAAGCAGTAGAAAAACTTTCAGAGACCTACCTGCGCTATGAGACTACGGTTGAAAACAGGTTGTACAAAGCACTGCACGAACTCCAACGTATACAGTCGGCAAGAAATGGCGAGAGAGTCCCTCCTCCTGTCGCTATTGATGTGAACGTGTCGGGCGGGGGCGCAGAAAATGGGTTCGTTTCGCAAAGTGAGGCGTAGTTTTCCTACTGGTCGCCCTCACAATGTCTAATGATTTCGGCAATAAATCTCAAACACACTATGGGTAGATGGAGTTATTCAAGCAAGGAAGAAGCAGACCATCTCACTAAGCTGGATGTGTCTTTCTTGAACAAGCACGGCCTTTTTGAGCACGGCTACCACTCCGAGACCATTACTTGGACCCGAAGTGGGATGTGGGGCGAAAAGAAAAGCAGTATCAGCGTCTCCAGCTCTGTTTACGACAGCGAAAAGAAAGTACACCTGAACTATGTGATAACCAAGCAAGACGAAGAGAAAAAAACGGTTGACTATGACATCCCGCTCGCCACAACCCCCTGCAACTACGGCGGCGTGCGGTACTGGTTTGTTTGCCCACTCTCTCGGGACGGCAAATACTGCGGGCGCAGAGTGGGCACGATGTACCTCGGAAACGGTGATTATTTTGCGTGTCGCCACTGCTACGACCTCACCTATGGGAGCAAAAAACAAAATCGCCGCTACAAATACGCACCCCTGTTTGAGGTATTGGGTACCGAGAAGAAAATTGAGGACCTACAAGAGCAGATAAAACGCCCCTATTACGCTGGGAAACCCACACGCAAACAGCGAAAACTGGAGCATTTGCACTCCAAAACCAGCCAAAGCTACCGCCGCTACCTGCAACTTGAGCGCAAAAAATTGCTATAATTTAGTAGGGATTTATGACCGATAAAAACAACAACCTCAAATACTTTTTGTACGCTCGCAAATCCTCCGAGGGGGAGGACCGACAGGTGCAATCAATCCCTGACCAGACCAACCGCCTTATCAAGCTCGCCGAGGATGCGGACTTGACGATTGTAGAGATATTGTCGGAGGCAAAGTCGGCAAAAAGCCCAAATAATCGCCCTGTGTTTGAGAAGATGCTGGAGCGTATTGAGAATGGCGAAGCCGACGGCATACTCTGCTGGGAAATAAATCGTCTCTCTCGCAACCCCGTTGATAGCGGCAAGATACAGTGGATGCTCCAGCAAGGCATCATCAAATCGGTTCCGTACCATCAACCGCGAGTACAAACCCGACGACAATGCACTTTTGTTGAGCGTAGAGAGCGGGTCCGCCAACCAGTTCATCATTGACCTCAAAAAAGGCGTGCGGCGCGGTATTGATAGCAAGTTGGAGAAAGGACTGGCTCCTATTTCTTGCACCACTCGGATATTTGAACACAAAAATAGAGACGCGTGGTGGAGAACTACATCACCAAAGACCCCGAACGTTTTGATGTTATCCGCAGGATGTGGGATTTGATGCTTACTGGCAACTACACGCCCCCGCAGATACTTGCTATGGCTAATAATGAGTGGGGGTTGCGTACGCGCAAAATGAAGCGCAAAGGTTCAAAGCCACTTTCGCGCAGCACCATCTACCGCATTTTCACAGACCCTTTTTATGCAGGGCTATTTCAATATCGCGGCAAGACCTATGCGGGCAAGCACGACCCGATGATTACACTGGACGAGTTTGACCGTGTGCAAATGCTTTTAGGTAGGGACGGCAAGCCGCGCCCTCAAACGCACGAGTTCGCTTTTACAGGCATCATCACCTGCGGCGAGTGCGGGAGTGCCATCACCGCGATAGAGAAAAAGAAAATAATAAAAAAGAAAGGAGGTGAAATAAAAACCTTCGTGTATTACTACTGCACCCACAGAAAGCAGGACTCTAATTGCACCCAAAAGAAGTATGTACCTGTAGACGATATGGAGGAGCAGATTGAGCGCGAGATAATGAAGTTCACCATCCTCCCCGAGTTCAAGGATTGGGCTTTGGAAATCCTCAACGAGCAGAATGACAGCGAGATTGCGCAACGCACCAAAGTCTACGAGACCCAGCAGGTGGCGATGAATGACGCTCAACGCCAGCTAGATACCCTGACCAAGATGCGCTACCGCGAGCTTATTGATGACGCTACCTTTATCAAAGAGCGCGATGAGCTCAAGGCGACAATCGCTAAAATGAAGAAGAACCTGCAAGAGACCGAGAGTAGAGCAGATAAATGGTTGGAGCTTACCGAAAAAACCTTTGAGTTTGCGTGCTACGCACACAATTCGTTCTTGCGCCGCAACCCAGAGACGCAAATGCGCGACTTACAGACGCAACGGGAGATATTGATTGGTCTCGGTCAGAACTTTTCTCTGAAAGACCAAAAACTCACGATAATGCCTAATGATTGGCTTGTTCCCATCATTGAAAAGTATCCTGCCATTGAAAAACAGTATCAGTCGGTGAGAACCAAAAAATACTCAAGCCCAGCAAGACAAAAGGCGGCTTTCGCCACCCTTCGTCCCTTAGTGCGCGAGAGACGGGACTTGAACCCGCAACCTCCGCCGTGACAGGGCGGCGCTCTAACCAGTTGAGCTACTCCCGCATATATGCGACAAACAAGGCTACTTTAGCTTAAAAACAGAGGGTTTTCCAGTTTTTTTAACGGGTGTCGGCGGAAGGACTTGCAACCGAATGAGACGTTTTCGGAGAAACGCCAATCGAGCAAGAAGAATAAAGATTAATGGCTAAAACAAAAGAAATACTGAAAAAATGTAAGACGACCAATCGTACTCAATAATATCCAAACGTAACCAACCTTTATCACTTTATGGGCAACCCGTGGGCAACCGCGGAATTATAAGAAAGAGCAGTACAGGGGGGTGATAAACGTAGGACAGCAAGATACCGCACGGGTGGTAGTTTTGTGCTGCGAACCGAAGAGGCTTACTTCTGTGCTTGCGGCCACTTCTTGGGATATCTTACTACAAGATAACCCTTCTCCCAAGAATATATAAACTGAGATTTTTTATCTATATACTCGAATCGTCGCCACAAGCTATCATATATCCACTCCTTTTTGCAGCGTGGGCAGGCAAACCGATATTCGTTATACATTTTGCCCCGCACAAAGTCACCCAATTCTTTCGGATATTCATTAGAGAACCGATTCGACCCTGGGGAATATTCTGCTTTGCGAACTTCTACCATCTCAGTGTCGCATTCAGGACATCTTTTCTTCATACGAGAAGCTCAGTATACCACGGTCATGATAATTGGAACAATGCCCAGACGAGAAATGCGATGATGAGGAATATAGCAATCCCCCAGTGACCATCACGGAATAAAGCCCAGACAATGATGCAAAATATGACGAATAGTAGGAAGGCAAACATAATTTATGTGTTCGGTGCAATGAGATCCTTCGAGTTATTCTTCGGCGCATTGACTGCCCTAGAAATGGGATACATCTCCATCGCCTTATCCGGAAGAGGCGCGAGTAGATCCTTTTCATCGATGGATGAATCAAGCCAGTCATGCTCATCTTTCTCGCTCAGTATCACCGGCATCCGGTCGTGAATCCTTGCCATAGTCTTATTCGCGGCAGTGGTCACAATGGCGTACGTAGGAATACCCGCGAATGTATCCCAGATGCCGGCCATCGCAAAGGGCTCTCTTGATTTGAGGTGTGTGAAGTAAGGTGTCTTCGTTTCTCCCTTACGATCCCATTCATAGAAGCCGTCGGAGAGTATCAAGCAGCGCCGGTGGCGGTATGAATCCCGGAACATGGGTTTCTGAGCAACAGTCTCTGCCCTGGCGTTGATCTGCGGCTTCAGGCTATTCCCCTTAGCCCAATGCGGCATGAAGCCCCATTTGGCCAGCACAATCTCCTCGGGGTTCTCATTGAGAATGACCGGCTCCTTCTGGGAGGGGGCTATGTTATAGCTCTCTTTGTAGTTGCCCATATGGGCGTGAAAGCGCTCTTCGAGGGCTTCTTTCTTGGTGTAGAGGGTGTATCTGCCACACATGCGCTCATTATCTTCCCCACCGGTACTCTTGTCAGGTGAACGTTCGTTCACTTATACTCAAGAAGTATGGACAGGATCTATCGTTTTTACCGCAAGCACCGGCGCATGCCCAGCTACAGCGAAATCTGCACACTCATGGGCTACGCCTCAAAGAACGCCGCCTATCGGCTCGTGGAGAAGCTCATCGAAGAGGGACAGCTTTCGAAGGATAGAAAAGGGCAGCTGATTCCGCACCGGACCTATGATGAGATTCCGTTTGTGGGACTGGTCGAAGCGGGCTTCCCTTCTCCTGCGGAAGATGAGCTCTCCGACACCATGAGTCTCGATGAATACCTTGTCGAGAATAAGGAGGCGACCTACCTCATGCGCGCAAAAGGAGAATCGATGATCGATGCGGGTATCTGCGACGGAGACATGCTTCTAGTTGAGCGCACCGACAAGGCGAAGCCCGGTGCCATCGTGATCGCGGTAGTGGACGGGGAGCGCACGATGAAATATCTGCGCCAGCGCAGCGGCAAATTCTATCTCGAACCCGCCAACCGCAAGTTCAAGCCCATCGTTCCGGAAAACGAACTCAAGATCGAAGCCGTCGTCAAAGCGGTCATCCGAAAATACTGACATGGAACCGCTCGCTCTACGCTCCTTCCCCCGTGCCATCATCCACATCGACGCGGATTCCTTCTTCGCCTCGGTTGAGCAGTCTCTTCACCCGGAGTTGCGCGGCAAGCCGGTAATCACCGGCAAAGAGCGCGGCATCGCCTCAGCGGTATCCATCGAGGCGAAAAAGCTGGGTATCAAGCGCGGCATGAGCATCCGGGAGATCAAGCGGGTGTGCCCCAATATCATATATCTCCCTTCCGATTACGAGACATACTCCCTCTACTCAAAAAGAATGTTCGAGATTGTTCGTCGCTATACCGCCATCGTTGAGGAGTACTCCATCGATGAGTGCTTCGCGGAGATCTCCGGTCTTCGCCGGCCCCTTAAGATGAGCTACTTTGAGATCGCCAAGGCCATTAAACGCGACCTTGAGCTTGAACTCGGAATGACGTTCTCCATAGGCCTTGCCCCGAGCAAGGTTGTCGCGAAGATAGCCTCAAAGTGGAACAAGCCGTCGGGGCTGGTGACAATCCCCGGAAAGGATCTGCACTTATTCCTCGCAAAGATCGCTATTCAGGACGTGTGGGGCATCGGGGAGCAGACCACCAAGCACATGGCTAACTTCGGCATAAAGACCGCGCTTGATTTCGCCCGGCGTGACTTTGAGTGGGTAAAGCAGAAGTTCACGAAGCCACATCAAGAAATCTGGCACGAATTGCGCGGCGAAGCGGTGCTTCCGCTTGAAACCGAGGAGAAGCACAACTACCAAAGTATTTCAAAGACCAAGACCTTTACGCCTCCCTCCTCCAACCGTACCTTTATATTGTCCCAACTCAGTAAGAACGTGGAGAATGCGTGCATCAAGGCGCGGCGCCACAAGCTGGCCGCCAAGAGGATATTCTTTCTCCTTCGGACGCAGGATTACCGGCATTACGGCTATGAGATACGGCTCTCCCGCATGACGAATCTCCCGAATGAGATTGTCACCCTGATCGGCAATTATCTAGACCTCATCTTTGACCCAAAAAAACAATATCGACTGACTGGCGTCGTTCTCGCAGATCTGCAAGAGGATGTCGCTCGTCAGGCGGATCTCTTCGGCGAAGAAGTGCAGGCGGAAAAAGTTCGTCGGATATATGAGCAGATGGATGCTCTATCAGAGAGATACGGCAAACACACCGTCTTTCTCGGATCTTCCCTTGAAGCTATGAAAGGGCGTCAGCACCTCAATCAGCGGGCAACCCTGGCTAGCCGGAAGACCGAGTTATTCAAAGGAGAAGGAGCGAGGCGGAGGATAGGAATCCCGATGTTAGGCGATGTCCGCTAACGTGTGCTATTCAATCTCTTTAGAAGGAAGTGCTTTACTTGGAAGGCGCGGCTCTATATCTATTTGAGGAATTTCAGATTCAATCTGCAGATTTCCGCCCAGAGTGCTTATTCTGTCTAATTGAGGAGACACACGAGCATCCCACGAAGATGCCGCCTGATTAAACTTCGTGGTGGCAGTATGAAGTGCGGAGCCGATTCCGGTGACATACCCTAAAAAGGTCCTGAGCCGGTCTCCAAGGGTTGATATTTCACTTACCAACTTCTCCGCATTCTCCGCAGACTTCTGTTGCTTCCATGCGTGGGCGATTAAAATCATCAGTGGCATGATGGTGGCGGGACTTGCGAGCATAACCCGTTTTGATTGCGCATCGCGGTACAATTCGGCGTCTTGTTCAAAAGCGGCCCGGATTGCAGCCTCACTTGGAACGAACATGATCACAAAAGGTATTTTTTGATCGAGGTGCTTCTGATATTCCTTAGAAGAAAGAGCGCGGATATGAGCCTTCAAATTCTGACCGAGTTGGATGATATGCTCTTTTTTCACTTCAGGATCTTTCTCTTCTACTGCCTTGAAGTACTCCTCAAGGCTCGCTTTGGAATCAACCGCCAACTGGAGATGTCCGGGTAGGTTAATGATTACATCGGGTCGCAAACTTGCCGCTTCACCGGCAATTGTTTCTTGCACAAGGAAATCGACACCCTCGTTCAAGCCTGACTCCTCAAGCAAGTTTCTGAGAGCCGTTTCCCCCCATCTTCCTCGCACACCGCTTGCTGAAGATAAAACAGCTGTTAAAGAAAATGCTGTATCATTCATTTTCTCTCCCGCCTTCAATATATTCTTTATACCTTCCCCCAACGCTCCGATTTGTTCAGCTCGTTGCGTTTCAAATTCTGATACCTTGGTTTTTACTGATTCCACTGATAGACCGAGTGTTGTGACGGTTTGCTGAAAACTTTTTTCCCGGCTGTCCAAACCTTGATCATAGAGTTTCCGAGCTTTCTCAAATTCATCTAAAAAATCCTTCGAATGAGTACGGAGCACGTCGCCAGCAATCGCCTTAAAACGATCGTCGAATTTGCTCAGTTCGCTTTTCAATTCCTCGTTGGCATGCGCCTCCGCAGCGCGAGCTTGCTTTTCAACCTCCACATCCTTGCCTCTCATAACCCAAGCAGCGAGAAAACCGAGGCCCCCTCCGACGAACAAAGCTAAAAAGACAAGGTAAATCATGGCTTATTAATACACCAAATCATACAAGTTTCAATCAACTACCTCAGTCGGCGGTATCGCTCGCATATACTCCATAATCCGATAGCCTTTCAGATGCTCAAACGGATCGACAAAACGATACCACGGCTCGGAGCGAAACCATGTCTCCCCGTTCTTCACTTCTTTGACCGATTCACTTTTAGTGAGTCGTTTGGGTGGCAGGAAATCTCTGTTGTCATATACTAGGAAAATCTGTACATGCACCCGTCCACTCTCTCGGACAATCGTCCTCGGCTTTATAATTCCTTCCTTTATCCAGCGCTTGAGTGTGGGCGTCGTGATCTTAAAACGCGATTCAAGGTCATATTTTGAGTACCAACTGTCGTGGTGCTTAGCGACCCAGCCGGGCACTTCTCCCCTATCTACCGCGGCCTGGCAGATCATGCACTTCATGCTCCATTTGTCATACCAGATGCCTCCATTGCGAGTGCCACCTTCCCCACAAATCTGACAGGAGTAACTGCCCTCGAGCTGAAATCCTTTGGGATTTTCCTCCAGCTTCTTTTCTCTCTGTTTCTCTTTCTGATATATCTCGAATAGTAGTTGTGCAAAATCTGCTAAATTATCAGCCGCTTCTTCAGCTTCAAGCAACGACACCTCCTTGCCTGACTCTTTTTCCATCAAGTCTTTCATTTTCTGTACCAGTTCCTTGGAGTACGCCATGCGGACGTATGCTACCAAACATCTCTCCCCCGTTTCAATGTCCCCTATTTCTGATTACTGGGCATAGTGGACAGGCCTGTGCTCGTGTACTATCTTTCCCGTGTGGTAAATATCGTCGATAAGGTACAGCTACTAAACTATATCCGACAACACAAAGGTAGCGAGTGGGAGAAATTGGAAAAAATCCTATTGACTGTTGTGGGAGTAATTTTGGGCGCTTCAGTCACTCTTTTTATTAACAAAGGCGGCTCATTCAATCATCGACATGTGCTCGGTTTTGCGTGGTTGCTCCTTTCAATTAGCCTGGTATCTTTGCTACTCTCATACGCGTTTTCAGACATTCTTGCGTCCTATCTACTGCGCAAAATAGATGCAATGCCGCAGATCTCACAGGATGAATATAAACAAATGGTGGAAAATTGGTGGTATAAAATGACAAATATTGCAAATTATGCGGCCCTCGTTTGTGCTGTATCGGGTATTATAACCCTCGTTTTATTCGGTTACTTTAATGTCTCGTAATTCCGGTTACATCTCATCCGCAAGCTCAATCGCATCATCCTCATCCAACCCCTGATCTTCAATGAGTTCCTGGGCTTTCTCTGCCGTCTCTTTGTCTATCCCGTATTCCTCCATGAGCCGGGCAACCTCTTCGTAGTCCATGATTGGAGTATAGTAAGCCACTCAATGAAGTAAAGCGCCTTTTCGTATCGTCTTATGGGTCATCAATTTCCTTTATAAGCGTGGCGGTTTCTCGAAATAGTAGACTCGTCTTACAAGGTTGGGCTACTCTCAAGATGAGTAATAAATTCCTCGACAGTTTTGGCGGTGATAGTTAAAGCTTCTATGCTCATTACATAACTTATTTGGCGTTGAGAATCTATAAATATGCTGGGCGCGATAAAAAGACACCGCGCTTCCTTAAATTTCTTTTGAAACTCTTTCAAGTGCCGAGTGATTGGCCAAACTTCCATAACTGTCTGGACCCTGCCCTCCGCCATAGTTACCTCTATAAGTGCGCCTTCCTCTTTCTCGCTACATTCAATATCGCCAGTATCATTAGCACCTCCAGCTGTAGCTGTGGGGAGACCTTCATCATCTATCGGGTAATTGGGCACTACTATCATTGTGGAGAATTTAGATTTAACCGCTAAACTGGTTAAAAATTCCAATCTGACAGGAGCCGGTAGATACTTAAGTACTTCATCCCTAGTGAGAGTCTTTTTTCCCAATATCATTAGTTCTTTCTTTATAGAATCCCAAGAATATATCCCTACCCACTTCTCTACTGACTTTATCTTTTCACTTATCTTAGTGGGGACGACCGCTTTCGATAACAGTTTGGGATCAATTCTTGAAACATAGGCGAAGTAGCTTTTTTCATCTGGGTACTTCTTATACCTTGCATAGGTGTCCAATACATAATCCACCTTTGCTTGCTCTTTCTTGTTTATATCTACAAACCGCCCACCGCCACGCAGAGAAATGAGTCCTGTTAGTCGCATTTTTCTTATGAATTCATCTGGGTAATCAATTGCTATGGATTTTGGATTTCGAACAATATCTGTGCCGCCCATTATTTCATTTCTACAAATATCTGATATAACCTCTTTACTTGGAGTGTAACCGAAATCGGTTCGCAACTTTTTTATTCGTTGATAGAGAGCTTCAGCATCAGCATCCTTCCAATAGATCACAAGTGGTAGTTCCAGCTTTAAGATGCCCGCGCCCCTATAGCTTCGATCTGCATTAAGTTTTTTAATGACTTCGAGTAATAGTATAAGAGGTGCGTTCTCATTAAGAACACGAACAAAAGGATTATTGCGTTGATATTTTGCTAGCGCATGTAGGAAGGCTTGCTGTTCAAGTTCTGGTTTTACATCGGCCGACAAAATGTACCCTTCTCTCACACTCATATCTACTGACTGCGTCAGTTGCAAGCCGATCTCGGAGAAAAGTATTTTCTCTCCCGGCCAATAATAAACAAAGCCGAATTCCTTTGCCAAATCGTATTCCGTGGCGAAGCGAGAGGGCCAACCTTTAGCAAAACCTGCTTCTTTATGTTGTTGAGGATTCGTTTTATATAGATGCTGTATTTCCTCATCATCTAGTAGCTGAACACCGATTGGTGACCTTTCAGAGATTCTTTTCGTGCCCCATTTCTTTTCAATCGATGAAGTGACCCCCCTGGTGGGTCGGTATAGTCCCCAACGCATGAGCTCCCCCATTATAGTTTTAGCTAAATCGTTCGATAGTACTTGACCATCAAATTGCAAAAGAATGTGCAGAAGTCTCTTCAAACGCTCCGGGTTACGCAACGTCGTTGTAAATAACAAGGGTTTGTATTTTGCTCGATGCCTCACAGTCATATCAATAGTTGGTTATGAGAACCTCCGTAATCCTCTTTTTGGTGTTGTCGTGATAACTGATGTAGTTACTATCTATGGGGTAAACATTGTAGGCCCTCGCCCAAGCTATCAGTTTTTCGTTTTTTCTGCCATTGTAAGCGGTGATATTGGAGAGGGCAAACTTGACCCCGGCGGTGTTGAGCCTGTTCAGGAGACACATAAGTTCCACATCCTCTTTTTCGCTCCATAGTTTGTTATACTCGCTTGCCGATATGAGGTAAGGGGGATCCACATACACAAAATCATCCTTTTTAAGTTTTAGATTGCCAATGAACTTTTTAAAATCTTGGCTATAGAACTTTATGTTCCTTTCTTTCACGACGGAGGAGTAATCGCGTAAAGCCTTCAAGACGTTTTGATTGAAATCAACATTGCCGACCGGAATATTGAACTCGCCGCGCTTATTGAAACGAAGCATTCTGTTGAAGCCATAGATAAGTAATAGATAGAGGTGGAGCGAGTCTTTTTTCTTCCCCTTGTTGTAATCAGATTTGAGCAACTCGTACCCTTTGCGGTTGAACTTGGCGTAATAGGTTTTGACCCATTTCCTTTTGAGCGTGGCGGGTACGACATCCTCGAAGACAGAGCGGGAAAGGTCGTAGTGTTCAACGAGCGTCCTGACCCGTTTGAGGAGCGACCTTTCCTTCGCCACTTGTCCCGTCAAAAACCTATGCAGAGAAATGACATTTTGGTCTATGTCGTTTAGGATATAGTGCTTTGCCTCAACGTTCAGAAAGACGCTACCACCGCCCAAAAACGGCTCGACGAAGGTGTTTATACGCTTTGGAAAATGCCTTCTGATTTTTCCAATGAGTTTATACTTGTCGCCAACGTAAAAGAATGGCGAGCGTTTCAGGGGGGCTTCTGGGCTCATATTGCCCTTGTAATAAAGAGCCACTCTTGGTGATTGTCAAAACTAGTCTTGCCCGCGTTAAAAAACTGGTAGCTTTTCTTAAACACTTTTGTTTTACCCTTCGTGTCGAGGATGCGGCGTATAGCTTCCAACTCAATTTTGTTCCTCGATGAACTGCTCTTGGAATTGTAGGTGTTGTTGTACGAGACAACGATATACTTTGCCTTTAGTTTCCGTATCAAATCTTCAAATACCACTGGGGCTTTGTTACGGCAGTAGTCGCTCATATTCTCTTCTGGACGTTTTAACGCGACGCCTTCAACTTTCGGATTATCCCAAAGGGTCAGAGTCTCAAGTACGTGATAGAAGCGGCTGTATTGGCGAGAGTTATAAGGTGGGTCTATATAGACGATATCAGCGGTCATTCTGCGGGCGAGTGTATTCGCATCCTCGCGATGAATTGAAATGCTCCCTGCCCTGATGAGCGGCTCTATAAGGCGGAAGCTGAATTTCTTATCAGCAACGCTTTTGGTAAAAAATGCATCGTAATGCCCAACAGTGTTTGCAATCTTGTCCGCCGAATAAAGGAGAGAAGTCAGCAGTATGTAATATTCCTTATCACTCAACTCCTGCCGTCGATCATTGAGATCCTTACGGATGAATCCAATCAATTTTGCCGACGCCATAGTAAAATACTTACCTCCGTATCGCCGGGAGAAGAAGGTGTGGCTTGCCTGATTTGGTGTCAGTGAGTTGTAGTAAGCAACCAAGGCATAAACTTTCGGTCGGTTATATTTTCCATGAGAGAAAAACCCCTGATATGCGGCATAATTTGAATGAAGTAGGTCGTTTAAAATAATCCTTCTGTATAACCGAGCGGCTCTTGCGGAAACAACCCCAGTACCCGCAAAGATATCTGCGAAACTGTTGCCAGTGCATTCTTTCTTCACGTTCTCAAAAATCCAATCCAAGAGCTTAGCCTTGCTCCCGACGTAGCGCCTGTTCTCTATGTTAATTGTAGGGAGTGGCGATGCGACTTTGAAGTCCTTGCCTGCGATTTTCTCCGCAGATAGAGTGTTGAGGACCACCTTGCTCATAAAAATATTGTAGCACCTATAACGACCTTTCCAGCTAACCAACCGCCTTTGTGGGCTTTGTTCTCCCGTTTAGGGTACTATGTCTAAGCCCTGTGAAAATAAACGAAACTATACGAAAAGACGGCCTGCGGATTATCACCGTAGCGGTACCTAACAAACGGAAGGTGTATGTCGAGCTCGTGGCTCGTGTCGGTTCCGCCTACGATCCCTCGAACAAACTTGGGCTGTTCCACTTCTTCGAGCATTTGGCATTCAAGGGAACGAAACGCCGCAGCGCGGAGGATATCCAGTCATACACAAATAGAAACATCCTCGGAACAAATGCAACGACTGGCGAATTGGGAACGACCTATTATGGAATCTCGGTCTACACGAAACTGAAAGAAACCTGCGACTTATTCTGCGATATTTATTGCAACTCTATCTTTCCGACAAAAGAACTCAGAAAAGAAGTGAGACCCGTTCTTCTTGAGATCGCACGCAACAAGGACAACGACTTCGCCGTCGCCGATGAGGCGCTCCGCAAACAGCTTTGGAAGAACAATCCTTTGCGCCTTCCAGCCGGTGGCACTACCAAAGGTGTGCAGTCGGTTACACGTGCAGATCTGCTGAGAGAAAAGAAGAAATGGCACATCCCGTCTGCCACGGTGGCTGTAGCCATCGGAAAGGTTAATCACAAGTCCTTCGTACGGGAGATAAATAAAGGCATACCTCTGAAGTTCAAGAGGGTGATGCTTAATACTTGGAGTGACGAATACTCTGAGCTTCCCCGGAAGCAAAGGGTTGTCATCAAGAAGCCGGGGCGCAAGAAAGCCCTTATCATGCTCGGGTTCAAGCTGCCGCTTGCGATGCCGGAGAGGACGAAGGTCTGCTTTTACAACATCTTGATGCAGCTGCTGGCATCGGGCGACGGCTCTCGGCTGTGGAAGGAAGTCAGGGAAAAGCGCGGGCTTGCTTATACGTGCGGGGGCTACGTCTCCTCTTCCGTAGGACTCGCAAAATATGTTGTCGTCTACGCTGAAACATCACCCAAGCACATAGCCAAAGTTGAGAAGCTTATGTGCAGGTCGCTCCTCAATCCGCTTACAAGCCAGAGTGACTTCAAAGAAACGAAAGAGCGTAAGCTTGACCAGCTGACAGTCGGCTTCGACGATGCTGGCTTCAATGAGTACGAAGACCAAATCTGGCAAAAGATCGTCGAGGGCAAGCCGGTCAGAAGCATTGTACGGCACTATTCAGATGCACACCGGATCCTGACCTCCCTATCCTTGCGGGACGTGGAGGCTATCCGCAAAGAGTTCTTCCGTCCAGAGCGATTCGCGATCGTCGTCGTAAAACCGAGCTGAAATGCCCTAATGGGGAGCTATAGCCAGTTTGGCCCCAAAACGCGACGTTGGGGCAATTTAGGGCAAATGTGGGGCTCATTTGGGCTAGAATGTCAGTAAAATATGGCTCTGCTGAAGTACACAATGTATACTGTAGGCTGGCTAGAATCTCAATTCAGTGGTAAAGTATTAAGCAACAGTTATTCTCAAAAGCAGTGAGAAAGCAGTGAGAACCAATGAACGAACAGAACTTAAAACCATTCGTAAAAGGCGACCCTCGTATCAACCGCACGGGAGCCAACCGGGGGCACCGGCATTGGACTACAACACTTAAGGAAGCGGCCGAAACCCTAGTGTCCACTACCGGAGGAGAGAAGTTACCAATAGCGGAAGTCATAGTAAAGAAAGCACTCACTATGGCCGCCAACGGGGACGTTCAACTAATAAAATATCTCTGGGACAGAAACGACGGCAAGGTAATCGACAGAACTGGACAGGTGCAAGTGGGCGTGCAGATAAACTTCCAAGAAGAGATAGAGGTATCCGAAAAGGTGGAAAAACTTGCGGCGGAAATACTAGATGACAAAGGTGGCGGTAAATGAAACTCCCCGGGGCAAGCCCACGGGGTATCGTTAGGAGTGCTTCGCACACAAAGTCTTTATCAGAGAACCAACGGTTCTCTGAAACTCTCCTTAGCGGAGTCCCCGCCCCAGAGGAGCGGGGTATATGCTTCGCTAATCAACTTACATCTAAGGACTTCAGGGAACCATCAGGGATGTCTTAAATTTCGGGCGCAAAAAGTAGCATGGATTAAGCTAGTGGCATTACTTATAAATCGAGGTACGATGGGGTGGACAACTGAATAGCCGGAAGGCAACAGCCTAAACCGTTCAACTTCTTTGAGCGGCATGGTCGTAGTACCCCAATGACGATACTGAACCCTGCGTTCAGCAACTCGTCATTGGGTCATATCGGGAAACTGGTATGGAGCCGTAAGGCTCAGCTGGCGCAGGGCTCAGTGCTATACAGCCTTTCGCCGGACATTATCCGGTGACTTTTTATTTATGATGGACAACGCAGACGGTGCTCCGGAAAAAAAGAAGATGAGCGGTGGGTTCAAGGGCTTTCTCCTTTGGACCGGGGGAATCGTTTTAGTGCTCGTGCTCTCGTCTGCAATTGGGAGCAACAACAATGGCGTTTCAAACTCTCCTCCGTCAACCGCCTCGTCCAATACTCCCGCCGATCCAATAGCGGCGGCCTGCCAAGGATACTCCTCATCAAGCGCTCAGGCGGTCAACTACTTGCAGCTGGAGAAAGATCCGACATCATTCCAAGGCCAGAACACTACCTACACCGGTCAGGTAGTTCAGATTCAAGAATCGGACGGCCAAGGAGAGATACGTTTGGCTGTTGATAAAGACGCGTATGGCGACTGGAATGTCGGCGACATTGTCTTGGTCCAATACGACGGCACTACCGCCGCTGTCGACGATGACGTGGTGAAAGTGAGCGGCGTGTTGGAAAGCACGGAGACCTACACGTCCGAAGCGGGATATCAGATTACCGTACCGTTGATGTACGGGTGCACTATAAAGGAAGCAAGCGCAGCCGCGCCTGCGCCAGCCGCTCAGGCTCCCGCACAACCATCTACCCCTGCGCCGACTCCCACGCAGACCACCTACACCACGCCCAACGGCGCGGTAATAAATTCATCGGGTACCGTCGTCACTCCGGCCCCCGCGCCTCCGGCTTCGTGGCACACCGCCTTCACCTACAGCGACACGGCTTCCGCATCGACCCAGCCGTTCTCCTTGCAAGGAACGCAGTGGCGCGTGAGCTATACCTGCACACTCAGCGAACCGTCCATGCAAAACACAGGTTACTTCGGCGGCTACATCGACTCGACTGATAATTCCATCACTCAGCAATTCGTGAACTCTATATCGTGCCCGACCCAAAACGTCTCCTACATATATTCCCAGCCCGCCGGGCAGTATTACCTGAACACAAACACCGACAATCTCAATTACACCGTGACCATCGAGGATTATTACTAAAAGTAAATGAAGAATAAGAATTGATATATGAAACTCATTCCATCAAGCGGGCTGCCGAAGACAATCACTGACGCATTGAGTAAAGAGCAGCGCGAGTGCCTGGCGTTTGCCACTCGGGAATGTAAGGTGGTTGCCGAGCCGAAGATACAAACGTTCCAGGTCAGCTCAGCTACGAGCGGTAAGGGGAGCATTGTGGGTGGAGGATTGGGACACGGCCTGGGACAGTGGAACGTATTTGGCGGCATCGGCGGCATCAATCTCAAGCAGCAGACCATCCACATGCATCAGACTGATATCCAGTTGCGACTTGAAGCTACGGACAACGGCGAGCATATCTTCCTTGCCCACTCGGTGCCTCTTGCACTCACCCTCTCGATTGACCGCGGCGACACCGTTGATTTGTACTACCTCAAGGGAGGACTGCCGAAGCCGAAAGAAGGAGACTTTCGAGCGGATGATTGGTCTCTATTCCTTATCAAGAACACTCATACCAATCAGCTTGTTCCTTTAGGACCGGTACCATCATTTGCTGAAAAACAGTTAATCGGCTGGTTCATTACCGGCACAATTATGCTACTCGTTTCAGCCGGGATTTACTCATCAGGCTCGGATCCCGTTTTGCTCGTTCTACTTGGAGCAGGCGTTATTGCATACCCATTATGGCGAATTTGGCAGTGGAAGAAGGACGTGAAAGCGGCACGGGAGGCAGCAGCGGAGGTCTATAAGGCCGGGCTGAATGCAAGCGTGAAAAGCAACATGTAGACGTGGGAGTAGCCACACATGAGCGTATAATGCCTCGCAATGGTGGCACCCGCAACGGAGAGTGGCGAAGAGAATCGGCTCGAGCGAGCGCTCATGCAACTTCAAGCTGGTAATCCGGATTCGGGGCCAACCCCTCAAATCCTCGACGATACCTGTGAAGCGCTACTCAAGGATTATTCCTTTTTGATCGAAGCGAAAAATATTCGGGACAAATGTGGCATTCCTAAAGATCTCACTGCAAAAAAAGACCTCAGCGCTCTTGCGATACTACATGAGGAGAAGTCGGAAAGGCTCGCCAATTTTATCGATGATTCTGTGTACTTTATTAAAGAGCAAGAACCCAATAGCAAGGGGGTGTATGCGGTATACAAAAACTTCTTAGACTACCTCCATAAGTATGTTGAAGACGAAAGGAATCTGCAGCCCCACGGTTTTGATTTAGTTCAGATGGAGAAGAAAGAGCGTGCTGAGTTTTATGCTGCTATAAAACGACTGCTCCGCAAGCGCGGGCTGTCTCCGCTGCTGTTTGAATGGACGAAGTGGTTCGTTCTGTATCGGGATGATAACAAGAGCCTGAGACAGTACTATCCTCATATGTTGGCATATGAGGTCATGCAACACATGGATGCTATCGCCGACTTCCGACTCACTGCAGCTGATAAAAAGGCAATTAAGGAAACTCTGGGATATAACCTCGAGCGTTTTGGCAGCGATTTTACGCCGGCACAACGTAAACAAGCGCGCAAGGAACTGAAAGAAGTTCTTTCCAAAAGTGCAAAAAATACGTTCAGGCGCACAAGAATTGAGCTGTACAACCCCGATGACGATGCACCATATTGGATCGAAGCTCAGAATCGTCTGAGACAACGGAGATTCTATAGCGAAAAAAGATCGGCGAAATTGATCTCCAAGAAATTGAAAAAATAACCTAACGCCCCCGGATTGCGTTTGTGATTAGATTGAGGGATGGAACGGCGCCCGCAAAAATCGATTGCAGAGAGCGGCTCCTCGCGCGCGGGCGCCACCTTCGACGGGGGGCCGTTTTTTGTTATTGACCCTCGAGAGTATCTCAGGGATAAAGCTATTTCTTTTCGCGAGAGTAATGGCGAACTTATTACCAAATGTCTGTTCAGCGACTGCGACGCAGACAGTAAAGGCAAGGAAGCTCATCTATATATTAGTGCAGAGACAGGACAATACGAGTGCAAAAAATGCGGCGCGAAGGGAAATCTTGTAACTCTCGCCAAGCATTTTGGAGACAAAATACGGAATACCGCTCGCAAATCCTCAAAGAAAAATTCGCGGAAAAAATCCGCAAAGTTTGATGCAGAAATGGTTGAGGCTTGTCATTTGGCGCTTCCGATCGACATCCGTCAGTATCTCAACGCCAGAGGTATTACAGACGCCGTCATCGATGAGAAAAGACTTGGCTGGGGCAAGTTCTACGGCAAATGGTGGATTACGATACCCGTGCCGGACATAGACGGGGATTTCATCTTTTTTAAGCTGCGGCAGGACCCGAGCACCGGAGACGATAAAATGACGTTCCCTTCTGGAATTGAGGCTCAGATTTACGGTTGGGAAACGTTACAAACTTCTTCTGAAAAAATTGTAATTTGCGAAGGAGAGCTAGACAGGCTTGCGCTACTTTCAAAGGGTATTCCCGCCGTCACCTCAACGCATGGGGCGATGACATTCAAGGAGGAGTGGTGCGAAGTGATCGGAAAAAATAGAAAAATCTATATTTGTTTCGACAACGATGATGCTGGGAGGGAGGGAGCGGGGCGGGTGGCAAAAATAGTGGAAAGTGAAGACAATGAGACATACATAATTACACTGCCACAAGAAGTCGGCGAGAAGGGCGACATCACCGATTATTTCGTGAAGCTTAACGGAAGCCCCGATGATTTGTTTGAAAAATATGCGAAAGAGTACCCAGAAAGAATCGATGCCTCTCAGTTCAAGCCGATCACGACTGAAGCGTTGCTCGACATTCTCGGCCTTACCATCAAGCGGGATGCCGAAAACAAGCTCATCACTTTTTTGTGCCTGCTTTCGGCATATACCGAGGATTCGCAACTCAATGTCAGCTTCAACGCCCCATCCTCAAGCGGCAAATCCTACATCCCAACGGAGATAGCGCGTCTGTTTCCCGAGGAGGATGTGAAGGAGCTTGGTTATTGCAGCCCCACGTCCTTTTTTCACGCTACGGGAAAATTTGACAAGGATAAGAACGGCTACATCGTGGACATGGAACGGAAGATATATATTTTCCTTGACCAGCCCCATCAGCAGCTCCTCGCACACTTACGCCCGCTCCTCTCTCACGACAAGAAAGAGGTCCGGTTGGAAATTACCGACAAGTCGCAGAAATCTGGACTGCGGACGAAAGTTATTTTCCTTCGCGGTTTTCCTGCCGTCGTCTTCTGTACTGCAACCTTGCAGGTGGACGAACAGGAATCCACCCGCTTTATTCTCCTCAGTCCGGAAACGCATCAAGAAAAGATTCGCGAGGCCATACACGAAAAGGTACGCAAAGAGACAAACCGGGCTGCTTACCAGCAGTGGCTCGATGAAAATCCCGAACGCTCTCTCCTCAAGAAGCGCATCCTTGCCATAAAGCAGGAGGGCATCACCGATATACGCATAACAAATCCCGAAAAGGTGGAGCGGCTGTTTCTGGAAAGCGCCAAGCATCTCAGACCCCGGCACAGCAGGGATATTGGGCGGGTCGTGGACATCATCAAGCTCCATGCGCTCCTCAATCTATGGTTTAGAAATCGCGAAGGCGCGACGCTGGACTGCAATGACGGCGACATCGAGGAGGCTTTCAAGGTCTGGGATGCCATATCCGAAAGCCAAGAGCTGGATCTCCCGCCGTTCGTTTATCAGGTATTCAAGGAGATTCTCCTGCCTGCGTGGGCGGAAAAAGTGGAGAAGGCAAAGCGCTTAGGCAGAGCGCCACTTGGTTTGGACAAGCGCGAAATCGCGCAGCGGCATTTCCAGGTATATGGCAGACCACTGCCCGACTGGATGATGCGGCAGCAGATCCTGCCGATGCTCGACAACGCCGGGCTCATATCACAGGAGAAAGACCCTGATGATAAACGGAAGATATTGGTCTACCCCACCGAGCCCCTCACTATATCTGACGACCAAAACAATAGTGAGTCAGATGGTGGGGTAAAACCCTCGCCTACTACAGTAGAGCCCGATTTAGGCGGTACAGACTATCTCCGGGAGGAGGAGCTTACTGAAGCGGTCATGGCCCAGGAGGGCTGTTTCGACGCTCCGCCGATTGTTGAGCCGGAGCCCGCAATCCCAACTCCATATTCGCACATGCACGGGGACGATTACATTCCCGAGGAGCTCAAGCGCCCGCTCGATGAATGCGTCAAAACCCCGTGCAAATGGTGCGGTAGGAAACAAACATGACCCCTACCCCTCCAAATAGGGGCGGTGCCGAGACACCCGGACGGCCTGCCGTCCCTGGTGCGGAGCAATACGGAGGAGGAACTTGGCAAAAGCGCGGAAAGACGGTAGGTGTTAAGACTGAACCTGTACTGGTCTTTGACAACAAAGCAATTGATTCCAGTTCGATTGGCGAACTGCTAACCATCCCTGAAGTTACGGAGAGATTGAAAATATCCGCATCGACAGTGCGACGTCTGTACCAAGGAGGGCATCTTCCCTTCATAAAACTTGGCGGCAGTATTCGTTTCTTCCCAAGCGACGTCATGGCATATCTCTCGAAAAATCGGGTGGAATTGAGCGCGAAATAATATATGTCAGTACGGATTATAAAAAAATCGTGGTGGGTTGATATCAGATTCAAACACAAACGATGTAGATTACGAAGTCCTTTGAACTCCAAGACGGGAGCAGAAGAGTACGAAGCGAACCTGCGTCAAAAGTTAGCGCGCGGCGAGCCGATAGACAAAGTGGCGCAGGTTCCCCAGCAAGAGCAACTGTTCGAGCAGTTTGCTTGGCAGTGGTTCGATGAATATGTCCGGGTCAACAACAAGCCTTCAGAACAACGAAATAAGAGACACGTCCTGCGAGCTTCGCTCGTCCCATTCTTCGGGAAAATACCTGTGAGGCAAATTACCTCCCACCACATAGAACAATACAAAGCATCGATACTAAAAAAGGGCATCTCACGTAAGACCGTAAATAACCGACTCACGGTCTTGAGGAGATGCCTGGCGACAGCGTTTGAGTGGCTGGGGCTCGAAGGAGCTCCACCTAAGATCACATGGCTCAAATATCCCCCGCCCCAAACAGATCATCTATCGCCCGACGAGTGTGCACTGTTGCTGACTAACGCCGACGGTGTCATTCATGAGATGATGTTTGCTGCTCTGCGCACCGGCATGCGGCAAGGAGAACTCAAGGGACTCCAATGGTCTTCAATTGATTGGCAAAATCAGAGCATCACGGTACGTCATTCGCTCAATGATTACACAAAACAATTGGACTCTCCAAAGAGCAATCGCGAGCGGCACATTCCAACAGATATTGATGTGTACACAATGCTCTTTAAGCGAAAGAAAGACACGGGGTATGTATTCTTGGATGAGGATGGCAAACCTTTCAGTGGCAAAGTCCTTACGCGCCGCTTGCATAAAGTGTGCAAGGTGGTGGGGTTACGCAAGATTGGCTGGCACACGCTACGGCACACCTTCGCATCACACTTGGCTATGAAGGGCGTACCTCTCAACACTGTGCAGGCGCTCATGGGACACTCGACCATCACCACGACGATGCGATACGCTCATTTGGCACCCTCAACACTGCGGTCAGCAATCGACATGCTGAACCCAAAAACGATGGTTTCAGCTAGTTTTGGGCAACCGGTGGGCAACCAATGGGTTGAGGCATTGCAGCAAGAAACAAAAAACCCATAATCTGCAAGGTAAAATTGGCAACAAAACAGGTGTCGGCGGAAGGACTTGCACCTTCGACCTTGGGTTTATGAGTCCCATGCTCTAACTACCTGAGCTACGCCGACGTGAAGTCAAAGTAGCATTTTTAAGCCTTCCCTTCAACGCGACTTTGCAGTTTTTGATAAATATCTGCGTACGCGAGCATCGTCACCGGAATACTGACTAAAAGCCCCACAAAGAAAAGAAGCAGACCAATGATATTGAGTACGAGAATAACCAGCAGAAAGCCGAGGAGGTGCCACTTAACCCCCTGCGTCATGAGAGCACTTTTCCGCAAGCTCTCGAGGATACCGTTGCCGTCTACGGCAGAGAACCTTACCATTGAATAGCGCAAGAGCAGATAAATACCCGGCACGATAAGGAGAATGAGTCCGACGACTATGACAACTGCAGCCAAGAGAGAGGCAGCGGTATATACAACGACGACGCGCGTCGACGGAAGAATGTCTTTGTATGAAGTACGTTGGCCACGGGCAATTTTAAGCAGCACTACTGTGAACCCTGCGCTTACGATAACGCTTACGAGAAGAAGTACGAATGCCGCAAGAATTCCCTCAAGGCTATTACCAAAAACGCGTACCACGACTTGAAACGCTACGTTCAGAGCAAAAAGCGTCAATAGTATTTGAAAAAGGAGTCCACTATGAGCGCGCGTTTTCTTCCAGCCGAACTGAAGCGATTCGCTTATGGAGAAAGAATATCCCATATCGTTACCTGGTTGCCCATGGCGGTACCGTACCCTACTCGGTAGACCCCACAAAGGTTTTTATACCTCTATATAGTACATCCGAGCGATGGGGACAGGTATGGGTCAGTTCAAAGAGATTCAAGCGACTTTTGGTGCGTTTTGGGAAGTCGGCGGGCGGAGCGGTACCGTACCACGTTGGGATGGGTGGGATGCATGGGACTGAAAAGCGTCCCGCAGAAACCGTCCCCGAAATCAAACCGTCGACAGAAACGCAAGTAATAGGCCTGCTGGTGATATAATGAATGTATGCTTGATAAAGGGGGATTTAATGAGTTAGTGCGCTGCCGAGGTTGCGACATGCCACTTGCCCGGATAAAGGGCAACAAAATCCACTACGTCAAGAATCAGGGGAACGAGCGGATAGAGGTCACGGTCAGAGTGCAGCATACAGCGGGCGGGGTCATAGCGATAGAGTGCGAGAAGTGCCCGGGCCTCACGCCCAACTACTTCATCACCCTTAGACACCCCACCTATGTACAAGGTAGTCGCAGGGGTGTACAATAGGTCTACAACTTAATCGAGCATCGTCTGGAACGCCCAGATATCGGTTTGTGCAAACGCACGAGCCCTTATCTGGGCGTTTTTCGTTTATCTATTAGTTAACGCACTCAAAAAAAACATATGAGTATCAAGAACCGTTCGTCGTTACAAGAAAATCTCCGCGTCGTCTATGTTCCACCCTCCTCGTTGCGACATCCTGAGAAAAATCCCCGCGTCTGGTCGAAGGAAGCACGTCAGCAACTACGTGAGAGTATCGAGCGCCATGGTGTCGTCGATCCGCTCGTGGTCAACTCCGCGCCTAAGCGCAACGGTATTATTGTGGGCGGCAACTTTCGCTTCGAGGTGCTTAAAGAGATGGGGTACAAAACGGTGCCGATCGTGCACGTCAACATCCCCGACGCCAAGAAAGAGGCTGAGTTGATAATTAGGCTCAATAAAAATACGGGCGATTGGGACCTCGGCCTCCTCGCCGAGTATGATGAGTCGCTGCTCTCCGGCATCGGATTTTCCTCCGAAGAGTTGGACAACATCTTCCCCGTCGAGGAGCACCCCGAGATTTTTGACCTTCAAAAAGAGCTACAAAAATTGAACATCAAAAACATCGACATAAAACATGGCGACATTTTCGAGTGGCCGGACGGCTCGCGCGTTATGAATGGAGACTCGACCGTTGAGGCTGACATGCTCAAACTCATGGACGGCGAGAAGGCCGATCTCCGTCTTAGCAGATCCCCCGTACCTTCTGGATTATTTAAACGGCAAGAAGAAGCATGGCAAAACGACCGAAGGGTTCGGCCTCAAGCGCAACCGGCAATATCTCGGCACCGCCGTCCTGCCTCCCGACTTCACGGAAAAATGGATGGCGAACGTCGCGCGTGTGGCCAAGCCCGACTTCTCCATCTTGATCTTCGAGAACCCGAAGAATCTCCGTACCATCTGGAACGAGCTCGAGAAACACTGGCGGTATCGCAACACCATTACCTGGCACGTGCCGAACCGCGTCTCGGGCTTTAGCGCGAAGTATCGGTTCTTTAATAAAACCGATATCGCGTTGGTCGGCACCGGCGCTAAATTCCGCGGCCTCAATCTCGCGCCCGAAGAAGAACTGCTGCAAAACGAATACGAAAATGCCCTGTTTGCCACTGCCGGGAAACCACACTGGGAGCCGTATGAAAAAGGCAAGAAAATTTGTCCAACCGATTTTATTTCCCACATCGCCGCCGACCAGAAATCTTCCGGCCAAGGAATTATTTTCGGCACCAAGCCCGTCGAGCTACTTATTCCCTACGCCAAAGTGCTGACGCGCCGGGGTGATCTAATTTTAGAGCCATTCGGCGGGAGTGGAAGCACCGCCGCGAGCGCATATCTGCTCAAACGCAGATTTCGGCTGATGGAAAAAAGTGACGTGTATACGGCCGTTATTTTGAATCGCCTGACTAAACTGACTGGCATCACCCCGAAAAAAATATGACCACTGCAAAAGACAAAAAGCGCTTCCTCGAAGCCCTTAAAGAAAACCACATCGTGTTGGCGGCGTGCCGCAAGACCGGCATCAGCAAAAGCCGCTACTACCGCTGGCGGCAGGGCGATCAGAAATTTGCGAAGGCCGCCGACGCCGCGGTAGATGAGGGCGTGCAACTCGTAAACGACGCCGCGGAGTCAAACGTGATTATGGGCGTTAAAGACCGCGACGATGAGATGACAAAGTTCTGGCTCACGCACCGGCATCCCGCGTTCAGCCCGCGCCTCATGCAGGTGGGCGCGGCGTTGGCGAAGGATGAGGACGGCGAAACAATCCTGCAGCTCTTTGCCACGCTCAAGCCAAAGACCCGCGCCATGCTCGCTCCGTACCTTGTAAAGAAATCTAAACGCAAGACATAACTATATGGCTAAAATTAGCGCAAAAAAACGCAAACAGTTCGAAGAAGTGCTTGCCTTGTGCGGGCTTGCAGCCGAGAGCCTGCCCGTCTTCGCCTCCGAGATCATGAGTTTTGAGCAGGAGAACGCGGGCTTCCACGACGAAATTGACGGGTATTTGTCGAACCCGTACATGAAAAATATCGCGGTCGCCGTTTCGCGCGGTCACGGCAAGACCAATCATTTGGCTATAGCACTCCCCGCATGGGCGATGGCACTTAATCACAATATCCGTATTCTCTTGGTTTCGAGCACGGGCGAACTGTCGCAAAAGTCTCTCGGCGCCATTATTGATATTGTTGAGCGCAACCCCCGGTATCGGGCGTGGGCAAAAATAATCGACGAGATGCGCATCGGCGTGAGGCCGCGCCGCCGGGCAAGGCAGAACCGCGACGAGAACTGGACGGCAAACTCTATTACCATCGAGCGTGACACTATCGCCATGCGCGATGCGACCATTGAAGCCGCAGGTCTCTTTGGCCCCGTGCTTTCACGGCGCTCCGACCTCATCATTGTCGATGATGTATGTACGCAAGAAAATAGCGCCAGTGAGGAACAGCGCCAGAAGGTCAAGGATTTTTTTCGCCAGTCGCTTCTGCCGACTCTGGTGCCGCCGGGGGGCCGCGTCATCGTGATCGGCACGCCGTGGCACGAGGACGACCTGATGAGTGAACTCCTCAAGGACCCGCAGTTCCAAGTTAAAAAACGCCTCGCGGCCATCCAGCACGAATCGGTGCGCCGCGACCTGTGGGACCAGTGGTCTAATATCCACCTTGATGAGTCCCTGACCCCAGAGGAGAGAGTAAACAAAGCGATGGCATTCCGCGAGGAACATCGCGCGGAGATGGATCGGGGCGTCGAGGTTCTCTGGCCCGAGCGCTTTTCGTATGAGAATCTGTACCTCATACGCATCTCCGATCCATTCTCGTTCGCCCGGATGTACATGTGCGACCCTACCATCAGGCCAAACCAAAAGTTCTCCGAGAAAGATATTGAGATAGCGCTTGGTAAGGGCAAGGACTTTGTATTGCAAGACGAGAAGCGTCCTGAGTTCGACGTGGACTATGAGGTAGGCGGTCTCGACCTTGCGGCGTCGCTTGAGGCGTGGGGCGATGACTCGGCGCTCCTCGTACTCGACCGCGTGCGGCACGGATCGAAAGCACTTGGTACCAATGATGGCGACTACGTGCTGCGCCAGATCCACCGGGGCAAGTTCTCGCCGAACGAGACGAGAAATCTAGCCGCCCGTATTGGAATCAACCTGACGGCCGTGCGGGTCGAGACGAACGGCATGCAAGAGTTGATGTATCAGGAACTCAAGGACCTGGGGGTGCCGGTGACGAGTTTCAAAACAGGGAAGGAAAAGTTCGACTCCGCCATCGGCGTCACAGCGATTGCCATCCTCTTCGAACAGCATAAAATAATACTACCCTTTAGTGCCAAAGATCCGCGCACTCGCCGCCTCGTGTCACAGCTGGTAAATGAGTTGCGGGCGTTCCCCGACGGACACACGGGAGACAGCCTGATGGCTCTGTGGTTTGCGTACTCGGAAATCCGCGACCGTCTTACGGGAAAGTTCACCATCCCAAACAAGTCCCTGCCTCCTCCCCCGCAAGGACCGGCGACGGAGGCTGAGGCAGACGGTGTACTCAGAAAAAAACAAGAGTTGTCGCGCAGTGGCCACGCCGCTTTGGTTATGCTGCAGGACGTGAATCAATCGCTGGAGCCATTCAAACTGCCTAAGCAACTGGACCCTGATTTGGAAGAACTTAAGCAGAAGTCAATCCGGGAGGGCATGAAACCACAAGATGCAAATATGTTGGCCTGGCATAAACAGTCTCAGCGCCACGCGCAGCAGCTTAACCAGGAGGAGGCGCGGCGCCGCTTCCGCGGATACTAGTAGTAGTCCTCAACCGTCATCGTCCAAGGGTTAGCGGTATTGACCGAGAGGTAGTAGGTTCCTGGCTTGTAGCAATACGTTGAGTCGGAACCTGCGCCGACGAGGTTTGCGATGGAGCAATAACTGCCGCTCCCATCGGGACTCTCAGCGTCTGCGCCAAAGTAGCCGTCACCCGTCTCCTGCCAGGTAATGCGCCACTGCGAACCTTGTATGACAAACGTGGAGGTGTTCTTCTGCGTCTGGCCGCTATAGGTCGCAACGATATGCCACGATGCCGGAGGCGCGGGTGGCTGACTCACGACGTTACCACTATTGCCTACAACCGCACCGCTCGGAGTGGTGTAGGTTTGTTGCGGCGCAGGTGTGGGGGTGGTGGTCTTTTTGACCGGCGCGGCAGGGACCGACTTTGCCACTCCCATCTGTACAGAGCAGACATCTAGGCTTGGTATAGTGATTTGGAAGTTTGCTTGGGAAGTGTAGGTCTGGCTACCTGTAAGCGTACCAGTAACGGTGACCACGTCGCCGTCGACGGCATTAGTGGCTTGGTGATACGTAACGTAGATAATATCGCTGAGGCTCCAGCCGTAGGACTCCTTGGTAACCGAGAGGCGCATGATGCCCTCGTTACCGCTTTGCTCAATTTGCACTATCTGCCCTGTGAAGGTGGCAATGGTGCCGCTAAAACTACCGGGGTCTTTGTCGAGCTGTTTGTAGCTGACTTTTTGGGCCTGCTGTTTGAGCGTCTGCGCGTCGGTGTCGCAGATACTCGTTGGAACACTGGCGGCGTAGGTAGAACCTTGGTTGCCGCTTGAGCCGGAGCCAGAGAACATACTTACCAACAAAACTAAAATACCGACCACGATGACCGAGCCCCAGACCGGATGCTTTTCAAAAGACTTACGGATGCCATTAAACGATTTATATTGAGTTTCCATACCGCCGGATAAATTGGGTAATACCCTGCGGCAGATACGAGAGAGCCCACCGCGGGGCTCCAGCTTGCGCTGGCGTATCCGTTTCCAGATACGGCCTGTGACGACTACCCCACGATGGGTTCTCTTGTCGTCACAGGGCTTGTCTCACTTTCACCATGCCGTTTTGGGCGGTTTAGGCTACTCGCTTGGTATTCAATTGTAGAACTTTATGATAGCACCTTAGAGCTACCACTCAGCACCTTAACTTAGAAATGAGGGGTTGCGAAGGGGGTTACCAACAGGGGCTATTTCAAGGCGTTTGCACGAGTTTAAGCAAATCCTCTTCTCGCTCGTACCCTCGTAGTCTTCCCTCAAGCATGCCGAGGCGATAATTGGTGCCGTCGCTCATGAGTCGCCAATTAGTATCTTTGAGAGTTTTTCTAAGCAGCTTCTCCAGCTCGTATGTACTGGCCCGGCCTTCCCGGTCTGCTTTTTGGTCATAGATGATAAAAGGCAGAATTACGTCTTTTGTGATTTCAGGATTTTTGAATTGGAGTTTTATGTACCCCGATTTCTCCAACACGGGGGCAAGTAGTGCCTCAAGCTCCGTGATTTTGAGTTTCTTCAGTTTTTCCACCTTATCGTATACCTTCTTATTTTTCTTCCTGTCCTCGATATCATCCATTAATTTGGACATCCGTTTGATATTTTCTTTGCCTTGGATAAAATCCTGTCCCTCTTTTTCCGAAAGGCAGAAGCGTTGCCGGTCTCTATCAAAGTTCGGGTCAACCTCCTCTTTCTTCAGTTTCGTGGGACTCAAATCAAGCTCACTTGTCTCAACGTAGCCACACCGCGTGCACTTCCTCGTTATGATCAATTTCTTAGCTTTCTTTTTGTCACTCTCGACAACGGAAGCCCCACATTCCGAGCATGCGGGCGGTTTGTGTCTGAACTCTTCTCCGTTGTTATAAAAAGCGCGGCGCGGGAGATGGTCAAGCGGACAGTCATACATGAATAGGGCGCGCTCATGCTCATCCACTCCTCCAAACTCAAGGTGCTTATGAGTCACAAACATTAATCGCCCACACGTAAGACAAGTGATACTGGAAGGAGCTTCGGCGGTTTCAAAAAGTTCGTCCCTCTTCCTGTCTCTCTCCATCCACTCCTTTATCGTCTCCTCTTTTTTAAGGTATCGTTCGCCCTTAATAAAATACATGTGTACGTTGTTGAAGGCATGAGACGTGCGGAGCAATTCCTTTTCATCTAGCTTCTTGTGTTTGCTATCCTTTTTTAAGTCCTCGATAGTGGGTATATGGTCTTCCCACCACCGGCATTGCTCAACGGTGTGTTTATCGTAGAGGTCTGAATAATACTGGTTGGGTTTGAGATGTAGTTCGCTCACAGAAATTATTATTTCATTTTATATCCACTATCTGTTCGGCTTTGAAGCATGATACTGGTTAAGTAATTCAACAATAGCTTTGCCAATGAGTGAAGATAATTTAAAAATCTCATCAAAACCTTCTTTTGGAGTACTGCCCGCTGGGCTGAGACACTTCAGTATGTAACCCTCGAGAGCAGCATCCGCGTAGTAGTAACGGGTCACCGTGGGATCAGTTTGGGTTGCAGAATAATATGCCATCTTGTGAGCACCGTGCTCTTTCTCCTTATAGAAATGGTCACGAAATCCTGTTATCAAAGGGGCTGCGGAGTGGTAGTAATGGAATGATGCATTACTTCTGATTTGCGAAAGAATTTTACCCAACACTTCATATTTTGGAGGGGTCTGTTTGCCCGTTGCAACACTCACTACTAACGCCCATACCTCCTTGCTTTGTTGGGACATTTTATTTTCATACTGTTTAAACTCTGGGCTCTGAATTATTGCCTCGTTTTCGCTCACAAACCGCAAAGCCTCGTGGATTATGCCTATGATATTTTTATGTAGCTGAAGTGTGATGCCATTATATTCTCCGGTATGTTCACTTACTTCATCCTTCTCTGGCGTTCTATATATTTCCGTCCGCATGCGATGCAGCATCGTCATACCCTTGAGATCGTTAAAGATACACGCCAGAACGAGAAAGAAGCCCGGCAGTTCCAATTTCTTTGCGGGGGTATTATCATCTATCAAATCGCCCGGCTCAAGCTTACGCATTTTGTGGTTCTCAAAATCTTTCATAGGTCGACACTAGTATATATAAAAAATGCTGGGCTGCCGAATCCACTCGGTCTTGAGGGACAAATGTCCTTGTAGCCAGGACCGATCATTCTCAATCCAATGGTGGTAAGCTGGACGAAGGGAATCCCACATATGAGCAAAAACACAATCACGATCAAACAGTTAAAGATTCTGTGTCGTCACGTGAATGAACTCCGCGATGCAGGGTGTACAGAAAATATTGCTATTCGTCCCTTGGAGCTTGGTGCCAACATTTATGCCAAAGACCGGATTATGGGTACAACCAATCCCGACCACGCAGACCAATTTAAACTATGGTCGAAAGCCGCCATAAAAGCAAAGAAGACAAACCCCAAGCTGAAATATGGCCACTATCTGCGCATTGAACATGGCACACCGAGACGCGGATTTGCTCGCCTCATTCTCGAGGCATTTGTACACCGAAAACTAACCAAGTCCTGGATGGACAAGCTTTGTGATACGAAATGGAAGGTCGCTGTAATTACGCATGAAGAAGACGCACGACTTGCTCGTTCAAAGTTGTACAAATCACCGGAAGCGCGGTGGAAAGCGGCAAAAATAAAATTCTGATATAAAAGCCCTCGCGATTAAAGCCTCTCGGTCATTCAAATTTTAAAGTAGATTATTGTTCCTGCCAGAGCTCCAAGGCTTCTTCTAAATCCAGCCCCGTCTCATCGGCAAGATCTTGAACCTCCTGCGCCTCATCGAGTGTGAGGTCGTTCTCTTTTGCTAGTTCGAAGAGTTCTTCGTCCATATCTATTATTTTACCTCCAAATCTATGCACTCACAGCAACCCCTCTCCTTCCGTCATGGTACGAGCAGGTGTTGCAATCCGGATTGTGGCCCGGATACGGACTATCGAGAAGCGCTACCATGTCGATAAGTTTTTGCTCTATATCTATCGAGCCGATATCCACCTTATCAACATGGGCACTAAACATGACCGCAAGCGACGGGTCATTTTTATCTTTCGGAAAATAATGGAGGAGGTATGCGCGGTCTGAAACTTTATGACCGTGGTGCCGGAACATAAAACCATATGCGGCGAGTTGGTCGCGATAATATTTCTGTTTGTCCTCTGCAGGCGGGTTGCCGGATGATTTATAGTCTGCCGGAACCAATTTCCCATCCTTCTCGACTAATACATCGTCGATTTTTCCTACCAGTTCATATCCGGCAGTTTTATTAGTGACTTTTAACGCGTTCAAGCTACTCCGCCATTCGTTTAATAGCTCGAGATTGGCGAAGGGTTTGATTTCTTCTTGTACAAGTTCCGACGCTTCGGGCGGAAACAAGCCCTCAGCCCTAAACTGGTCATAGCGGCTCTTCAAAATGGAATCCATCGCTGAGTTAAGTAACAGGGGCAACATCGGCGCTTTCTTATACTGATTATCAACCCAAAAACACGACTGGCATTCCGAGTATTTATACAGCCCGCTTGGGCTTAGTTTCCATAATCCGTCCTTGTTTTTCATAAAGTTTGTCTAGTAAAAACTCACCCCGCTCTTTTTAAGCTCGCTTCGTATCTCAACATACTCCGGAATCACTTTTGCGACGAGTTTCCAGAAGCTTTTAGAATGATTAAATTCTCTTAGATGGCAAAGCTCGTGGACGATAATATAATCCGATAGGGGTTGCGGCAAAAGGGCAATCTTATAGTTGAAATTGAGGTTGCCCTTTCTGGAGCAACTGCCCCAGCGTGTCTTTTGATTTTTAATATTGATCCGATTGAAATTAAATTTGTGCGGCTTGTTGAAATGATTGACTCGCTCAACCGCAAGCTCATATGCATCATTTTTGTATTTCAGATAATCCTTCTGGCTATACCGCGCGATCGCCTGACCTTTAAATTGTTTGAAAAAGGCAATCTTTGAAAAAAGCCAATGGCTTTTTTCTCGGATAAACCGCTCCGCAACCATCTCTTTTAGATCAAATGGCGTAGTCACAACTATCGTGCCGTCACAATACACTGCAAGGCGCATTCGCCTTGCTCGCTTGCTCTTCCGGAGGGTGTAGGTGACCTTTTTATTTTGGAGAGCAATTTCTCTTTTCATAGCTAGAATTTTTTGATCACAATATCGACCAGTCGGTTGAGATATTTTTGGAAGTCGGCGACTTTTACGCGGTCCTTATACTCCCTGAGCACAAGCTCCTGGACGATGCGCTTTACTTCCTTTAGGAATTCTTCGCGCTTGGACGACTCCTGCCATCCCTCGTCGAGTATATTTTCAAGCCGCTTTGTCATTTCCTTAATGAACTCCCGAATAACGTCCTTGTCTCCCTCAATGAATTCAGTAGAAATAACATAGAGTCCATACTCCTTGAGCGAGTATCCGAGCTCTTTCGCCTCGTCTCCCTTTTTCTTTATGTCCTCGAGAAGTTGCTGATATCGTTTTATGCGCTCGGAGAGGTCAATCTGGTGCTGTTCAAACTCCTTGCGAATAAGGGTAAGGCGTTCGCTGAATTTTTTGTATGCGGGATTGGTATCAACGTTTATGGAGATTTCCTGTTTGAGCATCTTCTCGAGGTTGAGCGCTTTCTCCTCATCATCCATCTTATTGAGCCGCTCCATCACGTAGAGATCGTTCACGTTGAGTTCGCGGAAGTTTTTGGTGATGCCTTCGTAGTCAACACGCTGCTGGATAAGCATCTTTACCTTCTCGCCATATTCAGCGAGGAGTTCTGAATCAGACATATTTGCCCCGTATTCCTTATCAAAGGCCAAATACACGCTGGTGAGCCACTCAAAGGCACGTACATGTTCCTTCAAGAAGGGGTCAGGAGAGAGTATTTCAAACAAAAGTTTGAGCCGGCCGTATTTATCACGGAGGAACTTTTGTTTGTCGAGATTCTCGGCAAATATTTTCAGACAGCGGCGCAAGTTATCGATGGACGGATCTTCTATATTGATGCCCGTGAAGATGTTCATAATCTCCTCAAACACTTCGACAAACTCTTCCTTGAGCTTATCAATGTTGATCATGGCCGAATCAACCACACTCTCGTCAAAGTCGAGTGCTTTGTAAAGACTTTTGGTAACACCGTAGTAGTCGATTACCTTTCCTGCGCCTTTGTTTGGGTAGACGCGGTTCGTACGAGCGATTGCCTGCAGGAGATTGTGATCCCAGAGCGGCTTATCAAGATACATTATCTGCTCAACTGGAGCATCAAAGCCAGTGAGGAGCATGTCGCAGACCAACAAGAATTTGAGAGGGCTTGCCGGATCCTTGAACTCATTGATGATCTTCTCCCGCTTGGCCTTAGTCGTATTGTATTTACGCAAATCTTCCGTATCAGTGTTTGGATCGCCAGGCGAATACACTACTTCCGACCACTCCTTGGGGACGAGCTGGTCTAGGAGCTTTTTGTACTTAGCTACTGCCTCGCGGTCATAGCAGACGATCTGCGCCTTAAAACCTGACGGCTCAACATAGAGCCGATAGTGTTCGGTGATATCGCGGGCAATTGCTTCCATGCGCTTATCGAGCTTTACGATTGCTTCCTTCTTGCCGTACTTCTTCGCCACGGCATCTTTTTCTTTGTCTGAGAGCCCCTGAGTCAGCTCTTCAAACTGCTTATCAAGCTTCTCCTCATCAATGAAGAACTTTGAGAGCCGCGCCTCGTATGTCACCGGAAGTGTTGCACCGTCATCAACCGCCTGTTGAATAGAGTAGTAGTCCAGATACCGTTCACCCTCCTGCCCGAAGTTGCGGTGCGTATTGAGAGTGACACGGTCGATTGGTGTTCCCGTAAAGCCGAAGAAAAAAGCGTTGCCCATGGCGCTTCGTAGGTTGATAGCGGAGATACCTTCATTGTCGCGGTGCGCTTCGTCTGAGAGCACAATCACATTCTCGTCAAAGCTCTTTACTGAATCACCGAGCTCTGAGAACTTCTGAATAGTGGAGATGAATATCCCACGCTCGGGAGATTGGATTTTCTGCTCCAAATCGGCACGTGATTCGACGCGTATCACATTCTTCCCGCCACAATTGATAAATGTCTCGTAAATTTGATCATCCAAGTCGATCCGGTCAACGAGAATAAACACCTTGGGGTTCTTGAGTTCCTTGTTGAAGCGAAGCTTCCAAGCAGTAAAGTACATCGTGAGCGACTTGCCGGACCCTTGGGTGTGCCAGATAAGCCCGCGCTTCTTTTCTCCACCAAGTACTCGCTCGACAATCTTGTTTGTCGCGCGGAGTTGTTGGTAGCGAGCTATTTTCTTAACCGTCTGCTCCTTCTCTTTCTCAAACACAATAAAGTTCTGAATAATGTCCAAAAGACGACCCTTCTCAAGCAAGGCCACAAGCGTCATCTCCAACTCGCCATCTTCGACCTTCTCAAGTTCCTCGTCCTTCCAATGTAGAAAGTTCTGCGCCGGGGCATAGGTCGCGCCGTATACCGTCTTGAGCCCATCAGTCGCAATGTTGAAGCAATTAGGCCAAAAGAGCTTAAAGGCATTGCGCTCGTAGCGTTTGATCTGCCCTACGGCCTTCGAATAGTCCACGTTGCTGGCAGCGGTTGGACTCTTGGCCTCAATATCAACAATTGGAAGGCCGTTCAAAAACATCAAAACATCGGGGCGAATGTTCTCGGAGTTGCCCTCGAAGTAGAACTGGTTTGTGACGACGAAATGGTTATTGGAAAAGTTATCAAAGTCGACGATGAGGTAGTCCCGCATTTTACCCGTCTGCGAATCCTTGAGATTTACGCCATAGCGAAGCGCTTTAAGAAACGCCTCGTTGTTATCTATTTTCTTCACCTCACGAACGACAGAGAGCGCCTCATCCTCGTCTATACCATTTATCTTTTTGACCGCCTCAAGCAAGAGAGGGGTAATAATATATTCATTCTCAAACTCACGGAGCTTCGCAAATTCCTGCGGTTTGATGTACTCATAACCAAGCCTCTCCTTGAGAAACTTGATGACGTGATTTTCTACCGTGTATTGTTCGTTGAATTTCATATTACTTTCTCTTCTTCTTTTTCTTTTTGGAGACCTTTGGCTTGATGAAGTGGCTCAAAAGCAGTTTTGCTTTTTCCAATAGTTCATCGAAGCAGATGATTTCTATGTTCCTCAGATTCGAGCGGAACATGTCAAAATTCTTTACCCTCTCCTTTTGGATGTCCTTGGTGTTTCCGACCACTATGACGCAACGAGGATCAAGATCTCAAAATCACCCTGAGCCACAGTTGAGTAATTCTTGAGAAGGGTGTTCTTCTGATCGAGAACTTGGTTTATTGCTCCGGTGATATCTGAGGAAATCGGGTATACCTTCCCAGCAGAACGATAGGCCGTGTTGTGGAGTATTTTCGTTCTGTGAGTTTTAATCTCGATTATTGTGGCACTGTCTGTCAATTTATTTTTATAGATAAAATCGGCATATCGTGCTTCTTTGCCCGTACCTTTTTGCCCACCAACGTAATACTCGTCCTGAAAAAGGAAGTGGGGTGCAGCAAACAGGTACGAAAAGATCCAGGAGTTATCTTTAAAGAAGTTGTGCCACCTCTGCTCCATCTTCTTTGCGCCGACACCTTTTTTGAGAGCAAGTAGTTTCTCAAAACGCGCGATAACTTTCTCGAAGTAGACCTTATCTATCTTCTCTTTCGTGTGAATAAGCGTTGCCGCATCTACGTCGTAGTTCTCAATTCGATTCTGGGCAAAATCGAGCAAAGCAGCAGAATCAGAGTCTGACAGTTTACTATTTGATGAAGACACCTCTCTCAAAATACCTTTGATGGACCCGGCCACATAAGGTATCTTCTTCGCTCGCAGCCCGAGACCTCCAGCTTGCGCAAGAATATTATTTATTGTAATCCGTAAATCCTTAGAATGTTTCTGGTTCTTGGGACGAAGCGTGGAATAAATCGTTTTATAGTCGTCGACATTCAAAATAAATTCTCCTCTGCGAGAATTCACAGTTGATGCTTTTGTGGAAATAACTACCTTAGTGAGTCCCGGAAAATTCTCACTCAAAATAGATACGATCGGAACTGTGTCCTGGGTAAACCCATAGCCACGGGTCATTCCACGCATGCCTTTAAGGTCGAGGCGGCTAACACCGTCGAAGTGGATTTCAGAAACCAAAGAATACTTTTGCTTGCCCTGTCGATTAAACGGAAAGACGACCTCGTAAAGCTTGCCCTTGTACACCTCGCGCGACTTAACATCAAAGACAGGATCCGTATTCACGGCGTAGTACGTTTCCTTCGTTCTTGTTTTCTGTCTAGATATTTCTGTAGTCATACAGTCCTTTTCTTTCCACTCAACAAATCCTGCATGAGACCTTTTTTAAGAAGTGTGAGCTTTTCCTTTAATTTCTTATTGGTTAAGATCTTTTCATCTATAGAGGAAAGAATCTCTGCAATCTCTCGCTGTTCCTCAATAGGAGGAACTTTCATCTCAAGAGATTCAAGCAGTTTCAAAGTGAGAAATTTCGTAGTTGATCCGAAAGACCTATTCCTAAGCTCCTCAAGTTTATCTTTCAATACCTCATCAAAGTATCTATAATCGAGGATCTTTTTATCCTTAATGGTTATCACGTAAGTCCTCTGATATGCATTGAATTTACCGATGTAATGTTTTACAGAATATTTGCCGGCTGCATTATTTCCCGCGAGTAATATAGCTTCCTGATCAAAGGCATAGCTATCAGTTCTGAAGGTTTCCTGAGAACAGGTGAAAAATGGATATTCACCATCGTCCACCGCGGCATTCGAGTTCAATTTTCCAGTTTTGAATAGAATCAGGTCCTCAAATTTCTTAACCTCCCATTTCTCGGGTATTGCGCCCAGTTTTGTCTTCTTGAATTTCGTATGCCCAATACCGCGAGTGAATAGTTGCTGCAATACCCCTTTCTTCAATTTCCGTGTTGCAGCAACAATCTGATCGGTTTTTTCAATCTCCGCATCAACCGTCAGTAAAATCTCAGCAATTCTTTGTTGCTCAGTAGAATTCACAGGGTAAGAAATCCTATACGCAAGAATGTCTTCATCTTTACATGTTGGATATGTTGACCCTCTAGCTTGCGTCCCAAGATACGTCAGGAATTTCTCCTGATTTGCAATATAGTAGAAAAACTTATTGGGAATTTTTAATCGACAAAAGGCAGGAGAAACATTGATTTCCTTATCTGTAATAACTACAGCTCCTCTGGTAGGCCGCACTTTTGAGATAAGTAAAGTGCCTTTCGGAACCTTAACTGCCCCTCTTATGGTTTTCTTCTCTTTCTCGCTTAGGTCGTATTTCTTGCTAGATGTGTCAATATCGCCTATTTCCAGATAGTCACCATCTCCCTCGTTTGCTTTTAATCCCAACTCGAAATCACATAGATCTCCAAACTTGCCCAAATGCCAGCCTTTTGGAAGGGTTTTCTGTGCTGTTTTCATATTAATACTTGAGTTCCTCCATAAAGCCCTCGACCTTTTTGTCTATATCTGCGCGTTCTTTCTCCAACGTGGTGAGTTCTTTACGTACAGCTGACACATCTACCTCTTCTTTTTTATCACCACCCTCGATGTAGCGCCGCACGTTAAGGTTGAACTCTTTCACCTCGACCTCCTGCAGATCAACTACACGGGCATAGTTCGCAACATCCTCATAGTTGTCGTACGCCTTAACAATCTTCGCGATGTCCTGTACACGGAGCGAGTTCTGATTTTTGCCTTCAGAAAAATCTTTGTCGGCGTCAATGATGAGTACTTTATTTTTGTGACTCTCTGGTTTGTTTTTGTTGAAAATAAGAATCGCTGCCGGGATGCCCGTGCCATAAAAAAGCTTTGGCGGGAGGGCTATAACCGCTTCGATGAGGTCGTTCTTGAGTATTTGCTCGCGGATGCGCCCCTCGGAGCCACCACGGAAGAGCACGCCGTGTGGAAGCACGATACCGGCGCGACCGTTCGAGTTCATCGACTTGATGATGTGGAGAACGAAGGCGTAGTCCGCATTTTTATTGGGCGGTAGTTCGTATCCATCTATCCGGCCGTATTTGTCGGACTTGAACATTTCATATTCCCAGTCGTTGATCGAGTAGGGCGGATTTGCTACGCAGATGTCGAATGTTTTGAGCGAGCCGTTCGGATTGAGGAATTGCGGATTGGCGAGCGTGTCGCCGCGCTGTATATCCGCGCTGTCGAGTCCATGGAGGAACATGTTGATCTTGGCGATTGCAAAAGTGCCGATGTTTATTTCCTGACCATAAAGATAAAGTGTCCGGGCAACCTGCTCGTTTTCTTTTTCTTTGAGGTAGTGGAAGGCTTCGAGAAGAAATCCGCCGGAGCCGACGGTCGGGTCATAGATGTGATCCTTTTTATGCGGTTTGAGTATTTGAATTATGACTCGCTCGACTTCGCGCGGGGTATAGAACTCGCCGCCTTTTTTGCCCGCATCCGCCGCGAACTGTTTGATGAGGTATTCGTATGCGTCACCCAAGAGGTCGGAGTTGATATAGGTGTCGCCGAAGTTGTACTGGGAAAAGTGGTTGACGAGCCGCTGGGTTGTTTCATTAGGGAAACGATCCTTGTTGGCGAAATCGAGGTCCTCAAAAATCCTGTCAAGCTTCGGGCTGTTTGCATTCGCAAGCTTCTCAAATACTTCATTGAGCTTCTTGCCGATATTTTCTGCGCGTTCTTCTACGACAGACCAGCGACATTCCTTCGGCACCTGAAAGCGGTGGTTGTAATCGGCACGCGCAATCGTCTCATCTTTGAACTCGTCCATCACCTTCGCGTACTCCTCATCCCAGACATCGCTGATGCGTTTGTAGAAGAGGAGGCCGAAGATATATTTTTTGTAGTCAGAGCTGTCGATTTTGCCCCGAAGGATGTCGGCGCTCTTCCACAGAAATTGCTCGAGCTGCGGGAGAGTAAGCTTGCTACCCATCTTGTCGACAATCGCCTTGATATCCTGTGGGCGATATTTGCGATCTCCGCGCTTCCCGGCCCGGAGTGGCACTAAAATGCCCTCCTTTTCCCAATTGCGGAGGGTGTCGGGGTGAATATTGAAGATGTCGGCTACCTGGCTGATAGAGAGCAACTCCGGCATTTCCTTCAATTTTGCTTGAATATCCTTGCGCATATCGTTAAGTGCTATCCTATCGCGTCTCAAATACAAAGTCAAGTGTTCATAGGTTTTCATAGGTCTATACCCTAACTCACCTTGAAGAATAAGGGTAATATGGCTACTAACAGGGCGTTTTGGACGCTCTAGACTCACAGCGGGGGTTGCGTCATCCCTTGTACTTGTAGATTAACAAGTAACCACAAGAGATATGAACATGGTTTTTGAGGGCACCGCAGGTGTAGGGGTGCTAGGGGCGAAGCCCGAGGCAAAGGAGGCGGTCAAGGTGCGCTACTGCCTGTATGCCCGGAAGTCGACCGAGCAGGACGAGGTGCAGGCGCTCTCCATAGAGAGCCAGGTAAAGGAGATGACCGCGCTAGCTGCGCGGGACGGGTTGGAGATAGTGGAGATTAAGCGCGAGTCGCACTCGGCGAAGGAGACCGGCCAGCGGCCGGTCTTTAACGAAATGACCGAGGAAATACGCGCGGGCAAATACAACGGGATACTCACCTGGGCGGCGGATCGCATCAGCCGCAATGCGGGCGACCTTGGTAAGGTAGTAGACCTGATGGATGCTGGGCTACTGCACGGCATTCAGACGAATGGGCAGAAGTTCTCGAATAACCCGAACGAGAAATTCCTGCTGATGATCCTATGCAGTCAGGCGAAGTTAGAGAATGACAACAAGAGCCTGAACGTAAAGCGCGGGCTCAAAACGCGAGCAGAGATGGGGATGTTACCCGGCTGGGCACCTATCGGATACCTGAACGACACGCGCAAGGACCATAAGTGCGAATATCTGCTAGACCCGTTGCGAGCGCCAGTGATAAAGATGATCTTCGAGAAAGTCGGCAAGGAGCGCTGGAGCGGGCTCAAGATCTATCACTGGTTAAAAGACGAGCTCCGGTTCACAACACGAAGCGGCAAGAGCCTCAACATCAGCACCCTTTATGAGATGCTTAAAAATCCCTTCTACTGCGGGGTGTTTGAGTACCCCCGCAAGAGCGGTAATTGGTTTGTAGGCAAACACGAGGCGCTCATCACCAGGGAGCTGTACGAGGTGGTACGACAGAAAGTAGTCGACGAGACAAAACCGCGCAAGCGTTCCAACGAGTTCGCCTTCGTCCGACTGATTACCTGCGGGGACTGCGGGTCGGGCATCACGGCCTTCGAGAAGGAAAAGCTCATCAAGGGAACCGGCGAGACAAAGGTGTACCGCTACTACGCCTGCGGCAGGTCGAAAGACCGGCACTGCAAGAGCCTATACGTCCGCGAGGACGCTCTCATGGAACAGTTGGTGGGTATCATCGACGAGGTGGAGATAGACCAACTTGGAGCCCGGCACCTTATAGATAGAGAAATCGCCCGCTTCAACAAGCTACGCAAGACGGTGCTCGGGGTAAAAGAGAAAGATACTGCAGCGGCCATGGATATAAAGAGATATGCGAAGTACCTGCTCGAGGAAGGGACGACCGAGGAGAAGCGCGAGTTGCTGGGGCAGCTGCGCGGAAAACTTGTACTCACAGATAAGAGAATTAGTCTTAAGTGCCTTCAGTAGTTATTGAATAGACTGAAGCTAAGTGCTTCATTCGTCCCGCGCCGCGTCGGATTTTGCGTCAGACCAGAGATTCTCTCTTTGACGTATGTTGAAGATGTGCCCGTTGCCGAAATCTTGCCTATTGATCTCATCGGGCAACCTCCCCAAGAGTATCTTGTAGACCGCACGGCCGGCGAAACTGACCACCGCAACGGCATTCCCATTTTCGTTAGCAAGTGTGACGATGTGGCCGACAAGGCGAACACTGTGACTATGTTCTTCAAAAAGAACGGGTGCGTATGTCGGCTTCTCCACGATGACTTCCTTGATTGGCAGTTCTACCTTGCCAAGTATGTAATCTTTGATTCGCGAGAAGTTCGCGTGGTACAGATTGTCCGCCATGCCGGACTGAACCGCGCAGTAGGCGAAATAATTGAATGCAATTTTTGCGACTATGCGCGCCACGTCGAAGCCGATGGTTATCTCCCCCTCGACCACCGCTCGCTGCTTGTCGGTCCCATCGCCGATGAACGGGATCGATTTTTCCGTTCCTGGCTTGTAGTCGATACCCAATTCCCTAACCAGAGCAATCGCATCCTCGAGATCCTTCTTGTCGCCCTCCTCCCCGTGAACAAAGATGGAAACGTCTTTGCTCTGGAAGTTCTGCAGCAGCTTCTTCAGCTTCTTGAATTTCTTCCCGTCGCGCGGGAGCGCCTTCACCTTGTCGATCAGCAGCGTAATGAAGCCGTCTTTCGCGTACCCGCGCACTCTTATCTGTGGCACGAAGAGCAATTGCCAGCGACCATTCCTGAAGGTGAGCAACGGGAAAGTGTCATTGAAAAACTTCTCCTGAATGCCAAGATCGAAAGAGAATTTGAAGTCTTTATTCCTGACGCGTATCTCGTGACTATCTGAAAAGTTGTGCATCTGGCAGTGGATACCTTCGTCCGTATCCTCCTTAAATCGCGCCTCAAGCGGATTGAAGACGGATGTGTTGCAGTGATCGCATACCCAACCCCGCAACGTGAGGTTGTTTTGAAAACTCCCCAGCAACTCCGGGATTACGTGCTCTCGGCTACCGAAGGTCGCAGAGCCTTCACCCTCACCACAATAAATGCAGATTTTGGAAGTGGAGTTTACGGTCATGTATGAACACTATACTCGTGCGGCTTTATATTGAGAAACACAAAAACCACCCCTTTGTGGGCGGCTTTTGTGTTTCTTCTGACCCTGACGACGGGCGGTACCGTACTGACCTTGACGGGGGCCGGTACCGGTCCTCGACGTCACAACC
>CAVVLG010000003.1:0-305831 GCA_963749085.1 Candidatus Adlerbacteria bacterium | reverse complement strand
TCCATCACCAATTTCGGATTGCTACCGTGCAGTAAGCGCCCGATATATTGAATAAGTTTTCCCTCGAATGAAAATGGAAACGCCAATACGAGGACAGAGATGTTATTCACGTCCAAACCCTCTCCAAAAAATTGGCCTGTCGACAGTATGACCTGGTACGCGCCTTTCTTGATGCGCTTAAGCTTGGTAAAGCGCTGGACCGAGTATCTTCCCCCGTGATCATAATCATCTCACAGCGTCCTTTGAGGCACAAACGCAAAATATCAAGATGCTCTTTACGCTCGGACAACACAAGTACACGCTCGCCTTTTGTTACCTGTTCAATAACATCGTCGGCAACTATGCGATTTCGCGCGGTGTCGAACGAGACAATTTTTGAAAGCAGCTGAAATCGGTCTGTTTTCCACTCGAATGGTATTTCGAGCTTGGTTTCCCGAATGACAATACTGGGTGTTTTGCTCGTTAGCGCCTTAGTGGAGGGGCCATTTTCAGCGGACGACATGGTTGCAACGATGTCGCCGATGTACGTGTAATGAGTGTTTCGTCGTGATGCTTGCGTTTCGGGGTCGCGGTCAGACCATAGACATAGGTCGGGTTGAGATTTTGTATCACCTCGCGGAACGTCACTGCTGGAATATGGTGACATTCGTCAATGATAATCGTGCCAAATTTGTCCTTAAAATCAATTTTGTTTGCTGCCCGGGAAAAGCTCTGCAAAAGACCGACTGTGATTTCATTCCCGATCTTTTCTTAACACCAGAGTATCGTCCAATTTTCACTTTTGGAATATTGAAAAATGTTTGGATGTGCTCGACCCATTGCTCCAGCAATTCTTTGCGATGCACAAGTACCAGCGCCGGCAGCTGCCGTCGGGCAACAATCTCCATGCCCATCATGGTCTTGCCGCTGCCGGGCGGTGCGACAATGACGCCCTGTTCATGCTGTAGCGCCTGCCCGACTATATGTTCTTGCGACGGTGTTAATTGTATAGAACTGGAAAATTTATGCGGTTCAAGAGAGGTGTGCTCGCACGCTATTTCATACGGCAAACCTTGGCTATCCAAAAAAACGAGGAGATGCTGCAAAAAGCCGCGTGGTAAAAATACGCTGTCGCCGACTTCGTCGATGAGCTTATAATATTTTTGCACGCCATGTACCGATTTACCTAACCGTTTTCTCGTCAGGTATTCGGTACTTAAAAAATTAAGATTGTCTTTCAGAAACCGAACAGTGTTCATGCTTACGTGCGACCGATCAAGCTCGATTTTATTTTTGACAATAATCTGTAGCTTTTCTCCGCCTTTTCGTGTTGACGCGGGGTCAGTCGGTAAAGCTTCAAGGGCAGCAAGCACCGCATCGAGTTTTGTCATGGAATGTTTCTTGCATTGAGCCAGATAGCTCCATTGGTCGACTAGCGGTTTCCCATTCTGAATATCAACAAAAACCATCGTGCCTTTGTGGACAAAATTTCCCTGCAGCGGGAGTGCGATGAGATTGCCAAATCCGTCTTTGGGAACCGAATCTTGATTCGGGAAGAGACGGTCAAAACTCACTTCTTTCTCAAACGGCGAAACGTGCAACACGCGCCGCATTAGCTCAAGGCCGATGCGGCGGCTTTTATGGCACGGGTACGGCTGGTCAAAAAATATCCATACGTGTCCACCCGTTCCCGATTTTGACTTTTCAAGATAGCCTGTGAGGCCTGTTTTATCCGCAGCCTCCAAATATGCTTTCGCATCTTCAAGCCAATGCTCACCGTCAAAGTCTGCCGCGAGGAAGTATGATGTCCCATCTGGGAGTATTGGATATACTCCGGCAAGCAGCTGCCCATTGAGGTGTTTCCGTAAAATATCCTTGTCGAACGGTATAAGCGTCTTATTTTGGAATGTCTTAATCGAGCCGCCCGCACGCTTATGCGCCATGAACTCGTTCCACTCGAACGAGTAGGCCGGACTGTAGCCGGAGCGTCCGTCCTTTTCCCAGTAGCGGGCGAATGCGTCCGAACGGCCGCGAAACAACGAAGCGAAGAGGTCGACTTGTTCCGAGGTTGCCATGTGGAAAATTTACATCACGAAATACTTGCTAAATATTCGGAAATTTCTTTTTCGGTCGGTTTGTGTGTATTAGTCGCAAAGAAGTGAAACTGAAGAAAGGGATCGGCTCCGTTTGCGGCAATGACTATATCGTCAATTATGCTTTGGGGTGCAACATCGAATGAGACACCGATAGATACAAGCACATAAAAATCCTCATATTTTATGTGTTCTAAAATGCACAGATCACCTTTTTCGATTTCGTGAATTGCATCAAGAAGCCGTTTTTGCTGGTTCTTAGAAAACACACTTTGTGTACTTAAAACGACATAGTATCTGGGAAATTTATCCTCCACCATTCCAAGAGGCGACTCGATAAACACACCGTCATCCGAAAACTCATCGCCATCTTTCTCATTCATAAAGTTATGATTTTCTATATCGCGTTGCACGGCCGAGCCCTATGCGTTTGATAAGACCGAGTTTCACAAGTCGGGCAAGTACTTGTTTGATGGTAGGGAGCGGAATTTGTTTAAGAAGCTCGGATACATTTCTGGGCGAAAGCTCTTTATTCTCGTCGAAGAGCCGGAATATTTCTATCTGCTTTTCGGAAAGCATCTGCTCCGGTTTGTCTCTCTCCAAGAGACTGCGGGAACTCTCAGCTTGTTTGAGTAGTGCGTCAAGCAGGAATAGAACCCACGTCGTAATATCCTCATGTTCGGACTTGTGATGCCGCTGCGCTCCGCGTAGCGAGAGGTAATAGTTTCCTTTGCGGTCTTCAATTATTTCTTCGAGCGATACGTAGGGCACATATGCATACCCCACTTGTAGTAAAAGCAAATTGGTAAGCGCGCGGGAAAGCCGTCCATTACCATCATGGAACGGATGTATGGCCAGGAATTCGAAAATAAAGTTCGTAATGACGAGAATGGGGTGCACATCTTTTATTTGCAGCGCTTTATTTGTCCACTCAAGTATCTCGGTCATTTCTTTGGCAACCAAAAACGGCGGAGTCGGCCGGAAGAGCACAACCTCCTCGCCCTTGTTGCCTCTCGCAACCACAACATTGTCGGAGGATTTATACTTTCCTTTTTCTCGTTGGTCTTTAGAAGAGAAGTGGAGCAAGATTTCATGGAATTGCAGAATTTGTCCTTCGGTGAGCTTCAGCGTTTTGTAGTTATCGAAAATTCTACCAAGCAAGTCTGCGTAACCGGCAACCTCTTCTGCGTCGCGCCCTTTTGGCGGTTTTGTTTTCAGCCCACGAATGAGCCGAGCGACATCCTCATCACTCATGCGGGAGCCTTCAATGCGGGTCGATGCACCGGTCGAGGTTATAATCACCGAGGCTTTGAGTTGACTGAGGACGTGTGGGTTAAGCTTGGCACTGCCACGCCAAAGCCCCTTCAACTCATCAATGAGAGCGATTTTCTTGAGAATCTCCGGCGACACCCATATCCTTTCGTTAAATCGTTTATCCATATACAATCAATACATGTGATTATATACGATTACATCCGATTGTCAAATCCTATTTACCACTTTTGCGAAGCTACCAAAGGGTAATCATGGAGGCAGGACGACCCGTACGGTTCGAGCTGCTCCGCGCCCGCATTGACAACTTTGTATCGGCGTGTTCCCGCAATGCCGACGGTTTGGTGTGACCCGCAAAGGCTTTTCTGGAAACGAGAACGAAAAAGCAGCGCAAAATACGCCACTGTTCTCGCTACTCTTCGATGAGCGTAACTTTTTTGTCTTTGTAGATCACTCTGCTGCGTAGATTCGCTAACAACTCCCGTTTGTCCGACACGCTCCCTTCCTTGAGCAGGTACTTTGCGTACTGACGAATGTTTACCTCGTCCTCCTCCACTAGAGAGATGCCGCTCCTACCGTTGACGATTTTCTGCAGCTTGTTGAATCGGCGTATCTCGTCCTCCATTTTGTGGCGCACCCCAAGCTCGTTGATGTTCACCTTGTCTATGATATGGAGCAGCTCCTCAATGAGTTCTTCCTCGCGGATGTACTTGTTCTTGCAGTTACGATCCCGTGCACGGCTGCAACCGTAGTAGATGTAGTGCGCGGAGGTGCCGTCCTTGAGCGGCTTCCATTTCTCCTCGGCGCTGATCCCGCTACCACAGTACCCGCAGGTGAATAGCTTGGTGAACGCGAACTCCTTGTTCTCGCGCACGATGTTGTCCCGCGTTAATTGCGCCTGCGCCTTTTCCCACAGCTCCTGAGTAATGAGCGGCGTATGTTTGCCCTCGTACCAGTTGTCGCTCTTGCGCGGGTACTCGAAGAGGCCGTAGTAGAAGCGCGTCTAAGTCCGTTGTATATTCAACCATATGGTTGAATAATATACAGAGTAGCATGAGCTGTCAATGAGGGGTGGGGATACCAAGGGGAATAAGCTTTGGGAAAGTCGCGATCATATTCGTAACCGAGTCCAAAAACTGCTCTGTAGAGTCTAATTCGTATAATTTTGTTGAAAATGCTTGCTCCTTTGACCACGAATTAGACGGTAGTTTCAAGTACCGTCTAATTTTCGAAAGGAGGGCCCGACCGTTCCCCCTAAATCTACCGAGTCACAAACTCGCCAAAGAACCCTTACACGGGTTGGAACAGCTGGGTTCCTGACCGAGCCACACCGCAGGATTGAGCACGGTGTTTCGCGACCGATGCCCTTGAGGCGATTGAGTGACCTTTTCGTTCTCGTTTTACATATTTTTAAATCTAAGCTAGGGTAAGGACAGTTTTCTCGGACCTTAGGAGCAAAACAATGGCAATGGCAGCAACAGTCCGGCGAACGGAGCCGGAGATTCGCCTGTATTTTCCGATTTGGTGCCATCATCACGGCTCCAAAATGAAAGTCGTCGAATTCAACGAGAAGGAGCACCGGCTCGTCATCGAAGGGAGCGCCGCTAAGGTCATCATCAAGCCTGGCAGCGAAGTCAAAGAAGGTGGTGAAGATTGGGTCGTCGAGTGGGAAGTCGTGCAACATGTCGCTTACGACGAAGCTGCGCGCGGCCGTCGGCAATTCGACAGCGATGAACTCGCCGCAGCATTCGGCCTCAACGACAAGTCTGGTTTTTTCGGTCAGTGGATGATCGACCAGTACGGCGCACATTCGGCTGAGCAGGGAAAGTACATCCGTTGGAAACACTTCCTCAACATCCCGTGTCCCGGCACCGGACATGACGGCGATCCGAACGTCTCGATCCACATCGACGACACGATGCGCGATGCGGTGCGACTGCTTCTGGCCTGACTACGCATGGTGTTGCGAACAGAGTCGGCTCCTCCGTGGGCCGGCTCTTTTTCTTTGAATGAATCGCGACCGTTCCCCCTAAATCCGCCCAGTCGAAAATTCGCCAAAGAACCCTTACGTTGGTTGGAACGGCAAGGTTCACGACCGAGTCACACCGCAAATACTACGCGGCTTTCTCTAGATCATCACCTCTATCGTGTGCTCGAAGCCAACGGGCAGCGTCGTCCTCTTCCTTAAGAGGAGGCAAAGCATCTTCCCATTTGTTGTCTTTAGGAATTTCTATCACAGTCAATTCTTCATCGACACCCGAAGTTGGTGGGCTCTCAACTTCATCAAACAATTCTTCTTGGCTATGAGTGATAAGGGCCTTTCGCTCTTTATTTTCTTCAATAGCTCTAGTGTTTTTCTTATCTGGCTTAAATGAATCCAGTCCTTCCATATATTCATTGTATACTATTAATTAATGGACCCCCAAGCACAGCGAGGGCAGACAATCTCCTGGGAAGTCACCACCCACGTGCACCGTGAACGCTCAAATGACTGGTATTGGGGCCTCGGAATAATAACGGTGGTGGGAGCGATAGTAAGCATAGTGCTCGGTAATGTTCTTTTCGCCATCGTGCTCGTACTGGGGCTTGGTTCGGTTGGCGTCCTTATGGCGCGCGGGCCCCGACAACACAGCGTGCACATAGACGCTAGAGGTATTTCTATAGATGGAACGCTTCATCCATTTCGATCAATTCAGACCTTTTGGGTTGAGCAGCATACCGAGCAGCCGCGTCTTCTTTTGACGATGCACAGTATTATTGCGCCCCATATTGCGCTGCCGCTTCCAGGCAAGGCCGAGGGCGGACAAATACGCTCATTTTTAAAACGTGTCGTAGAGGAAGAAGAGCAGGAACCGCACCTCGGCGAACATCTCGCGGAGATGTTCGGTTTGTGATAGAACAAATCTCACTGCCCTCGTCGTTCAATGGATAGGACATTTCCTTGCGGAGGAAATAATGTGGGTTCGATTCCTGCCGAGGGCACATGTTAGTGAGACCTACCGATCTGGCTCAACAGAGCAGTATTTTTGACATGTCCAGCGTCCTAACGGGTTACCCCAATAAAAAATCGAACCATTCGATTCCTAGCGGGGTGCCAGTTTTTTAATGCTAAATTGTGCATGATATAATCATATACATGACAGTGCCATTTCATGCTGGAGATGAGGCAGACAAACCTAGAGGGCATGTTGTGTACCACACCCATCGTGATTGTCCCGCTGCACAGCGAATAACGACTGGCATAGTATACGAGAAAATGGGACGTAAGTGTGATTTTTGTATTGAACTAGAAAGGCGAGATAGTAGAAGTCGTCGCTAAACTCTGGTTATAAGCATATGTCGTGTGGTATGGTAGAGGCCTCTTTTACCCACGTCCATGCCCAACAAGAAGCGAGACTACATAGCAATTTTAAAATCTTGGGCCCAGGAGGAATACGTTGAACGTTATGCATTCTACGTTTGGGTATTCGTAGGAGGCCTTGTATTTTTCACACTTCTCAAAATTCCTCCGGAAGTTTTTGGTGCGATATTCTATTTTCAACCGCAGGGATATCACAGCCTGGGTCAGCCAGTGCTTTTTACGTTGGGCGAAGCGGTAAGCGCATTCGGTTTGATCTTCGCAGTCTACCAGCTGAAAAACCCGTCATGGGATATCGTCTTGAGAATTAGGGAGAGATGGGAAAGCAATCTTTTTTGGTATCTGGGCATCGCCGGTTTAGTCAGCGTCGGCGTGTCCGCAATCATTAATCACATGCCAAATTCTTGGCTACCTCATCCCTTCAATACGCCCCTGTTTTACGAATTGGTGGGATTTTTGTTTTTCATCGCCGCTCCAAGCGCTCTTTTCATGCTAAGCCGAAGACAGGCAGGCCTATTTAACAAGAAAAGGGCCGAAAGATTTTATCAAATACTTTTGATGGAAATAGCCCGCCCGAAGGACGATCACCTGGAGGCCTGCATTAACATAATCGGAAACAATCTTCCCGAAATTACAAAGGCGGCTCGAATTCTCAGAATAAGAACTCCGCGTAATGAGGAAAAAGATACTACACCTCCAACAGCCGATGAAATATTTGCGGGATATGCCGACGCGGTACTGACTGTTATTTTAAGCGACGAGCGTATAGCGAGATATATCGCAACCGCACGGTTGGACTTCCTCCTAAGCTTACTTTATTGGCTTAAAAAAAATGACGTCAGCGAGCGTCAAACCAGTTTAGGGATAGAAAGGATTTTTGAAATGCTTTTTCAGGACAACCGCTCACATTTATATAATCAATTGGATTTTCGGGGGATGACCCTCTCTTCAAATATATTTGAGGCCATCTTTGCCGATCCTTACATGATGGCCAGCTTTAGTCCGTTTCGCGGAGCCAGCAGATTAACCGGCATCGACTACGGTGACGAAGGGTTTGTAAAGGTGTATCTCAAAGCCCTAGAGACCGCTGTGAACGGTTATTGGAAGCAAAAATGCGACTACGGTATGGTCAACGAAATAAACAGCGGATTTTACCAACTGCAAGAATATTTCCGGTGGCTTGGGGAGAAAAAGAGAGCTTCTCTGGTGAATTTCGACATGTTTTTTGGAAATACCTACGTCTGGGATTATAGAGAGGCGCTAAAAAATAATTTAGTCAACGAATTTGAAAAGACCTCTGCAAGCATTAATCATTTTAACAAAAGTGTGAATGCCGCATATGCCGAGTGCCTCTACCATTATCTTGAGGGACTCTCTAGCATCGACGACAAGGATGATTTGATGCGCACTGATGCCTTGACCTCGACAACCGAGCTTATCGGCGTCACATGTCATCCGAATGACGACCTTGAAAGCATACGCAAAATTTTGATCAGCTTGGTATGGGAAAAAATCGATACAGGCATGGCGTCTAATGCAGACGGCTATTTTCCGCCTCTGCTGCGCACTTATATTTCCCTCGTCGGTTTCCAAGTTGGTGATTCCACCACGGTCTCGGCAATCGAAAGAAATAGACTCATTGATTTTTTGGAGACAAAGATAAAGCCCAAGATACTTGCCGGCGAGATGATGAAAGACGGCAAGACCTCTTTTGAGAAAGCTTTCCTCCCGTCTAATGTTGTGCTCAATCGAACGACGGGGAAATTCGAATACGGAATGAGTGGTGGTGGGCATCAAGTTATGGAAAAAATGTCTCCCGCTACAGCAACTACCGTAATAGCCGCTACCGCTTAGTGTTCCAGCGAAATCTTTTTGTCTTTGAGTACCAGCCTACTCTGGAGACATGAAAGCAACTCCCGCTTCTCGCTGATAGTGCCTTCTTTGAGAAGGAACTTAGCGAAGTTTCGTACATCGACCGTGGCAGTGCGCTCCTTGGTCGTCACTTTGAGCACGCCTCTGCGGAATTTATTGTACCGCTCCACCTCGTCCTCTATCTTTGAGCGCATGCCAATCTCATCCAAGTCGATGGTATCCAGCAGCCCTGATAACTCCTCGATGATAGCCTCTTCATTAATAGGCCGGTTCTTGCAGTCGGTATCCTTCGCTCGCGTGCACATATAGTAGACATGACGATTTACGCTACCGTCTTTCAGCTTTTTAAATTTCTCGTCGGCCGTTATACCGCTCTCGCAGTAGGCGCACTTGATTAATTTAGTGAAGGCGAATTCTTTCGTATCCGTCTTGGGTATGTACTGATCTTGAATGCCTCTCTGCACCTTATCAAACAGCTCCTTGGTGATAATGGGTTCGTGCTTGCCCTGGTACCAGTTGCCACTCCCGACCGGATACTCGAATTCGCCGTAGTAAAAAGTATTGCGCAAAAGCACGTACACATTGGCGAGGGATAATTTTTTGCCGTACTGCGTTTTGAACCCAGTTTTTGTAATCCACTTATATGCTTGCCTGCCGCTCCATCCCTCGTTGCCCACTTTCTCGAAAAGCTGCCGTATCATAACCGCTCGCTTGGGATCCGGCCGCACTTGGCACTTTTTGTCGACGTGCTTTTCGCTGACGTAGCCGGTTGGCGGTGTGCTCGGCCGCCAGCCCATTTCGCAACGGGCGCGCAACCCGCGCTTGATGTTGATCATCTTGTTATCGTTCTCCAGTTTTGCCTGGCTCCCCAATATCATGAGCATAAATTTGTCATTCGGATTGTTGACGAACTTTTGCGTGTAGGTGCGTATCTCCACGAGCGCCCCTTTGTCCATGAGATCCACCACCGCGCCTAAGTCCCCCGCGTTGCGGCTCAATCTATCCGGAGCCCACGTTAAGATGGCGTTAAATTTGCTCTCGCGTATTTCTTGGAGGAGCTGATTGTAGATAACACGCTGACCCACTTCCTTAGAGGAGTGCGACTCCCGTTTTATCTCCACGATATTAAGACCGTCCTTTTCGGCGAGCTTGGTCATCTCGCGCACCTGCGACTCAATCGAAAGTGCTTGAGCGTCCTCCTCTAAAGTGCTCTTGCGAGCGTAGAGGCAGTACTGCATCACTACTGCCTTTTTTATTTCCGGCTGCCGCCCCGCTGGGGACTTACGCAGCATTACCGTTGTGTTGTCCATATCCATTGTTAATTAGCTGGTACACCTCAATGGATGACGCAACGGTGGTAGGAGTCCAGCGCGCCCGAACAGGGTTGCAAGCCTTGAAATACCCTTACAGGGCTTGCTGGTATATCCTCTTTTCGGGTATCGGCCCGGGTCACCGGCAATAACAAAAAACAATATGCAAAAAGTTCTTACTCACGCAGAATATCAGGATCGCCTTAAAAACATCCGCACGCCCGAAGACGCGGCGGCGTTCGCCCAGGAGCTAATCGCTCCAATGCTTCTACCTAAGTTGGCTCCCGCTGACATAGAGGAGGAGCCGGAAGTGCGGCCCCGGGGCCGCATGGGCAAGCGCCTGACCGCCTTCGACATCGCCAACAGGACGAACCCCATGGCGACGCCGTGGTACGACGTCGCCGCCAACGAAAAGGAGGCGATGGTCATCACGCTCTACGCGAAGGGTCTTACTACTCGCGATATCGCCAGCTACATGAAAAACCATCACGGCATGGAGTTATCGCAGCCGGGCGTGTCGACCATCACTGATAAAGTGTTTCCGCTGGTTAAAGAGTGGCAGACGCGCCCGCTCTCATCCTGCTACCCAGTCATGTATCTCGACGGCCTGCACTTCAAGGTGCGCGATGGTGGCAAGATCGTCTCGAAGGTCGCTTACGTGGCGCTCGGTGTTAATCAGTACGGCATGAAAGAGGTCGTCGGCATATGGATCAGCGAGAGCGAGTCCGCCAAGTTCTGGCTCGGCGTGCTGAACGACATGAAGACACGCGGCGTCGACGATATCCTCATGGTATGCGTCGACGGGCTTAAGGGCTTCCCCGAAGCCATCAAGGCGATCTATCCGCAGTCAGATGTACAAGTGTGCGTCGTACATATGATCCGTCATACGGTGATGTTCATTCCGCATAAAGACCGCGAGGCTTTCTGCAAGGATCTCCTGCGAGTCTACACCGCGCCGTCTGAAGAAGCGGGTCGCGAAGCGTTACACGAAGTTGGAGAGAGGTGGCCGCAGTACCGCGCCTACCTTAAAAACTGGGAGAACCGGTGGGAGGACATCACGCCGTTCTTCTCGTACCCGTATGCCATCCGCAAGATGATATACACCACGAACGCGATCGAAAATCTCAATCGCCAATTCCGCAAGGTTACGAAAACGACCACCGTGTTTCCCCACGATGAGTCGCTCTCGAAGCTGTTGTGGCTCGCCCAGGCCGACATATCGGCGGGCAAGACCTTGGCGGTGCGGAATTGGTCGGAGATCATGGCTCAGCTGTCCATCGTATTCCCTGACCGGATTCAATTCTAGCAAATCTACCAGTCACTAATTAATTGAGCGCCGGGATCCGGCCGATACCCTTGAAAATCGCCCTTAATTAAGGGCGATTTTCAATATTCATTGAACTGCTGGGAGTCAACATCGTTTGTTTGCGCTGTGCCGCCCTCAACAGGGTTAAGCGTAACAGAATAGGTTGTGTACTGCGTATCGGTAGTAGTAAAGTCGAAAGTATCAGCGAAAGAAGAATATCCTGCTGGTTGATTAAATGTCTTTGTGTCGCTGTTCCAATCGCTGCCGAGCGCGAAGGCAAGCCAATAAGTGCCGTCGCTAATATTCTGTATCGTGTACGTACTGTTCGCTTTGATATAGACACTAAAAATCGAAGTGCCTCCCGTAATTAATTTTGCTTCCGCATCGGAATCAGTGCCATTATCTATTTCAAGGGTGCCATCGCCCTGCAAATATGCCGAGCGGGATTTTATGACTGTGCCGGTTGGCAACGATACAGCGGATGCGGCAGGCACCTGCTGCTCGGAAGCGGCATCTGTCGTTTGTGATGATACTACTGGCGGCGGTAAGGGCTGTGAATTCGAGCTATCAACAAGCGCCCAAATTATCCCTATCCCGATTAAAATGAGAAACCAGTACCGGCCAATATTATGCAAAAATTTATTCATAATTATGCAACTGCTTTATTAATTTCTGAACCGCAATGAACGCAAAAACGACCATCTGATGCGAGTTCCTTGCCGCAGTCGCCGCAATATGTAGAATCGGTTTTTGCCTCTTCCGCTATCTCTGCTTGTGCTTCCGGTAACGAGGGAGTTTCAGCCGCAGCTACGGGCGTGCCATTTAATGCGGCTACACGCATCTGATATTCCTGCTCGGTAATCTGCTTTGTGGCAAGAAGTTGGTTACCCTCGGCGATAGGTTGAAACTGCTTTACCTGGTCATCTTTCAGCTTCAATCCATACTGGCAGACGGGACATAATAGCCACCATTGTGTTGCGTAAGGAATGATGGGAATAAAAAAGAGGGTAAACCAAGTGGTGCGACGCAGCAGTCGCCAGTATTCGTCGTTATTGCAATGATTGCAGTGCTGCCGAAATACTGGCCCGACATTCCAAGTTGTTTGACGACCCCAGCCAAAAATTATAGGCATATATTTATTTTTTTAATAATTAAATACGTCGGCCAAAAACTTTCTATCGGGACGGGGCGCAGGACCGTATTGATTCGACCCTCCCTCTCCCTTTTTAAATAAAAAGATGAGGACGAATATGAAACCCACGTAAGGGATCAAGGAACAGAGGGTCAGCCACCCGGAATAGCCGAAGTCATGACAGCGGCGTATCGCTAGAGCGATATGGCCCACAAAAATAGGCACCACAAGGGATAGAGCAATTAGTATCGGTATTAGCAGGTTAAATATTTCATATATCGGATTTCCTCCGCCGGTCGCACCAGTGGCATTGGAGATTAAATTCACTATCCCCCATATAGTGACCAATATAAAAAGAGGAATAAGCGAAAGTGCTAAACAAAAGAAGATGCCAAGGAAATAACGCAGGGGGCCAATACGCCCCTGGAACAATCTTCGTATGCGCCCTGTGTCGGCGGGAGAGGTTTGATGCACTGTCCCGTCTGTCTTTGCACCACACTTGGAACAAAAAACTGCTCCCTCCTCAATTTTTGCTCCACAGGCAGTGCAGTACATAAAAATTCTAGTGATTAATAACAACTCTGCGTAGTAGAATCCCAGGTATAACCGGCATCGCAGACACATTGATAATTGCCGTTGCTGGCGTACGATCCGCCCCACGTTTCATTTGGATATACACTGCAAGCCTGATACCCATTTTGGGTGGAATTTGCAACACACGCTGTTTGCGATGAATTCATGGTATAGCCGGAATTGCAGCTGCAACTGTAGCCGCCTGAGCTGGTGTATGACGTACCATCCCATGTCGAGTTTGGATATTCACTGCTACAGACCTGATAGCCCGTTTCTGCCACGCATTCAGTCCGCGCGGCATTCCATGTATAGCCGCTCGCGCAATCGCATTCCGGTCCGCCATTACTATTGGTGTTTCCATCCCAGATACTATTTGGGCCGTAATTATTCTGGCAAATTTGAGCATTGCTTTCTTGAGGGACCACTATGCATGCGGACTGGTCGGCATTCCACTCGTAGCCGCTTGAACAGCCGCACGTGGATTTTTGATTCTGCCCCGTACCTTGGAGGTACGAGTAACTTTCCGAACCGTAGGTATCCTCACATGATTGATCCAGAGATGTTTGTGAGGCGCACGAGTCACCTGTGGTATCCCATGTATAGCCACTTTGGCATTCACAGGTTGGGTTGCCGTCACTATCTGTTCCCCCCGAGGATTCGCTATATTGACCGTATTCATTCTGACAATATTGATCGGGAGGCACGTTAGGTAAGGCTGCCGATTCTGCGGCGGATTCCGTAGTAGAACTAACGTCAGCGGCAGGATCTGACTTAGCGGGGACGTTGTTTAGAAATTGCTCGACGATGGCGCCTGGTATGATCACTCCAAGATTTTGATAATTGCCAGACAGAACGGCCGACGGTATCCCGAGCCAGCAACCATTCTGGTCTATGGCGAGGCCACCCGAGTTTCCGCTATCAATTTGCGCCGACGTGAGTATGTCGCCGTTGTCTGCAAAACTGCTTATCACCCCTGTCGTCACGGTGAGATTGAAACCACCGCTGGTCACAGGGTAGCCATAAATTTTTACGGAGTCTCCGAGCTGCGAAGGAGCGGTGGGGTCGCATGAGCTAGGTAGACTAAATGGGGTAAAGGTAGTCGGATAAGGTCCCCATGTCTTGCCATTGTCGTCTGTATATGAGGAGTCGATTTTAAGTGTCGCGACGTCATATTCCTTACTCAAGGTTGGCACAATCACCGGGGCCGCCTCATATATTTCGTCTATGGCACCAGTCGTAGGATCAGGAATGGTGACTTCGCAGGATTTTGCGCCGGTAATAACGTGATTATTAGTGAGCACAATACCGTCGCTCGTAAATATGGTACCCGAGCCACCGTATCCGTTATCGCAGTTGATATCTACCACCGACTGCTGAGGATTTGAGCTGTCGTCGTCACCCGATGGCACCAAGGCGAGAACGACAATGCCTAAGACAATCACCCCGACTACGATCACGGGAATCAACCATCGGCGGTTTTTCTTTATCCATCCCGCACCATGAACTACTTTTTGAGAGGGAGACTCTTTTGAATCAGGAGGCGTTACAGGAGCTGCGCTTGGAATCGGCGTCCCGCAGTGCTTGCAAAATTTTTTCCCGTCCTCAACTTTATGTCCGCAATTTTTGCAATACATATCGAAATTATTTCTCGGCTATTTTTTTACCGCAGTCGACACAAAATTTTGCATCCTTATCCTGCTTGCTTCCACATTCTGAGCAGTAGACGGAATCCTCAATACTTACGGCTACGGGTTGGAGTTTTCTGCGCTCGTTTTCGATCCGGAGGGCCTTATATAGATAAGGCATCACTATGAGCCACCAGATAATAATCGTAACGACGCTGCCGCTCTGATTGGTAGTCGCGACATCGTAAAGAGAGACGGCCTTATCCCCAGTCCACAAAAGCATCACTAAAATTATTGCCCAGCGATGGCCTTGATAGACGAAGTACAACGCAACGCAATAAATGATTGCCTCTATTATCGTCGAACTGTCCAATGGCACGACTCCAAAAAATGAGAGAACAATCGTGAAGGCCATAAGGGCCAGCACAAAAAGCACAGCGATGCCTCTGTATGATTGCGTAATCCCCAGCGTTGAATAATTCTCGAGCTGGTACTTGAGCTCTGTGGGGCTTATCGACCAAGAAAATACACTGTTCTTGGTCTTATTATTTTTTGAAGTGGTGGGTTTTTCTTGGCTCATCAAAAGGGTTGGTGTCAACCCCCAGGAGGCCTTTTAACTATAGTATTAATTTTTCATGAAGTATAGTGAGATGTGTGTATCGTTCGTCTGGCCTACCCCGCACAAGCGGCACGGTCAAAACCCACCACAGTCATGTTTGAATCCAATATCTGTTTTTCAGCATCTCAGATAGCCGGTACGCATCGGCGTGTTTCAGCACGCCTAAGTAGGATTGGAGGGTCGCATTCATCCGCGCGTCCTCGATGGCTCCGTGCCGATATAAAAAAGCGGCATGGCTAACTTTACGCAACATTCTGTGCTTGCTCGTCTCGCGCATCAGCCGGTGGTGCGTGAATTGTACGTATCCGAGAAAATCCACGCCCCTGTGATACTTCACGAGCTGAATTTTGTTCGGATGCAGACTCAGCTTCAGCTTTTCTTGCAGAAACTGCTCGATGGGGGCGAGGAGGTTTTGCAGCTCCGCTTTGTCGGGCGAGACGATAATAAAATCGTCGGTGTAGCGAACGTAGTGCGCGGCTTTCAATTCGTGTTTTACAAATTGGTCGAACTCGTTCATGTAGACGTTTGCGAACAATTGCGAAGTCAGGTTGCCGATAGGTACGCCTCGCGAATGGAAGAGATCGCGCTGACCGGTAGAAAAGCTGCCGACTATTTCTTTGAGCAACTGCATTACTTCCGGATCTTTAATGCGCTGCGCCAATATGTCCAGCAATATTTCGTGGTCGATGCTGTCAAAAAACTTCCGTACGTCGCACTTAAGGGCGTAGCACTCGCGTGTGCCATTGTGACTCACCGCGCGGAGCATATATGCCAGTCGCTCCACGCCTTTGTGCGTGCCTTTGCCGATACGGCAGGAGAAGGAGTCGGCGATAAAGCCTGGCTCGAACATGGGATTGAGGGTTTGAAAAATAGCATGGTGCAGAACTCGGTCGCGCACCGTTGCTTTGTGTATATGTCTCAGCTTCGGGTCGGAGATATAAAAGGCGGTGTAAGGGCCGTGCTTGTACATTTTATTTCTGAGGTCGCGGTGCAACTGAAAAATATGCTGCTCCACTTTTTGCTCGAACTCCATGACGTCTGTCTTGGTGCGCTTTTCTTGCTTGAACTGGTCCCACGCGCCGAAGAGATGCTCGGCCGAGGTCATGTTTTCAAATATTCGCCTGTACGTTTTCATATATGACTGACGCTGACATTCCCATTCTCAAAAAAGTGTACGACTTGTACCGGACATTCAATGAATACCGCAGACTCGTTCCTAAATCCGACCGCTTCACTATTTATGAGCGTAGCGAGGGTGCCATTCTCGACATGGTCGAGTGCATTCTCGAAGCCGGTTACAGCAAGAGCAGCGACAAGGTCGCAATCCTCGAACGCGCGAGTATGAAGCTCAACCTACTGCGCTTTTTCGTGCGACTGATGAAAGAGACGCGCTCCATCGACACGAAGAAGTACACCGCGCTGCAGACTCACATCGACGAGATCGGCAGGATGCTCGGCGGGTGGATACGCTCGCAGGGGAGTAAGTAGCTAAAGGGCGCTCATATGAGCGCCCTCGCCACCGCTGTGTGAGGGAGACTTCGGAACGGACCACCCCGACGCGGAGCCGTAGTTGTCGTTGGCATTGTCAGACCATTTCGTGTCGAACTTCAGCTTGTCGTCGTTGAAGTTGAAGTACGGAGCGTGGTCGAACGGCGCATCGGAGTTCTGCGGGTTTTTGCTTTTGCCCATCCTTGGCACCGAAGCTTGAAAATCCTCTCCGTTGGAAACGGATAATCCTCTGACTTCTGAATTTAATCCGGCGGCAGGGGCTGTTACGCTCAATCCTCCGTCTTGAACAAAAGCAAGCAGTATCTCCTCATACTGGCACTCTCTCGCAAACCGTAGTCGGCAAGACTCTGGCCGTTTCTCTAGAAGAGAAAGAGTTCGGCGACGGTAATCCTTAGACGACCGTGCATTAGCCTAGACTCATCTAAAAGAATATCATGGCCTCAGAAGACCCTTATGGCGTAAGGTAAATTGCCCACCACGGCTGCTCTTGACGTAGGGGCTACAATTTGATATAATACTAGGCAGTTCTTTGTAAGGGATTGTGACATGAGACGAGCTTTTTGCAGCTGGTATCCGGCTCTAAAAAGCTCGTCTCATCATGGGACTCGCCGCGAACGCCGAAGCGAATTCGGCCTATTCAGGAAAGGATGGCTCCGATGACAACCTCATTGGCTCCGTCGCGCACTGCTTCCACCGTCACCGCCCGCGACCCGAAGGGCACTAAGTTCGTCTCCATCGTGGAGGCCGCCTACAACAAGGCCGGTCTTTCCGAGGACGAAGCGCAGCGCGTCAACGACACCGCCGGACTCGCGGATCTCATCGGCACGTTCATCGCCGACAACCGCCTGACCGACCGCTACAAGGACGAGGAAGTGAAGTCGAGCTATGGCTACCTCTCCGGCTACAAAAAGCCGAACGACGTCATCGCGCAGACCAACCTCCTGCGGCAACTGTTCCCCGGCGTCGGTTTCGCCAGCGAACAGATGGCCCGTCCGGTCGTCGCGAACGCGGAAGGCGACTTCGCCGTCCCGCGCTGGCAGACGATGGCTCCGACCTACGGCGAGGCCTTGCAGAAGGTCCTCGACGCGCTGGACAAGGCCTACAAGGGCCGCTTCAAGAACTGGCGTAAAGGCCAGCTCGGTCCGGACAATCTCCGGCAGTCGGCCAAGTCGGTCGCCTTCTGGGAACAGATCGGCGAGCAGCAGAAGGGTTTCGACATTCTGCTGATTCCGGCGCAGTTCGGCATTCGTCATCGCGGCCGCTCGGTTCGCCGGGCGCGCGAGGTGATGGAAGCCAACGAGTTCGGCCTCGGCGCGTTCGCCGTCGGCATCATGCTGCTCACGCACATGGACCGTCTCCAGCAGTACGACGATCTGTGGATCGACTGTGCTGGCGACGAATACCATGACCCGCAGAGCTCCGCTGCGCCGTTCGACCGCGCTCCGTACTTCGGCTTCGGCGGCGGCGAGCGGCGGTTCGGCGCGGGATGGTCTGGCGGTGCCGGCGAGGGCTTCGGCTCCGCGTCGGGGTGGTCCGTTCCGCAGTCGTGATCCTCGATCTTTGAACTCTTGAATCTTTTGTTTCCTTGGTTCTTGAGTTCGCCGCAAAAAATGGGGCCGTCCAGCTTGTCTGGATGGCCCTTTCTACTTTTATATACGCATAGACCTTTAAGGCTGACGGGTTTACACTTACAGGATAACTGAATATTGCGCCTAACCCGTAACCTCACAAGGCTGCGGTATGGCAAAGGAAACCCACCACAGTAGAGACCTCCTCGTTAGGAGTACCTGTGGTGGGTCCTGTCTGGAAACGGACAGTGGGTAGCTAAGCTACCGCCTGGCGGGGAGTTTTCTGCTTTCCTGTTAAAATTGACTCATGCAAAAAGATTTTTCTAAACAACTCATAAAAGGCAAAATTGCCGAGATGGTTTTCGATCAAATGTTCCGCAAGGTCGGCGAGTATACCGTTATCCCATTCGGCTATGAGTCAATTATTCCCGAATTGATGCAGTACGCCGATCAAGCCGACCAGCGGGAACTGATAAATAATATTCGCAGCGCTCCCGACTTTGCGCTCGTGCATCATGCGCCCAAGCAGGTGCTCCTTATCGAAGTGAAGTACCGCTCGCGCATCGACATGGAGGAGATAAAAAAGACAGCGAAGCAGATTTGCGACAAATGGAAATTGGTATGGATGTTCGTCGCCACGCCGGACGCATTTTATTTGGATTTCTGCACCGATATCGAGACACGCGATCATCTCACGCCGCTCAGCACTGAAATGGTGCCCGAAGAAGTGCAGCAAGAATTTCTCACACTAATTCGGGAGTTTATAAAATCCTAAAATAATTGTATGTCTCCCCGCAAGAAACTATGGTGGGTGATCGGCGGGGTTGTTGCACTGGGCCTTGTCACCATTGTTGCGGCTTCTGGTGGCAGCACGAACTCCACTTCACAGACATCCTCTCCTGTTGTAACTCCGGTTACTGATACCCAAACAGAAACAGAGGCCGCTCCTGCTGTCGTCACTCCGACCGCGCAGCCACAGCAGTCACCGACACCGTTATCAAATGACAATTCTTACACCAACGTCAGTGGCAACACCGTTCACTCGCCCGCTTACAGTGAAAACGGATCGGTGCCTGCCGGAGCGACCGCACAATGCAGAGACGGCACTTACAGCTTCAGTCAGCATCGCAGTGGCACCTGTTCTGATCACGGCGGCGTAGCGGAGTGGCTACAATAATTTCCACCACCGTTTGGCCTTTTGGGGCTAGGCGATTTTTCGCTGTTGGTAACTTCATTCACGATTCGAGCTAAGTGAGCTAGGGTGGCACGGTGCCGCTATAGGCGGTATCATGAACCCGTACAACTGAATAGCCCGCAAGGGCACCAACCTAACCCATTTTGGCTCTCGGAATGGCACGGTTGGCTGAAGTCCCAATCACGAATACTGAACCCTGCGTTCAGCAACTCGTGATTGGGCCATATCTGGAAACGGGTGTGGGGCCGCAAGGCCTAGCTGGCGCAGGGCTCAGTGCGTTTATGACCCCAGCGCCGGATATTATCCGGTCATTTTTGTATATATATGGAAAATCAAGACGGTGCTACACAGAAAAAAGGGACGAGCAGGGGCGTAAAAATATTTGCTTGGATTCTTGGTATCGGTATTCTCCTTTCAATATTGGCTGCGGTCGGCAGCAACAACAACTCAAGCGCTCCCGCGACGGCGGCTCCCGACACGCCAAGCGATCCCATTACCGTCGCGTGCCAAGCGTCGTCGAGTCCGCAGACCATCAGCTACAAGGATCTTGAGAAAGACCCCGACTCATATCAGGGGCAAACCACCACTTTCACCGGACAGGTATTGCAAATTCAAGAATCCGACAATCAAGGAGCGATGCGTCTCGCTGTCGACAAAGATTCATACGGCGATTGGAATGTCGGCGACGTCGTGCTGGTCCAATACGACGGTCACACTCCAGCCGTCGAAGACGACGTTGTGACCGTCAGTGGCGTCATGGAAGGAACGCAAACTTATACTTCCGAAGCGAACTATCAGATTACTGTACCGCTCATGTACGCATGTTCTGTTAAAGAAAGTTCAGCCAAGACTACGACGAAGGCGACGACCGCCGCGCCCGCAGCTTCGGCTCCCGCACAGACGTCTGCTCCAACTCAAACCACTTACACCACGCCGAGTGGTGCGGTGGTCACCGGCAGCGGCTCCACGGTCACCGCACCGCCTGCGCCTCCAGCGTCGTGGCATACCATCGAGACGTTCAGCGGCGACACGCAGAAGAACACCGCGCCCTTTACCATCCAAGGCTCGCAGTTCCGCGTCACCTGGCAAGAGAGCGGGCAATTCTATTTCGGCGCGGATGCCGAGAGTCCTGACAACAGCGGCAACTACTGCGCCATCGCCAACCTAGCCGGTTCCGGATCCGATACCACTTACTGCTACGGGGCGGGGACGTATTACATCTCGGTGAATACTGCCAATCCTTGGACCATCACAGTGGAAGACTATTACTGATGTTAAACTGATCCGCCTCTATGACCTTCCTTCAGAAAATCCTCTGCGCTCTCGGACTCCACCATTGGAAGGTCACGGAAGATCATGTGTACAAGGAACACAATTTCAGAAGCACCAAGTACGAATGCGTTCGGTGCGGTGAGAAAAAGACAGTGGCGGGGATAATGCCGACTCGAGAGTGATAGTGGAATTTTGCTATAATACAAATATGGACGGCTGGAATTTTGCCATAGTAAACGGGAGGCTTGCAGAGATATATTTCGAGCGCAGAGGAGGCAAGCTCCGCATCCAGGCGCACTGTTATGTAGAGCGAAAGGATTTCAAGACGAAGCGCGAACAGCAGCATATCCGCATCGACACACGGCGCAACCGATTCACGTATCGTAATAAAAGCTATACTCTTCAATCGCATGTCTAGCGGAAAAACGGGAAAAGAACTTTACGAGGAATGGAGCAAACACGATAAAAGCGGTGTGCTAGGCGCGTCCACGCACTTTACGCAGTCCCTCTCTCCTGAAGAACGAAAGCGGCTTTTTGATTACGATGCGGAATTGCAAAAAGGCAGCAGTACTTTAGAGATTAAGAGTTAGTACTAACCGGCCACTGTTCCTCTCCCCGTGCTTCACGGAAACACGGGTCAATTTCAGTCGGTGCCCATTTCTCAACTAACCGATATAGCGGCCGCATCTCTTCGCGGTACCCGCGCCACAAGGATATGATCGCAGTCTTTGCCGGCTGGTACGAGATGCCTAAATATCCTTCGACGGCACGCGAGAGAGTAACGTGATTGATGGGCGTGCTGCTGCGGATCTCGTCGGCAAACACCGTGAGTATGTATTTTTTCAGAGCCGGATAACTTCGATATGTCATATATTTTATTTATCTACTAAAGTTGCCCACGCGCATCATCATCCCAGAACTTTTTTCGGTGCCGCTTGAATTGCTCATCCCATGCCTTGTTGTATGCCTTATTCGGATCCATGCCCTCGGCTATGTCCTTGCGCATCTGCACATCCACATCAGCATCAAGCTCTTTCGGTCCTTGGTACCTTTCCATCGACCGCTCTATCCGCGCTTTAAGAATCGCGGCGGGGTCGTAACCGCTGCGGGGAATTTCTTGCTTGGCGATAATCTCCTTGTCCACATCCGCCGTGGTAGTAGGCCCTTGCGGTAGGGGCGTGTGCGGCCCCCGAGGAATGGTAATGTACCCGCCCGCGCTCTCGTCCTCCATGACTTTCAGAACGAGAGCTGTAAAAGCATCCACCATGTCGTCGTGCTTTGAGTACGGAAACGCGCACATCTGCCGCTCCAATAGTTCGGTACCCGAAAAAGGAAAGAGGACAGTACCGTCACGAATGAGCGGGGTGGTGAGTGAAAGTCTTGCGCGTTTGTCGGTGCCGTGCGGCTTATATTCGACTGCCGTATACCGCTGCCGGTTGAGCTCCTGCGTGAGCGCCGATTGGTAGCCCACGCCCTCGACAATGAGCTTGCTACGTCCGCCACGACCCTGCGTGACGGACACCTGCTTGGCCCGTTCCACCGTTTCGGGGAATTCCATTTTTTCGTTGACAGGGTCGGGATGAATGTAGATTTTTAGTTGCTCGCCGGAGCCGTATATTGACGCCGATACCATGGAGTTGAAGTCGTTGTCCTCACCTTTGCGTATAGCGACGTCGATGCCCGTGGCCGCGTAGCGGAACTCATCGGAGCTCGGAAACTTGTCATACCGCTGCATCCATTCGGCGAGCACCACCGCGTTCTCATCGGCGACAATCTGGAGCATAAACTCCCGCGCCCACGCGGCTTCGTCGCCAATGTCCTTGCGCAGTTGTTCAACATCCTCCTTTGTTGGAAATTTATCCGGCCACAGAGGCTCATCCCGCTCGTTGATGATGGGGTAGGAGCGGAAGATGCCGTTGCGCCTGCCGTTCTCAATGTCGTTTTTAAAACGCATGATCAAACTTTCTTCCCACAATCTGGTTCCGATGACGATAAAGCGAGTGTCGAGATCGCCGACCGGCCTGATGTCGGAGTTGAAAGTTTGGTACGTACGATGACGCACGTCCTCCGAGAGCGCGGTGTTGATGTTCTCGAGGTCGTCGAGGATCACGATTTGCGGCCTGATGTTGTTATGCAACAACCCTCTGACATTTTGCTCAACCGACACGGAAATGACTCGCGCGTTGTATTTTGGGATGTCGATCGCGTTGGCCCGCCACTCGCCTTCGGGAATTTGAAACGGACCCATGTCCGAGCGCAGAGGCTCGCTCGCCATGAGCGCCTTTATATTGTTGAGGTGCTGCCGCGCCAGTTCAGCCGTGCCGGCGATGATAATAATAAATTTGGTCTGTGGTTTACCGACGATGGACCATACGGTGAAGGCGTGGTTGGCGATTGAGCTTTTGGAGGATCCGCGAAATCCTTCGAGCACGAAGAACTTATTCGCCGCATTCTGCAGTATGTCCATTATCTCAATCTGAAACGGCGCGACGCCGTAGAACTTCGGAAGATTGGGTATCACGTAGACGTGCCAAAACCATAGGAGGTCCTCGCGCGTCACGGTCTGACGCACCATAGGGTCACCGATGACCCGCTTGAGAAATTCTTTGTTGAGATTACTCGGGTTCATGTTTTTTAAGTGCGGCCCTGAGCTGTGCCGAGTGTTCCAGCGCTTCGGCCGCATCCGCCTGTTGCTCCGGCGTCATCTCTTTTTTCATGGTGACGCTGCCAGATACCTCGACTTTGGTCTTGTAGCGCGGATGATTGGCGCGCAGCCACAATGAAATCGCCCGCATATCACGGTCACGGATGGCGGCCATAAGCTGCGCCTCGGCCCCGTCGTTGATGAAGCCGACGCCTTCGAGAATTGCATCTTCGCTCCTGCGAGCGTAATCAGCGTCTTCCTTGCACCAACGGAAGTGGGTCGAACGGTCGATGTTTACTTTCTCCGCCGCTAACTGAATAATAGGCAGACGCTTTAACTGCTCAATCATCATTTCTTTGGACCTCTCGCGCATCTGGCGCTTGGTCTTATCTTCTTTACGCTCCATATATTTTTTGGGCTTTAATGCCAGTTAATTTGTAATATGACTCGATGACCTGCTCTACATACTCCCCATCGATTTCAACCCCGATGCAGACGCGTCCTGTCTGGTGGCAAGCCCAAAGCGCAGTACCACTACCAAGGAATCCATCAAACACAACATCGCCCACCTTCGTGGTGTTGAGCACCAGGCGACGTATTAACCCGACCGGCTTCGTCGACGGATGCCGAGGACTGCGCTTAGGTTTGGGATATATGAGGACGCTGCGATCTTTGGGCTTGAGGAATTCGTGCGTGCCGTGCCAACCAACCGCGATGAGTTCGTGCATGGGAGCGTAGTCGAGCCGCCCGACCACGCTGCTTGTCTTGACCCAGACCAATAGTTGGCTGAATTTCAATCCAGCCTCGAACATGCCCTGCCGGAGCGCAAAGATCATGCGGTCAGAGTTGAAGATATAGAAGGAGTTCTTTGCTGCGAGGTGTGGCTTCAATGCTTCGATCCACTCGCGCGTGAATGTCGCATACTCCGCGTCGCTCTGCGCGTGATCGCCCACAATATTTTTGTTTTTGAGGAGGGGCTTGAAGTTTTCCTTGGAAGCGGTCAGGTCGATGCCATATGGAACATCACAAATGACCGTTTTTACTTTGCGCGCGCCGATCGCCTTGGCAATGAGTTTCGCATCGCGACAATCGCCGTAGGCGAGAATATGTTCGCCCAGACGGAAGACGTCTCCGTATTTAATTGAGTTTTGTAATTTTTTCATGGGGTGCCAATTTTTTGAATCTATTAATGACGACCTGAACAAACACCGGCTCGTAGTCGGCGCAGTACGCCGTGCGGCCTAGCTGGTGGCAAGCTGAAAGAAGGCTGCCACTGCCACACGTCAAGTCCAACACCGCATCACCCGGCCGACTACACCGACGCAAACATTTTTCATGGACCGTAGGATTTTTTTGTGTTGGGTGCTGGAGCTCGCCGCTAGGCAGGCGCTTCGCCAGCCACACGCACAGCATGTCGAGGAATTCTTCCGGCAACCGGCCCCCTGTCGAAAGTTCCTTATTGATGATCTCGTTTAGGTTGCGCACGCGGTTATTCAAAAACGGTTTTCCGCGAACCCCATACGGGATGCATTCAATAATTTTATTGAACGCGTTTTGTGGTACCGGCGAAGCGTTGTCCTTCAACCAAATGCAGAGCCGCTTGGAGTCGATGCCGAGCTCGCGATACAGTTCCTGGAAAAGAAAAACGTAACGTTCGTCACACCACCAAAAGTAATGGCAGTCCTTCTTAGAAACGGCGATGGCGTTCTGCATTACGGTTTTCACGAACTGCCGGTACTCAGCCTCTGACTTGTTGTCATTGGTCGTGCCGCCGTAACGCCCACGCCCACCAACACCGGTGTCATATGAGAGTCCGATGTTATATGGCAAATCGTCATTGACCATATCGGCACGAACCGAACCCATGAGTGTCTGCGCGGTTTTCGGGTCGAGCGCGTCGGCACACAACAGGTGATGGCGTCCGAGTAGGAAGTGGTCACCGAGTTTAATCGTGGTGTTCTTCGCGCGTTTGATCTCTTCTTTTTCGTCGAAGCCATCATTGAGCACTTCGAGACTGTCATCAAAGATATTTGCCAGCGCCTCGTCGCTGAACCCAATGTCGAGCAAGAGGTCGGTATTGAAGCCGCGCAAGAGGTCATAGTCCCAGCCGCCGGTCACGGCATTGGAGGTGAGCAGGTATGCCTCGCGCTCTTTTGTAGTAAGGGGCCTTGATGGAACCCTGACGTCGACGATCTCTTGGCCCTTGCCCAACAGTTGAAGAGTCTTGAGTCTCGCGTGCCCGGCCAAAATCGTATTATCCTGATCCACGGCCGGAATTTCTGCGAGGCCAAAACGGGTGAGGCTCTTTTTAAGAGCTTCGGCCTGCCGCTCGTCGAGCTGGCGTGGGTTCCCTTTGAAGGGAACAAGGTCGTCGATGCGGCGCTGCACAGTGCTCCACTGGAGCGGTTGTTTCTTTGACATATATAAGGGGTATAAGTGATTAATAATTTTTTGACCTTCTAATTTCAGTGTACTGACTTGAGTAGTGGAATTGATTTTCGTTTGCAGGCTTCGCGCGTACCGAAAACGAGCCTCATTTAATGGCTCGATTAAAGGATTTTCTGACCCCGCAATCTACTAGTGCTGCCTCCTGCTCAATTTGCTATGCTTCTTTATGGGGTCGTATGATATCCTATGAGTATGGCTAAAAAACCCATTCTGACCCATCCAGTACAGGCGACTATCTATCACCGCACCAAGCATCTGGTGCTTGAGTACCCCGAATGGCTGGCGATACTCGAAGTGTGCTACGAACTGCACGGGCAATCGGACGGGAGTGGCTTTGCGGGATACCGCGTATACAAAGCGTTGAAATCAAAAGAGGCCAAGCTCCCCTCAAATCTTCGCCTCGGGGTCAGCTACGGCGTACTGCGGAAAATGATAGTGCCGGGCAAGAGTAAGGACAAATATTATCTCCTCAACGATCCGACGAAGGTCGGGTTAGCGCTCAAAGAGCTGAGGCCCAAAAAGAAACACGGTATCAGCGTGCGATAGCGGGGGCGTTTGCGACGCGTCGAAAACGCCCTTTGGGAGTCGCAAACGGTCTTATTGGCTTTTGGAGACCCCTACCGAACAGGGTCAGCTCTGGTACACTGAAGTCCTCCGGAAAACGCTTGTGGGGCCTCAACCACACAGGGTCGGTTCCGAACAGGGGCACAGCAGTCAGCGGCCCATCGATGCGTCCATGAGGCCTCGAAATGCGTCGAGACCGGTTCGCAACCGAGAGGGTTCGATGAGCGAAAACGCCGAGCAAATTGCTCGGCGTTTTCACGTGTTAGTTCTCGAGAAATATTTTCTTGTCTCTCATCACGATCCGGTTGCGAAGGTGCTGCAGCAGTTCGCGCTTCTCCATCGGCGTGCCTTCTTGCAATAGATATTTGGCATATTTACGGATATCCATGTCCTTGGCTTTGTCTTTGTCGGAGTGACCCATCGTAGCGCGGAGTTTGTTGTAGCGGTTCACTTCGCGCTCGATGAGATGCCGCGCACCAATTTCATCTATGCTTACCGTTTCTATTATCTCCAACAGTAGCGTGGTGAGATTGTCCTCTCGAATATAGGGATTCTTGCAGTGATGATCTTTGAATTTGTCGCAGCTGTAGTAGATGTACCAATTTGTGCTGCCGTCTTTAAGCGCTTTTGATTTTTCTTGTGCCGTGACGCCTGAGCCACAGTATCCACAGATCATCAATTTGGTGAAGGTAAAATCCTGGAATTTCTTTTTCGGGCGATTGTCCTCAGCAATTTTCTCCTGCGCCAGTTGAAACAGCTCTTTGGTGATGAGCGGTGTGTGCTTGCCGGTGTACCACTGTCCCGAGCCGCGCGGAAACTCGAACATGCCACAATAGAAGGGGTTCCGGAGCACATTGTAGACATTGCTAAGACTTAGCGGTTTGCCGGAGCGGTGCGTAAATCTGATGTCATATTTCAACCACGCGTATACTTTCCGGCCGCTCCTTCTGTCGCGCCCAACTTTCTCGAATATTTGCTTAACCACCAAAGAACGTATTGGATCGACTAGAATCTCGCACTTGTGGTCAGACCGTTTGTCGTTGGTGTATCCAGTCGGCGCAATGCCGGGCCAAAGGCCCATCTCTGCACGCGCCTTCAATCCGCGCTTGACGTTGAGGCTCTTGTTGTCATTTTCGAGCTTGGCTTGCGAACCGAGTATCATCAGCAGAAACTTCTCGTTCGGGTTGTTGGTAAATTTCTGCGTGTACGTGCGTATCTCGACCAGTGATTTTTGATCCATCAAGTCCACCAGTACGCCGAGATCGCCGCCATTTCTACTCAGACGATCTGGTGCCCAAGTAAGGATGCCGTTGAATTTTCCCTCGCGTACATCGGCGAGCAGCTGCTGGAATACTGGTCGTTGGCCCGCGGCTTTTGCTGAATGTTTCTCCGAGCGCACTTCGACTACTTCTAATTTCTCCCGTATTGCCAGACTGCCCATCTCCTTTATCTGGCTATCAATGGAGAGTGCTTGATGCTCATCGTCCTCGGTACTCTTGCGAGCATAGAGACAATATTTAATTTGCACCGCTAATTTTTCTTGGGGAACGGCTACGCCCATCCGCTCTAAACCGTCTGCTATTGATGCTTCCATATATTTGACCCTAGAACCAATCTCAAAAATACCGTTGTAGACTAAAGGCACAGGGCGTTACCCGTAATTTGCCTGCCCATGCCTCTCACCAACGAGCAGTGGAGCGTCATCGCTCCGTTTGTCACACCCCTCAAGCGTTTGGAAACCCGCGGCCGTCCCCGGCAGGACGACCGCAAGATACTGGAAGGTATCCTCTGGGCACTGAAGACCGGCGCCCAGTGGAAGCACCTGCCGAAAGACTACCCGCCCTACCAGACCTGCCATCGCAGGTTCCAGCAGTGGGTGGAGAGCGGCGCCTTTGACCGCATCGTCGAAGCCCTGGCCATGGACATGGAATACCGGGGGCGCATCAAGCTCAGGAGCTGCTTTCTCGATGCCACCTTCGCGGGGGCAAAAAAGGGGGTCTTGGCGTGGGACCCACGAAGCGTGGGAAAGGCACCAAGATCATGGCGATTGCGGACGAAGGCTCTCTTCCAGTCGCCGTCTATGTGGCCTCTGCTTCTCCGAGCGAAGTCCGGTTGGTTGAAGACACGCTTGCCCGGCGATTTACCCGACAGAATCCGCTTCGCCTCACGGCTGACCGAGCATATGATTCCGATCCGCTGGATGGAACGCTCCTGAACAAATACCGCATCAAACTCATTTCACCGCATCGCAGAGGCCGGGTGCGCAGAGCAACACAGGACGGCAGGGCGCTGCGCTCCTACAAGCGCCGGTGGAAGATTGAGCGGCTGTTCGCGTGGATGCACAACTGGAGAAAGCTCGTGACTCGCTACGAATACAAACTGCAGAACTTTGCCGCCTTCGTGAAGCTCGCGTGCATCATGCTATTACTCAAACATTATTTTTGAGACTGGTTCTAGTTAAAGCCCTGTTAATTCGACAGGTATATGGATGACGCAAGGGGGGTGGGTGTCCAGGAGGGTCGAGTTGGTAAGCTGTTGGTAACCGAGTTCAGAAATGCCTTGAAACTGCTACACTTTAGGCATCTATGCCTCCTTCATCTGAGCAACCAATCCCTCCGGTTCAACCACTGCCGTCAAGTAAAAAAGTGTGGTGGATACTTGGAGCAGTTTTAGCAGTGTTGCTTGTATGTGCAGCCGGAGGCTGGGCCTTACTGATTCGAAGTGTCGACACAAATCAAATGCCAAGCACGACGGGCGAATCGTCTACGGCGTCGACCACAACTCAGAATACTTCCGCCATCCCAGCTCAAAATGTTTCGCAGCAGTGGATCCATGTTGATATAGGCACCTCAACGACTTTCGTGGATGGAGAATTCAATCCGCTGACGGTCGATCCTTCGACATATGAAATATTTGCGACTAGCTCCGAATCGGTAGGTTATTGTTTTTCTAAGGACAAAAACAATGTCTATTATAACCTCGGAGACGGCAGCGCAGAAAGCATTGGCGCAGATGTTTCGAGCTTTGTTTCTCTCGACGTTTTGAATCCCCAATCGGATGATTACGGATATTGTTACGGAAAAGACAAATCGAACGCTTATTCATACTTTGGCGGTGCAGGCCCTGCTGGTGGGGGAGGAATCCTAGCAGGCGTGGATCCCAATACTTTTACGACAGATGCGACAATCTATCCTTTCGCTAAAGATGCAACGCATGTGTTTTTGGCGGATAAGCTAGTCACGGGCGCGGATCCCAATACTTTTGCGGTTATTCCTGATTCCGGCCTGGCAAAAGATAAAAATCACATCTACACTTATGGCTATCAAGTTATAGATAACTTTTCCGTATTACCAGGCGCAGATCCTGCAACCTTTAGTTACGATGCCCAAACAGATGTTGCTAGAGACAGCACACACGTTTGGTATGGGGGTGATTTAGGTGGTAGCCCCATGACTATAATTCAAGGGGTCGATCCTAAAACATTTGAAGCCATAAATTTTGTCTATTATAAAGACGTCAACCACATTTATTATGGTTATGTAAATGGTGAATCCGGCGGTATAGAGCCTATTGCCGCAGATCTTACCTCGTTCGAGGCCTACTACCCTATTTTCTGGAATAGTCCTGAGCTAGGCGCTGGCTATCGATTTGTGGTGGGCTATGCTCATGATAAAAATTCGGCCTATTACGATGGACAAGTCATACCTGGAGCCGATGTCGCCACATTTGTCCCCGTGCCAAGCCAATGTGCCAACGATTCAAGCTGCACCTTCGATGCTCAGGATAAAAACCATCAATACCTTGAGGGGCAAGTGGTGCAGTAATGAGATGCTGATCTCAAAATGTAACGCCCCGAAATAGCCCTTTTGGCGTTACATTCCATATCATTTTGTGCCGGGGACATTTGATAATGAGACTCCGAAAAGTGCTTTTAAAGGTCTCATTAGTCTCATTTGCGAACATAAATCGGACACACCAGGATCCGTGTTTTCGTGTTCGGTTTGTTCGGTTTTTCCCGAATGTTACAGCCCGGAAAATGTCAAAAAGATGTAACATTTGTAACATTCCACTCCAGAAATCGGACAGTCACACGTCCGATCTTTGTGTCCGATTTGTCCATTTTTCAGTTCGCAACCGTGGGACATCAAACGGGACACCTGTCCCGCTCTCAAAATCGCTCGAATGTCCTTGTGGGGCTTGGTGGAAGTCCAAAAATGGGACACTATCCCGAAGTACTACAAAGTGTCCCATTCATCCCATTTTGTAGGCGATCATGAGGCCTCGGTGATGTACGACTGACGGTCGCCGGAAAACCATTGTGTTGCCTCACCTGGGTTGGTGCGCTACCGTGAGGGGGCACAAATATGTTAGGGTGAGTGCGTTATTGCTTCCGTAGTCCAATGGATAGAACACCTCCCTCCGAAGGAGGAGATGCAGGTTCGATTCCTGCCGGAAGCACCAATAAGATTATTTAGTCGAAAGTAGCCGTGCGACTTTTGCCTTGCGGCGAGCAGCCGTGTTCTTTTTTATAAGTCCGCGCTTGAGTGCCTTGTCTATCGCCTGGTATGCGGCAGCAAGGGCTTTAATATCTCCCTTTTTTGTTGTGCGTGCTCCCCTCAGCGTCTCGCGCATCGCTTTTTTGCGCATATCGTTCATTTCTTTCTTGCGGAGGCTTTGCCGATGTGCTTTTTTGGCTCCTTTTGTAATTGCCATGCGGCTACAGTACTCTATAAGGGTATGATAGGCAAGCTTACCGGACGATTTGAAGGTACAACGACCGATGGAATGGTACTCATAGAGGTCTCGGGCGTGGGGTATGGTGTACGCGTGCCGCAGGGAACGCTCCAGGTCATGAGGGTCGGTGACACGGAGGTGTCCCTTTATATCCACACAGCCGTGCGGGAAGACGCAATAGACCTTTATGGCTTTCTCACGGAAGAAGAACTTTCTTTTTTCAAACAATTAATGAGCGTCTCGGGCATCGGCCCAAAAAGCGCGCTCGCGATACTCAATGTTTCTGATGTGGTGACGCTCAAGCGGGGCATCGCTCGCGGCGACGCGGTTTCGCTCACAAAAGTATTCGGTATCGGCAAAAAAAGCGCTGAGCGCATTGTAGTGGAGCTGCGCGATAAAGTGGTACTCGGCAAAAGTGCGGGCCCTTCGGCTGCTTCCGACGCAAAATCCTCGGACGACCTGGAGTTGCTTGAGGCACTCATGGCGCTCGGCTACAGTGCCTACGAAAGCCGCCAGGCGATAAAAGGCGTTCCTTCCTCAATCGGTTCAGTTCGCGAGCGTCTTGCGGTAGCGCTCAAGACCATATGAAAAAGTTGCTCAAAGCACTCACCCCCGCACCACTACTAGATGCGTACCACTACTCGCTTGCGGCAGTGGGGGCATTTATCTATCGCTTCCCTTCGCGAAAACTATTTGTCATTGGTGTCACCGGCACTAAAGGAAAATCAACTACGGTGGAGTTGATTGCGGCAATGTTAGAGGAAGCGGGATATACCGTCGCAGTCGCCTCGACTATCCGTTTTGCGATTGGGCGAGAAAGTGAACCGAACCTTTTTAAAATGACGATGCCGGGGCGTTTTTTTCTGCAGCATTTTTTGCGCCAAGCGGTCAATACAGGCGCTACGCATGCGATAGTTGAGATGACTTCGGAGGGCGCCAAACAATTCCGCAATGTCGGCATCGCACTTGATGTGCTGGTCTTCACCAATCTTGCCCCGGAGCATATTGAGAGCCATGGGAGCTTCGAGAAATATCTTGAGGCGAAACTTTCCTTGGCTCACGCGCTTGCCGCTTCGTCGAAGCGTCCGCGCATCATAGTCGCCAATGCCGACGATCCCTATGGCAAAGCGTTTCTTGGTACCGACGTAGAGATACGAACATCCTTCTCACTACGCGATGCGGAACCATACTCCACTGACGACAAAAGTGTACGTTTTGTCTGGCGGCGCGGAGAACTTTTTACCGTCCCGCTGCCGGGCGTATTCAATCTAAAAAACATCTTGGCTGCTCTCACGCTCGGCGAGGCGATGAACATCCCCATGTCGGTTATGAAAAAAGCATTTGAACATATGCGCCCCATTGCAGGGCGTGCCGAGCGCGTTGAGATGGGGCAGCCGTTTGGCGTCATCGTTGACTACGCTCACACGCCGGAGTCTTTGCGTGCGCTCTACGAGACCTACAAAGGTAAACCGATGGTATGCGTCTTAGGCTCAACTGGTGGCGGCCGCGATACCTGGAAGCGGCCGCTCATGGGTACCATCGCCGATGAGTTCTGTTCGCTGGCCATTTTGACCGACGAGGATCCGTACGACGAAGATCCTCAAAAAATAATTGACGAGATGGCGAAGGGATTTACCAAAAACAGGCCGCACATCATCCGCAACCGTCGCTCGGCCATTCGCGAAGCGCTTAAGGAATGCAAGAGCGGCGGCGTGGTGCTCTTAAGCGGTAAAGGCACCGATCCCTATATCATGGGACCCAAGGGCAGCAAGGAGGAGTGGAGTGATAAAAAGGTTGTGCAGGAGGAACTTAAAAAACTAGGGTATCATTGATCTATGGCCGATGAAGCCCCTAAAGGATCGGGACCGGTTGGAGATTTATTGTTCATTGTCGGTCTTATTCTCGTCCTCGTTTTAATATGGTTTGCTGAAGGCGGCCCCGCAAAGTCTAACCTACAAGGCATATTCATACACCCGCCTGAGCCGGTGGGCACCGGCGGCGCCTACGGCCCAACCATAGGTACTAGTTCCTCGTACGTGCAAGGTCCTAGTACCCAATAATTATATGTTGAATCCATTCCCCCAGTTGCTTAACTACACGTTCTTTGCACCGACGCTTCTGCGTGTCTTCGCGGCGTTGATGTTTTTCTATGTCGCCTATGCGCTTATACAAAAACGCGACGTGATTACGAGTACTCCTGCGCCACTCATCGGCAAACCCACTGAATGGATGTGTTGGCTCTCGGCCACCATCATTACACTCACCGGCCTCGCGCTTTTCTTCGGATACGGCACACAATGGGCGGCAATCGTGGGCATGATCATTGCGCTTAATAACGGGCTGTTTGCGCACTGCTATCAACACATCATGCCGCTTGCGCGCAGCACCTATATTCTGATCTTCATTATCTGTCTCTCCCTGCTTATCACCGGCGCAGGTGGCATCGCGTTTGATGTGCCACTCTAAATAATGTGTGTGCTCATGCTCCACAACATCAGGAGCGTCCATAACGTCGGCTCTATATTCCGCACGGCCGACGCGGCCGGAGTATCCAAAATAATTCTCTGCGGCTACACGCCGACACCTGTTGATCGTTTCGGCCGTGCGCGCAAGAATTTCAATAAGGTATCACTTGGGGCTGAGAAAACAGTACCGTGGAAGCAGGTACAGACACCTGCGGATGCTATAAAAAAATTAAAGAAAGATGGGTATAAGATATTGGCGATAGAACAAAGCAAAAATGCTACTTCTCTTTTCGATTATAAACCAACCTCGGACAAAGTCGCGCTTATATTAGGCAACGAAGTGCGAGGTCTCTCGAAAAGCATTCTTTCCCAAGCCGATACCATCCTCGAAATTCCTATGCGAGGGAAAAAAGAATCGCTTAATGTGAGCGTGACAGCAGGCGTGCTGCTATTCACGCTCAGTAAGACCTCTTAAACGAACGTGGGCACAAATCTTCGAGTTCGTTCATCGGCACGTGAAGTGTGTATATGAAAGAGCGAAATTGGCACGTGTTGGTACACGCGCATAATATGCTCGGCGGTGGCCGGATGCTCCCTTTTAACGTGATTCCACACGATAATCTTATTCATCAGCTCTTTTTCAGAGGAACTCCACTCTTCATAATTGCACTCGGTGCATGATAGAAGTACCTTCATAACGTTTTTATTAAACAAATAATACGCCCAGTTACGCGTACTTCTGCTTTGGATGATAGAAGGATGAACCTGATATAAAAATGAAGATTTTCGAGCAAATCTAGTCCTGTTGGAATGCCCAAAACGGCATTGCAAAATAAGGCTTTATAGGTATGTCCGCCCTAATGGACGAAGTCAGAACCACTTTGATGTTATCACCGACCCCGTCTTTCGTCGCTGTAGTAAAGAGTTGGCAAATGAATTAAGGTGCTAAATCGTACTCAAAATACTTGGGAGGAGAGAGGTACTTCTGATTGAGGCATGAGATAAGTTGTCTCGCCTTTGTCGGAGGCCATAAATCGAAAGCCACGGGGTTGAATCCGTGGCTTCTTTTGGTGGGGATTAGCTTGTGTGCAAATCCTCCAGCTTCAAACCGTACTTTCGGAAACCCTCGAGGATGAGTCGAGAGATACGAAAGATATCGGTACCCGTCACCCACCGCCCTTTTATGGCGGGGTTGTAGCAGGTTTGTGAAGCATGGTAGGACCGGCGAACCAGTTCCTCCACCAAGTAGGGCAACATGCGGTCATTACGTTCTTTAACGTCGATGACCATTCCTCCTATGCTCTTAATGAATCGCTCGGCGTAGCCGAGATATTCACCAGGCATACCGCTGTGATGAGTATCTACCTCATCATAGGCGGAGGAGACGATGCAGCCAGCAAATCCATAGTCCAGCGCGAATTGCTCCGCTCTGCTCCATGAATCGCTTTCTACAACGGGTTGCATGTTGCGTTGGTCGCTGAGCCAGGTCATGGCTTTCTCCTTTGGTTGGTATTGCGGGATAGTAATACCTCTCTTGGATAGACATTCACTTGATAGTTTGCCAACCAAAGTTGTTACCGCGACCTGACTTTAGTCCTAAGATTTATGAAGAACTTTTAGTGAACTTTCTCGATGAGACCGCAACCGAAGTTGTGGGCTCAATAGAGTGGCACGATACCGTCGTGCCGTCGGGACGCGCTTGCGCGTCAGCCATTCGCTATCTCGTTCGTTTTGCCGCGAGTGAAGTCCAGAATAACTCTGAGCGTCATCACGACGGTCGCAAACGTGGAGAAGGTTGTGAAGACGAGGCCTTCGCCTGCGAAAAGCGGATGGAGTTTGACGAAAATAGTCAATTCGTCAGACGAGAAGGCAGAAGTGAAAAGCAGGTCGCCGATGGTGGAAACCCACAGCAGGAAGAGAAGAATCTTTATCATCTCGCGTTCCATGTTGCCCTCCTCAGGCGTTGTGGCCGAATGGCCAAATCAAAGGACTCACTTGTCTGCTATCGTATACCCAAAACATTGTTTTGTCAAGGAGTCAAGGCTTCTGAATTGTCATCATTAAAATACCTTGCAAAATAAGGCTTTATTGACCTGTCCGCCCAGTAGGATTCGAACCTACGACCTTCTCCTTAAAAGGGAGCCGCTCTACCAACTGAGCTATGGGCGGATTGACAGCACTATAGCAAAAATGTCCCTTATTTTCTAGTGAAATTAGAGGGTGAGCGCGAAACGCTCAAGCAATAACTCGAGATCGCCTGCGCCGCGGTGAGAGTCGTGATACATGAAAGTGAGCTCGCGTGAAAGATTGGCGTCTTTCATTTGGCGCGCCTTCCACGCCAAGAGACCAGCTATCGCTTCGGGCTTTTCTCCTGCCTGCAATGCTTGTATAAGGCCGAGCCAAAGCTTTTTCTTATCGCGACTTCCTAGTGCATAGGTAAGACCGAATTGATCGAAGCCGCGTTCCTTGATCGCGGCAGATTTTTTTTCAACTTCAATCTTTGCTCCTGCTTTTTCGAGCGCTACGGTCGGCGCTTTGAGTAATTTCTCTTCTTCAAAAATAAATGTGTGTGGAGATTCGACAAATACCTCGGCCCTATCAAGAAATTCTTCCTGTCGTTCGCTGTTTATAGCCCCGATAAGAAGGAACGTCCTGGCTCCGCCGAACAATGCCGGCGTTGAGGCGAGTGTTGCGAGTTCCTCGCCACTCATCCCCTCCCATGTGAGTTCTTCCCCTTTCCCTTTTTTACCGACGAAAATTTTTAACATAGTTATATTTTTCTCATTTCGCCCCAATTCTTGCCAACTTTGCCTTCAGCGAGGAATGGGATGCCATTCCTTTCTTTTTCGGAAACGATAGTCTCCATTATTTCCTTTATTTTCGGCGCGAGTTTCTTGACCATATCCTCCTCTATCTCAAACACCAACTCGTCATGCACCTGAAGTAGTATATAGGCTTTGTTTAGCGCTTCCTTCTTAAACAACGCATCTATTTTAATCATCGCGAGCTTCACCAAGTCGGCTTGCGTTCCTTGAAGTGGCGCGTTAATAGCCATACGCTCGGCGGCGGAGCGTATGTAGGGTATGGGGGATTTAATGCCATCGAAATATCGGCGGCGGCCGAAGAACGTTTCGGTATAGCCTTGGCGTGCGGCATCTCCTTTGACCTCCTCGATATAGGCGGCGAGGCGCGGGAACGCGGCGAAGTACTCGTTATAAAACTCCTGGGCCTCTGCGCGTTTGGTACCCAACGCCTGCTGGAGCGAAGTCACACCCATGCCGTAGAGGATGCCGAAGTTTATGACTTTCGCGCGCCGGCGCATCTCGTAGGTGACGTCGCTTTCGCGGACATGAAAGACGCGCGCCGCGACCTCGGTATGGACGTCGCGTCCATCTTTGAAAATGGCCGCGAGGTTTTTATCATGCGAAAGAAACGCCGCGATGCGCAACTCGATTTGCGAATAATCGAATGATACCAGCACATAGCCCTCATCGGCTATAAACGCGTGGCGGATTGCACGGCCGAGCTCAGACTTGATGGGAATATTCTGCAGGTTCGGAGTTTGCGACGCGAGACGGCCAGTCGCTGCGCCATTTTGAATAAATGTGGTGTGGACGCGGTTTTTATTGTCGAGCAGTGTCGGGAGCGTATCTATATAAGTGGAGAGTAGCTTTTGCAGTTCGCGATACGCCAAAATATCCTCGATGACAGGGTGCAGGTCTTTCATTTTCTCGAGCTCTGACTCGCGAGTCGAACGCTGTCCTCCGGCAGTCTTTTTTTGTTTCGCAGGTGCCAACCCAAGCTTGTCGAAGAGAACGTCGCCCAACTGCTTGGGTGAGTTAATATTGAACTCACCGCCGGCAGCTTTGAAAATTCGCGTAGCAATTTTTTTGAGCTTCACTGTATATTCTTTTGAGAGCTTCTCTAAAAAAATACGATCGATGAGCACGCCGCGCTGCTCCATCGCGCGCAGTACCGGCGCAAGCGGAAGTTCTATGTGTTCGTAGACGAACGTGAGTTTGCGGTCTTTTATGTCTTTCAAAATGTGTCTGCTCGCCTCTGCAAAATCATCGCTTTTCCCCATTCTATAGATATCGTCGAGCGTGGGCTCGGTCATGGATGAGTCGAGCGCCCACACGGCTATGGCGATTTTGTGAAATTCCTCCGGATTAATATCCTGGGCCGGAAGTAAATTCCCTTGCATGGTTTCCGAAGTATCGGGGACTTCTAGAGGCTTCTTGGCATCTCCCCCAAAAAGGGTGCGCACCCGCGGCATTAAGGAGCGAAAATCGAACTCGCTTAACATATCGAGCAGCTGTCTTGGCGAGACACTTGTGTGCCATCTTTCTTTGGGCAGTGAGAACTCAATGGGTACCTTACGATTAATTTGCGCGAGTTCTTTGCTAAGTTCAGCCTGCGCTTTTTGCGTTTTCAGCTTCTCGATGACCCCTTCCTTGATCCCCACCTTGAGAAGCTTGTCTGGGTTCTTAAGCGCCTTGTATATGTTCTCAAGCGTCCCGAACTTGGTGATGAGTTCTGTCGCTGTCTTCTCACCTATGCCGACTACACCCGGGATATTGTCGCTGGGGTCGCCACGCAATCCTTTGTAATCGGGAATGAGCTCTGGACCGAAGCCGTAGCGCTTATTGACTCCTTGCTCGTCGTAGATGATGCTGTCGTTTAGTCCTTTTTTCAGAGTAAAGACTCGCACCCGCTCGCCATCGACGAGCTGGAGCGCGTCCATGTCGCCGGAGACGATGATGATGTCGACATCCTTCTGCTTCTTCATTTTCTCGACGATGGTACCGATGACGTCATCCGCCTCGAATTCTTTTGCATCGTACATAGGAATCCCGAAGGCTCCTATTACATCCCGCGAACGCTTTATCTGCGATATGAGGTCCTCCTCGGCCTCTGGTCGCGTTGCTTTGTATTTATCATAGATTTCGTTGCGGAAGGTGCCGCCTGGAAGATCATACGCCGCGACAATATAGTCGGGTTTCAGATCGTTGATGATTTTAACCAGCATGGAGACAATGCCATAGAGCGCGCCCGTTGGCTCTCCCTTGCTGGAGCTGAAATCCGGAAGCGCATGATAAGCGCGATGCAGTATCGAGTGAGTGTCGAGAATGATGAGACGCTTTCTGTTTTTAGTTTTCCCTTTCATGCCACTCCAATATACCGCTCGACCTCACCAGCGCCATCAGAGGAAAAGTGTACGCTGACATCTGACTTCGGAAGTGCATTTCCGACCCGCTCGGGCCATTCGACACACACTAACGTGTGCGGGTCATTCAAAAATTGTTCGGGTTTGAGGGCTGCAAACTCATCCGGTTTCCCCAAACGGTAGAGGTCGAGGTGCACCAAGGTATGAAAATCCGGAAGTATCTTATTTTTGGATATATCGTACTTTTTCATCAAAACATAGGTCGGACTCTGCACGATAGCACTGACGGCGAGTTCTTTCGCGAGCATTTGAACGAAGGTTGTCTTCCCCGCTCCCACGTCGCCGCTGAGAGTTACCAATGCCGAACGATCCTTTCCTTTAGGAAGTTTATCGAGTACGTCCCTCACCACTGTCGGCAAATCGGCGCGTAATACCTTCTGCATGCCTGTATAATACACGCATGGTTGTGTTTAACGACATCGATGAGGAGAAGCGGCTCGACTTCCTGCGTAAGCGCGAAGAAGAAGAGCTCGCCCAGGTACTTTCGCGCAAATACGGCGTCGAATACGTCGACCTCACCCTGGTGGCGGTCAATACCGACGCGCTACGCGTGATACCGGAGAAAGAATCGCGCGAAACGGAGGCTGCGGCCTTCGGCCGAGTCGGAAAACGGCTCTCAGTTGCGGTGCGCGCGCCGGAGAATCCGAAAGTACAGATACTGAAACAAAAACTGACCGAACAAGGCTACGACGTGACGCTTTTCATGTGTTCGCAGGAGTCGCTGAAGCGGGCGTTTGAGCGCTATGCCGACCTCTCCTACGCCACCGAATCTAAAGCCGGCGTGTTTGAAATTTCTCCGACTGAAATCGAGGGGTTGCTTGATAAAGTCAAAAGTCTCAAAGATATCGGAGCGCTCATCAACGATGCGGTCACTATCAAGCGCACCTATCGCATTACGCGCATACTGGAAGTTATTCTCGCCGGCGGACTTTCAACCGGCGCATCCGACGTACATTTCGAACCGGAGGAAGTGGCGGTGCGTCTGCGCTACCGCCTCGATGGCGTCTTAGTCGACGTACTCACCTTCGACCACGAAACCTACAAGCTTGTATTGTCGCGGTTGAAATTAATTTCGGGGCTGAAACTCAATGTCACCGATGAAGCACAGGACGGACGGTTTTCTATAAAAATAAAGGGCGATGAGATAGAGTTGCGTACTAGTATTTTACCCGGCAACTACGCCGAGACCGTGGTGCTTCGTATTCTCAATCCGAAATCAATCGCTGTTCCCCTTGAAGAGCTGGGGTTGGAGGAAAAATTGCGGCTGCGGATTGAAAAAGAAATAACAAGGCCAAACGGCATGATACTAACGACCGGCCCTACGGGGAGCGGCAAAACCACAACGCTCTACGCATTCATGCGGAAGATAAATTCGCCCGGCAGCAAAATAATTACTATTGAAGATCCTATCGAGTACCACCTGCAGGGTATTGTGCAAACCCAGGTTGATAAAAAAACCTATACCTTCGCCTCGGGCCTGCGCTCAGCACTCAGGCAAGACCCCGACATCATCATGGTTGGTGAGATCCGCGACGAGGAAGTGGCCGAGACGGCCATTAACGCCGCGCTCACCGGACACCTCGTGTTCTCAACGCTCCACACTAACGACGCGGCCGGTTCTTTCCCCCGTCTCATAGACCTCGGGGTATCGGAGAAGGTGCTTTCTTCCTCAATCAACGTCGCGATGGCACAACGGCTTTTGCGCAAACTCTGCCAGACGTGCAAAAAACAGCGCCAGGCAAATCCTCAAGAGCAAGAGCTTATTGATCGCGTTATGAAGGGTGTCGTCGATCGCGTATTGGTACCCCAGCAAACGAATATGGTATGGGAAGCGAATGCGGAGGGTTGTGAGGCCTGCGGAGGACGCGGCTACAAGGGCCGTATTGGCATTTTTGAGGCCATATTTATGGATCGAGCGATAGAAGAGATCCTTCGGAGCCGCCCGAGCGAGCGTGAAATAGCCGCAGCAGCCAAGCCGCAAGGCATCCCCACCATGCAAGAAGACGGGATTATAAAAATACTGAAGGGGGTTACCTCGCTGGACGAACTTGGACGCGTGGTCGATCTCGATGAGGTAAAATAGCTGGTTTAAAACCACAAAACTCTCGAGGGTCAATCTTGCGAATGACCTGCACGGGAGTAGAGTGTGCTTGGGCGCAGTATACCACCAAGCAATACACAACATCGACTGGCGATGAAGCGAGATTCATTCATGAGGATAGTACCCGCAGCTGATGTATAAAACATAGGCCGGAACGTCCTTAGTATGGTCTCAAAGCAATGAAGCCGTATTGCTTGAGGGTGTACTCTGCCCAATAAAAAAGCCCCTCATGTAGAGGAGGAGCAACTGACGAGAGCCTAGCATAGTATTAAATGTATGTCAAGTAAACCAGAAAAAGAGGCTTTTCTCGACCAGACGCTGCGCCCCACCTCCTGGGAGGAATATATCGGGCAGCAAAGCATCAAAAACAACCTGCACATCCTCATCAGCGCCGCAAAAGAGCGCTCGACTCCTCCGGAACACATCCTTTTCTACGGACCGCCGGGTTTAGGTAAGACCACGCTCGCTCATTTGATAGCGCATGAGCTCGGCGGCAATATGCGTTCGACGTCGGGTCCTGCTATTGAGCGCGTGGGCGACTTGGCAGCACTCCTCACCAACCTCTCTCCTGGCGATATTCTTTTTATAGACGAAGTACACCGCCTTTCGCGCGCGATTGAGGAAGTACTCTATCCGGCCATGGAGAGCGGTGTATTAAATATTATCATCGGCAAGGGACCTTCCGCGCGCACGCTCGACTTGCCGCTGCCGCCGTTCACGTTGGTTGCCGCAACCACGCGCGTCGCTGATCTCTCAGCTCCACTGCGCTCGCGTTTCTCAGGGGGTACCTTTCGCCTTGAATTTTATTCCGAGGAAGATATCGCGAAGATAATCAAGCGATCGGCAAAAATCTTAGGAGTGAAAGTGGATGAGGCCGGAGTGAAGGAAATTGCCAAGCGCAGTCGCGCCACGCCGCGCACCGCAAACTATTTATTAAAACGCGCCCGCGATTACGCACAGCTCAAGCGCGTACCGCTCTCAGCACAAATGGTTTCCGAGGCGCTCGGCATGCTTGAGGTGGATGAACTTGGTCTCACTCCTTTGGACAGAAAATTACTGACCGTATTGATAGAACGATTCAATGGAGGTCCCGCCGGAGTCTCAGCCCTAGCTGCGGCACTTGCCGAGGAGCCCACGACCATCTCGGAAGTACACGAACCATTTTTGTTGCAACTCGGACTCATTGAGCGCACACCGCGCGGACGTGTTGCGACCGCAAAAGCGTATAAGCATCTCAGGTTAGTAGCCCCAATGGATTTAAACCAAAAACTTTTGTAACGAAAGGCGACCACGTGGTCGCCTTTGAAGGGCTAGTGCAATGTGTGGGGTTGTTGTACCCGCCACGCCCAGACCTTCTCTCCGTTACGTTTCTCCATTGAAATATCGATTATCTCGTAGACGTGCGGAGTAGCGTGCAGGGGTGGACCAATAGTGAATTTCATCCCCACCGCAGGGTTGTACCCCAGCATCTCTTCCGGCTTGGGAACGAAGGTTGAGATCAAGAGAGTCTGCTCGTCGCTGAACACGTGGCATAAGGTACGCATTGCTACCTCCGACGGTTGCAGTGACAATTCCTGTGAGTTACTCTAGCCTTCATGGCAGGTCATAGCAAGTGGGCAAAACTCAAACATGTGAAAGGCAAGACGGATGCGCAAAAAGCAAAAACTTTTTCAAAGTTAGTGCGTTTTATTACTGTCGAAGCTAAAAAGGCAAAAGGCAATAGCAACGCACCTGGTGTTCGCCAAGCTATCGAAAAAGCGCGCGAAGCTAATATGCCAGCGGATACTATTGAGCGTGCCTTACGCAAAGCGTCGAGCGGCGGCGCAGAACTTGAGCAAGTTGTATACGAAGCTTACGGACCGGGCGGCACCGCACTCATTATCGAAGGCTATACCGATAATCGGAATCGAACGGCGCAAGAAATAAAGCACCTGCTGTTACTTAATGGTGGGACACTAGCAACGCCCGGCGCGGCCATGTGGGCCTTTGCAAAAAATACTGAAGGAAAACTGGAAGCACAATCCCCTCTTGATATCTCTGATGACGATGGGCAGAAACTCGCGACGCTTACCGACGCACTTGAAGAACATGACGATGTTAGTGAAGTATATACGAACGCGGCGTAGTGCTATGATGGCGCTATGAAAGTCTTAGCCTTTGACCCCGGCTATGAGCGGTTGGGTATCGCATTGGTTGAAAAACTGAACGGCAAGGAGGTCCTGGTGCATTCCGAATGTGTACGTACCCTGGCTTCGCTTCCCTTTGAGAAGCGGCTTAAAGTGCTCGGGGAAGCTTCCGAGAAGCTTATAAAAAAATATCAACCGGACGCAATCGCCCTGGAGGAGATCTATTTTGAGAAAAACGCCAAGACCGCCATGCAGGTCGCCGCTGTCATGGGTATGCTGAGCTACATTGCCGCCACGCGAGGCTTGCCGCTCTATCAATACACCCCCCTTGAGGTCAAAGTCGCCATGACCGGCTATGGCAAAAGCGACAAGGCCGCCGTGGCCGCTATGGTAGCAAGGCTTATTAAGTTGCCAGCGAAAAAGCGCCTGGATGACGAAATAGACGCTATAGCAGTAGGCCTTACCTGCCTTGCGTCAGTGCGCCTCAAGCATGAAAACTGAGATATCCACAAGGATGCGCCAAAAGTGATTTGCAAAGCGTATTAGTTTTGTTACAACTCTGGGCATTGGGTACGCAAAGCATTATTAAGCTAATAGTAGTGGCGTATGTACGACGAGTTTGAGAAAGAGGAATTCGCACTGGATGAGAGCGACTCGGAGACTGACGATTCCGAAGAAAATGAAGATGAGGAAGCCTCCGGCGATACTGAAGACGAAGGTATATAGTACGCCCCGGCTTTAGCCGGGGTTTACTCTACTCTAAGAAACCGGTGCTTGCCTATGCGGATGGTGTCATGTTGTATTTCAGTATCGATACTTTCAACTTTTTTCCCGCTGAGAACGGAGGAGACCGCACCTTGTTCAACTAAGCGACGCAATTCACTGGTTGAGATGTCCGTAATCAAATCTCGCAATCTACCTCCCCGTACGTGCGGTGCATCAGCAGGCGTGCCTCCTTCACTAAATGTTCGTCGCCAGTCCTCTTCCGCTTTTTGAGCAGCATCAGTGCCGTGATAGAGCGCGACTATCTCGAGCGCAAGGCGCATCTTGGCGTCTTTCGGATGCACAGAGCCGCTCGTCAGATCGCTTTTTATTTCCTCAATCTCTTTCAAAGGAACTCGCGTGCATATCTCAAAATAAAGCGGCACCTGTGCATCCCCCATGCTCATGACTTTGCCATACATATCGCTGGGAGATGCAGTAAGGGTGATGACGTTGCCTCGGCTGGAACTCATCTTTGTGCCATCAAGGCCGTCGATAAGGGGATTCATGACTATATTCTGCGCAGGCTGATTATATGTTTCCTGCAGAACGCGTCCCGCGAGCAAATTAAATTTCTGATCCATGCCGCCGAGCTCCACATCGGCCTTGACGGCGACGCTATCGAAGCCCTGCATGAGGGGATAGAGTACTTCGCGCAAAGAGACGCGTTTGCCCGCGTCGAGGCGTCGCTTGATGACGTCGCGCGCGATAAAATCTGCGACTGAGAACGCGTCTGCATGCTCACCTATCTCCCGATACGTCAGGAGCCCAAGCCATTCGCTGTTGTGGCGCATCTCAACCTGAGAGAGGTCGAGCAGTTTTCCTGCCTGCTCAAAATACGTCTTTTTATTTTTTTCTATAACCTCATGCGCAAGCATGGGACGCTCGCTCTCTTTGTCGGACGTATCGCCGATGACCGCGGTAAAGTCACCAATAATGAGCACGATCTGATGCCCCAGTTTCTGGAAATCGCGAAGCTTCAGGAGGGGTACGGCACGGCCGATATGAAGGTCAGGCGAGGTCGGGTCTATGCCAAGTTTCACTCGCAGGCGCTTGCCGCTCTGGAGTTTTTTGCGCAGATCCTCTTTGACTATCACTTCGGCAACGCCGCGCGATAGGAGCTCGTCTATGTGCTGTTCATCGGTCGAGACCTTCGGGGTGGAGGAGAAAAATCCCATATACAGAAACACTGTAACACAACTGCGAGGAGTGGTAGAATGCCTTTTATGCGCTCGGGTATAGACCGCTCCAAGGAGCACGCACGCTCCTACGTCAACTACTCGCACCACTCGCTTAAGCTGTTTTGGAAATACATCAAAAAACACCCTGCGTCGGTTGTTATGTGTCTGGTCGGAGCTCTGCTCGTCCTTCTTGGTCTTTTCTTTTTATGGGCCGCGACATTGCCCCTCCCCGACTTGGCTTCCCTCTCGCAAATTCAAGTCGACCAGTCGGTCAAACTCTACGACCGCACGGGCACCGTGCTCTTGTATGACCTCACCAACAACAATATAGAGCGCACTACCGTGTCGCTCTCGCAAATTTCTCCCGATATCCAAGACGCGACTATCGCCATTGAAGATCCGACCTTTTACCAAAACGACGGCATAGATCTGAAAGCAATACTACGCTCAGCAGTGGTCGACGTATTGCATCTGGGAGCCACGGAAGGGGGTTCCACCATAACCCAGCAGGTCATCAAGAATACGGTCTTAACCGACGACAAAAGCATTGCGCGCAAGATAAAGGAGTGGATTCTGGCGCTTAAACTCACCCGGGTCGTAAGCAAGCAGCAAATCCTCGAGATCTATCTCAACCAAGTTCCCTACGGCGGTCCCATGTACGGGGTTGAAGAAGCATCAGAAACGTTCTTCGGCGTGCACGCAAGCCAAGTTACCTTGCCCGAAGCCGCGTATTTGGCGGCACTGCTTGAGGCCCCAAGCTACTATTCGCCCTACGGCAACAATAAGGCGGCGCTTGATGCGCGCAAAAACCTGGTACTCCAAGATATGTATACCCACGGATATATTACCGAGCAACAGGAGGAAAGCGCCGAAACAACCCAGGTGATCTTTTTACCGCAGAAAACCAGCGCCCTCTTGGCCCCACACTTTGTGTTCTACGTTGAGCAATACCTTGAACAGAAGTATGGCGAGGAGGCGCTTCAGACCGACGGTTGGACGGTCATCACCTCCCTCGATGCTAATCTGCAGCAGCAGGCCGAGTCCATCGTTGGGGCAGGGGCGCTCAGCAACGCGACGAAATACAACGCCAGCAATGCGGGCATGATAGCCATAGATCCTACCAACGGGCAGATTCTCGTCATGGTGGGCTCGCGCAACTACTTTGATACGACCATAGACGGCGCTTATAACGTGACGCTTGCGAACCGTCAACCTGGGTCGGCCTTTAAGCCTTTCGTCTACGCGCAGGCGTTCACCGAAGGCTACACGCCCGACACCGTGCTGTGGGACGTACCGACCCAGTTTGATACCGCATGCTCGCCTACTAATTTCACCAACGCAAATGGCTGCTACTCGCCAGTCAACTACGACGGCTTATTCCGCGGACCGATGACCTTGCGTGATGCCATCGCGCAATCTATTAATGTTCCGTCGGTAAAAGTGCTCTACCTCGCCGGTATCCCACAGTCGCTTGAGCTCGCCAAATCCATGGGTATCACAACCCTCGGCCCTGCAAGCCAATATGGGCTCACGTTGGTGCTGGGAGGAGGCGATGTAACGCTTCTGCAGATGACGAGCGCCTACGGCGCATTTGCGACCAACGGCGTGCATTATCCCACGACCCCTGTACTGAAAATTATGGACGCCAACGGAAATGTCATTGAAGACGACACGCAACCCACGGGAACGCAGGTAGTGGGGCCGCAGGTCGCGGAGGAGATAAATGATGTACTCTCAGACCCCGTGGCGCGTGCGCCTTTGGGCGAGAATGAATATCTGTACTTCCCCGGCTATGACGTGGCGGTCAAGACCGGTACCACGGACGACTTCCGCGATGCGTGGACCATCGGGTATACGCCGAACCTTGTGGTTGGCATCTGGGCGGGTAACAACAACAATACGCCCATGGTGCGCAAGGTTTCCGGCTTCATTGTGGGCCCGATGTGGAATCAATTTATGCAATACGCGCTCGCCAACCGGCCGACGCAGTACTTCACCAGAGAAACCGTAAACGAAAGCGGACTTAAACCCATCATGCAGGGAGACTGGGACATACCTGGAGCGGACGGGATGCTCCACGAAATCCTCTACTGGGTGGATAAAAATAATCCCTTGGGACCGGCACCGACTGATCCCGCGTCCGACCCGCAATACAATGCGTGGGAGATAGGGCTTCATCTATGGCTCCAACAACATCCGGAATTCACCGTGACTTCCGGAAGCACGGGGCAAGTGCCGACTACAACGGAAATAGATCAATCACAAGTTCCAGGAGCAGCGACGAATCCGCAATAGAAATGCTGGGAGTGTGGAACGAGATTCGAACCAGTGTAACAAAAGAAAAGGCGATCGTTGGATGACGAACGCCTTAAAATCTCGATGCGGCTAGATATGGATGATCCGTCCCGGTCTTCGTACTGCGTATACTGGCGGTTTGGGGTGCCTATGCAGTCGATAACGGATCGACCTATAGATACCAAAGATTCTTTTGAATTCTTTTTTAATACCGGGGAGAGTCTTTGCCTGCACAGCAATATCGCGTTCTATGCACTGACCGACCCACCAAATACCCCCACCCCTTAGAGCGAGCGGTATATGCTCCTGGAATACAACAGCGCGCATTATATCCTCCATCAAGAAAACGACTCTATTGAAAATTTACAGTATTTTTATAAACGTGTCGATCTGGAAGGGTAGAAATCGAACCCTACCGATTCATCGGCATTGCTAGATAGAAGAACGATTCGTCCGCCGCGTCTTTGATGAGAAGTGGTTTACCTGGACCGTTGGATTGAACACGCACTGATTCACCTGAGATTGCCTGCAAGCTGTCGGCAAGATAGCGACCATTAAAATTCATCGCGACCGCATCGCCTTGGATAGTCGCGCGGACGGTTGAGACTTGTTCGCCCACATCAGGATTACGTGATGAAAGTAAAATTGCTTTTTTAGCGGGCTCAACGCTAAAAGAAACTTGCGCAAATTTATCAGCGAAAACTGAAAGTGCTTTAAGTGCTCCTGCGAGATCTTCACGCAATACTACAACTTCAGTTGAGAATTTTTTAGGAAGAATCTGGCGATAATTCGGGAACGCGCCGTCAATAAGGCGAGAGGTGTAGTAGACATCGCCGATGTGGGTCGAGAGTTGGTGATCGTTGTAATACAACTCAACGTCACCGGAATTTCCTTCGAGAATACGTATAAGCTCGGCGGCGTTGCGTGCGGGTACCAGCAGATGCGGCACACTTCCTCCCCCACGCAGTGGTGCCGATTTCTCCGCCAAACGGAATGAATCCGTTGCAACGGCAGTTACTTTCCCCGCCTCCCCAAAAAGTAATACGCTCTGAAGCTCCGGTTTTATTGCCGACACCGATGCGCAATATGCAACGCTCCGAATAGCACGAATAAGGTCGTTCGATTTGATAGTGAATGATTTTTCAGCAGATACTTTCGGTAAAATAGGAAAATCATCCGCCGGCACCGTTTTTATTGACGCAGACGCGCGCTCGGCGTCAATTTTAAACAAATCATTCACCACCGAAATAGACATACCTTTCCCTTTGTTGTTCGATAAAAATCCGTAGAGAACGGCACCGGGGACTGCCACACTCCCCTCACTTGAAATTTTCGCCGGCATCATAATTTCAACCCCACACTCAAGATTCGTTGCCCGCAAAGTAACTCTTCCACCCTCAGCGGTAAGGAGAATACTATGAAGCACGGGCAAATTAGGCCGTCGTTCGACAAAACGCACCGCTGTCCCCACTGCTCCCAATAACTGTTCAGCTGTACATTCAAATTTCATAAAGTATCTATATAAAAACTACTATTACTATTAGCTCTGTGGATAGGGGGAGAAGTCGATAAAACCATTATTATTAAAGGCTTTTTTATACACTCCGTTTTTTGATAAGGTGGTGGTAAGTTTCATAAAGTCTTCATCAGAGAATGTTTCTCTTTTCTTATCCCCAATTATCCCCGCGTATTTCTACCACTTCTCCCCATCATTTCAACATCAGACGAATCTGATGTACCTCCTGAGAAAGCACACTATCCCCAAGAATGTCATTGCGTATTTTCTCGCAGGAATGAATGACGGTGGTGTGATCGCGTCCACCGAGTTTCTCCCCTATGGTGGGGAAGGAAATGCGAAAATCCTCGCGCAATAAATACATAATCACCTGGCGCGGGCGCACCACTTCCTTGCGCCGCGTCTTCTCATAAATACTCGTCTCCTCCACTCCGTAAAAACTGGCAATAGTCTTGACCACTTCCTGCACCGACACCGCCTTTTTTGTGGCAGCCCCCGCGCCGCGCAGGAGCGTTTTGGCGTCGCTCAACGTCAAGGGATTGCCGCGCATCTCAAACTGTATGAGAAGCGTGTTTAGAGCGCCTTCAAGCTCCCGTACGTTGCCCTCAACCGTGGCAGCCAGGTATTCGAGCACCTCATCTGGCATCATGACGCCGTGAGCGGCCGCTTTTGAACGCACAATGGCCAAACGCGATTGATGATCGGGCGGTGTCACCGAGACCACCATGCCCGCTGCAAAGCGCGATTTGAGCCTATCCTCGAGGTTTTGGATGACGTTGGGGTGCTGGTCGGAGGAGAAGACCAATTGTTTGTTGTTGTCGTGCAAAAAGTTGAACAAATGGAAGAATTCCTCCTTTATTTTGTCTCGGCCGGCCAGAAATTGAATGTCGTCCATGATGAGAAGGTCGTACTGCCGGTATTTTTCCTTGAAGCTTTGTGTTTTGTTGCTCTGAAGCGATGACACATAGTCCATGGAGAACTTCTCCGAGGTGGTGTAGTAGACCTTTCGCTCCGGCGCGCTCATGCGGAAATGATTTCCCACCGCCTGTATGAGGTGCGTCTTGCCCAAACCGGTGGGCCCGTACACCAAGAGCGGGTTGTAAGCGATGCCGGGCTTGCGTATGACTGCCTGCGCTGCCGCATGGGCGAGTTCATTGAAGGGTCCCACAACGAAAGAGCCAAGCGTGAAGCGCGGATTAAGATTGGTCTTTGGATGTACCGCCTCAAGGGGAAGTTCTTGAGCGGCGGCCGGGACTGAGAGCGCCACTTCCTCGCTCGTTTTCTTGGCGCTGCGGGAAATAACGTACTCAACCACCCGCACGTTCTCGGAGAGCCCGCGCAGGGAGCGAAGAATATCCTTGTGGAACTTGGTGGAGAGCCAGTCGCGGGCGAATTGCGAGGGGACGCCGAGGTGGACCGCGCCGTCCTCCACTCTCACGATGTGTGTATCTTTAAACCACGTGTTGAAATTCGGTTTTGATATGGTGAGCTCGAGCTCAACCAGTGCATTTTCCCAGAGTTCCTTCGTAGTTGTCATGGCGAGTCGTAACCAAGGATACCCGTCTCTTCTCCCCGAGTCAAAATTTGCAGTTTTGTGCATAAGGTGTGGAGAACGTGTGTATAAACCACATTTGACAGGACGATTTGACTCAAAGTTCATCTGAGGATAAACTTATGGATATGGCTAAACATAATCTCGTTGGACTTAAGGAGTTACGCGTTAATCTCGACAAATACATAAAGGACGTCGAGCGCGGTTCTTCATTTACGGTATTGCGGCGCTCGAAACCGGTATTTCGCATGGCTCCGGTGGACGCTGGGGAAAGCGAAGTAGAGTGGGGCACTATTTTTGATGCTGACCGCGATAATAAAGGCAAGGGCATTGCGGGTGGCGAGGTGCTGCGCATACTCCGCAGAATAAAAACGCATGAACGAGCACGAAAAACTTCTTCGAAAGTTAAATAAGAAACAGCGCGCCCAGTTGGAAGAAATGGTTGAGAGATTGCTGACGAGAAACTTTCACAGTCTCAATGTTGTCAGGCTTTCTGGCCATGAAAAATTCCGCGTTCGGAAGGGTCGTCTCAGAATAGTCTTTCATTACGAGCACCAGGTGCTTATCATTGATCACATAGGGCTACGCAACGAGGGTACCTATAAAAATTTATAGACAGCGGGACACCTTGCACACAGTACAGGGGGGCTTGCCCAGGCTGCGGTGGAAGTTGACATATATCTGAGCTATGTATAAGCTATATATATGACCACCCAAATTGTATTTAACATCGATCCGAAGATTAAGGCTAAAGCGATGAAGCGAGCCAAGCGGGAAGGCGTCCCTTTTGCTTCCTTTCTCAAAATGGCGACGGAAAAGTTTGCGGAAGGAGAGTATGGTATCGGCATCGTGCGCAGAGAAATACCTAATGCCAAGACCGGACGGGAACTCCGCAAAGCGAGCGCAGATTTCCGGAAAGGAAAAAACGTTTCTCCAGCATTTTCTTCCGGTAAAGAGATGGACGCGTGGCTTAATCGGCGTGCATGAAAATAATTCTTGACGATCGTTTTGTAAAGCGATTTGACAAGTTGCCAAAGAAGATTAAAGAACAATTCCAAGAACGCCGAGATTTATTTCTCAAAAATCCGTTTCATCCGCTTCTTGATAACCATGCACTGCATGGAGCGTATGCAGGTTATCGAAGCATCAATATAACCGGGAATTTTCGGGCTATCTATGAACCAATAAGACAGGACATCGTGCTTTTTATAAAAATTGGAACTCACTCCGAACTATACGGGTAGGGGAAGTTGTATATAGGCTATATGGTGTGATATGGTTCTAGTCATGTCGCAAACTTATCAACCCAAAAAGCGCAAACGCGCTCGCTCGCACGGGTATTTGAAGCGCACAAAAACCGCCGGAGGCCGCGCGACATTGAAGCGGCGCGCCCGCAAGGGGCGTGCGAGGCTCTCGGTGTAGCGCCATGCTTCCCGCTTCGCGTCGTTTAAGGGCCGTTGAGGTTCGCCGTGTTCTCAAAGAAGGCCGTTCGCTCTCAAGCGGCCCTTTAGCGGTAAAATGGATAGCGACGTCGACTGGAAAAGTAGCCGTCGTGGTATCAAAGAAGACAGCTAAGAAGGCGATCTTACGAAATGCATTGCGCCGCAGCGTCTACCGGGAGCTCACGAAACTTCCCCGCGCGCATGTTGTGTTTTTTGTCCGCAAAGCGGCATCCCTTGAAGCTATACGACGCGAAGTTAAAACCTTATGTTCCAAACTTACTTAATACAACCCCTCTACAACGCGTTTATCTTCCTCATCGACGTCATGCCGCACGGCGACGTGGGGCTCGCTATCATCGCCATGACGGTGGTGATGCGCGTTCTGTTTTATCCGGCCTTCAGCGCGTCCATACGAACCCAAATGGGCATGGCGGCGGCGCAAGGTGAGCTCGATGAAATAAATAAAAAATACAAAGACAACCCCGACGAAAAGGCAAAACACACCATGGCGCTTTTCAAGGAGCGCAATATCCGCCCACTCGCCGGTTTTGTTGCCATTCTGGTGCAGATACCTATATTCATCGCCTTGTACTACGCATTCTTTCGCGAAGACGGAGGACTTCCCCATGTTGCCACTACGCTCCTCTATTCGTTCGTCTCGAATCCCGTAAACGTTAATTTGCAGTTCTTGGGATTTTTAAATCTTTCCAACGCGCACAATATCATTCTTGCCTTGGTAGTCGGCTTGCTCCAATACGCGGTTATCCATCTCTCGCTTATGCGCACCCCGAAATCAAAGTCACTCTCGCCTGAAAAAGCGCAGGCGCAAGCGATGCAGCAAAAAATGATGCTGTATTTCATGCCCGGCCTCTTTGCGGTCATTTCCTTCACCCTCCCTTCGGCGGCCGGCCTTTATTTTGCCACCGGCAACGTTATTTCTTTGGGCCAGGAGTGGCTCATACGCCGCGAACTCAGGAAAAAAAAGTAGTCAAGTTGCGATAGAGGAGTCTCTTAGGGTATTGTGTGCGCATGAACCCGGAGCTTCTCAAACAACATATCACCGACCTTCTCTCCCAGTTGGGAGTTGAGAACGCGGCCGTAGAGATAGACAATGGTCACCGCACGGTCGTACGGATTACTTCGCAGGATTCCAAACTCCTTATCGGTCCTCATGGGGAGCATTTACGCGCGCTCAATACACTCGCGCGCAGGCTCGTAGAAACCCACCACGGCGAGGAAGTAGCGAACTTCCTTATTGACGTTAACAATTACCACGAAGATCAGCTTGAACACGTACGCTCGGCCGCTCGCATGCTTGCGCAGCGTGCACGGCTTTTTAAGCACGATGTCGAGATGGAGCCGCTCTCTTCCTACGAGCGGTTAGTAGTGCATGAGTTGTTTGCTGAAGATCCGGAGATAAAGACAGTGTCAGAAGGCGAAGGAAAATTTCGCCACATCGTACTGAAGTATCGTTCGACGCAAGGGACTACGGTTGTGTAAGGCGCACACCCCACAGCGTTCGGTCGCCTTTGGTCACGAAGTCGAGATAGTGCTCATCGGGCGAGAGTGCCATTTCTGAAATATCGCTTGACCCCATACTGTTCGAAAGAGCTGCAACGAGATTGTCAGTATTCTTAGAGACGTCAAAAGAAAAGATAGCATCCCCTCCGCCAGTTTCGCCTTGATGCCACAAGTCGAGGAAATTTGATTGCGTATCTACGGTCGAAATAGCGCAGTACATAAATGAGGTGACAATTTCACTCCAGATACATCTTTCAGGGGCAGGATTGAAATCGGCAGCCTGATTAAGTCCAGTGCTAACGTTGTGAATGTAGGTAATCGGCGCAGACCCATCACTTAATACCACCTGATAAATGACATTCGCAAATGTCGGGTCAGCCGTCGCAGTGATACCGTCGGCATACACAAGCGGCGTCACGTTTCCACTTTTAACGTCGATTGCAAACACAATACCGGGTACGCCTGCAGCCGATTTGGTATACGCCAAGAGGGTACCCTTCGAAGGCCAAGAAATAATCATCTGCGAGAGTGGGAGAGAAAATAGTTTTTTGGCACCGGTGCCGTCTGCCTTTGCGGTATAGCCGTCAGAGCCGCTTGCGGTTTGGAGCAGATATACGACGTCCTTGCCGTCAGGAGAGGCAGCGATGCCGATGATATTGTTTGGCAAAAATAGTATTTTGGTCGCCTCAAGTGAAGAAGAACTCGAGGTTGTAACTTGGAAGTTCATATATAGCGTTTTTACCGCATCGCTAGTATCGAGGTACTGCATGACTACCGCATTGCCGTCGTCTACCCAGATAGCGTCCACACCGCCAGGGATGGTCGTATCGGAGACGACCTGCGGTATGGCACCGGGAACATCGAGCGGCAAGTCATACACATGACCATCATCTGCATCTATGTATCGCGCGAGGGTGGTCGTAGGGTCGAGCGTCTGTATCAGCGTTGCGCCGACCACTGGACCTGTCGCAATTTCAAATATCTTTTGTGCGGCAGATTGCGTTAACGGCACATTGGTCGACTGGGTTGAGTTTGAAGAGGTGTTGCTCGTAACCGTCGTTGAATTATTTGCTGCTGTGCCGAAAGAAGAGGTAGGTGTAGTTTGCCCCGGCGCAGATGGTCGGAAAAAGAAAAACCAAATTGCAAGGAATATCAAAAGTAAAATTATTACGGCACTAAATAGTAGTGTAAAAGTGTTTTTCATTTTATTAAATCAACAATTATAAGTACCGTTCCCATCCGACTGGCATTCTGCGAGTTGGTCGCAAAATGATTGATACTGTACTCTATAAGAGAGGCATTGGGTGTTGCCTACACTCCCGAACATCCCACTTACGTTAATGACACAGCCCTGACCACCCCCCGCTGGGGGAGCACTTGCCGTTTGGACGAGCGCAGTTTGTTGCTGGGCGATAGAAGCACAGTTAGATTGGTCGTATGTCTGTGCATTTTGCGCGTCGGTATTATCTGTAATTGCGTTTTGAACCGTCTGCTCGTTTTGTACCGCCTGTTGAAATGAAATAGAAGAATAAGGATTTGGTGGAGGCGTTGTATTTGTCGGTGGTGCACCCGTGATCGTACATCCGGTACTTCCCTGTGGACACGGAATGAGTGTAAAATTAAGTAGCTGTGGGTTTATGGTGTTCAGTATGAGCCACGTGCCAGCTAAGAGGAGTAGGCCGTAGATACAGGCTGTAATACGTTTTATTGCTCTCTCTTTATTAATGACGACATCCGAGAGCATATACCGTATGCCACTTATTGTGAGCATAAGCACCGCAAACAGTGCTCCTACAGTAAAGAGAACGGTAAACATACTATTTATCAGCGCCGGAAAACTAAGCGCGGTTCCGTTTGCATTTGTGGTTGCACCTGGTATCGGTTCAAGGGGGGTATAAGTGAGATTAGAACCGTTAGTTGGTGTGCCAGCTGGGTTTGCTGTCGTAGGTAAGGCAACACACCCACCTGACCCATTACTACCAGTTGATGAATAGGTCTGACCGGAAGGACAATTATAATTTGGCGCCGATGTCGAGGGAGGGCTACCTGTATATTCAGGTATACCGCCGACCTGTGCATGCACGACGGGAACGAGCATACCTATGGAAAACAAAAGAGAGAACAACCCCGCATTTAAAAGCAGTTTTTTCATGGTCCAAAGAATGATGAAGGGCTAGAACCTGTTGATTGCCCGAATACAATTTGGAGCGCCGCACTTGCCGCTTGTACCAATTTATCAGGATCATTGTTCTGCACCGATACGGCGAGATTCGCCGCGCCCGTTCCACTTCCCGTTTGCAGTAGGGTCAGTATCCCCTGCGCGGATTCAGGGCCGGTTATGGTGTTGCCGTTAAGCGTCCAGCTATAAGAGAGTGCGCCGTCGCTTATGCTCGTGTTTGAAAAATAGTACGGCACCGCCTGCACGGTTAACTCTTTAGTGTCGAGCGATATCGCACTCGGCAACGCTTCATCGTATAACGTACCGCGCAGAGGGTCTTGATCATAGAGCACCACTTGAGGAGATGAACTCGGAATCACGACTTCACCCTGGCCTACCAGCGTATTGCCAAGATAAATGTCAACCTCAACATCTTCCCCCGTTTGCAATTGGTCGCCCGTAAAAGAGAACGTGTTTTCTCCAAGTCCGGAAGCTGCCGCCTGGGGTACACTATCTCGCGTCCATTGGTACGAGAGGCTTGATGCAGCAACCCGAGTGCCATTTGAGATCACTATTGGAAAGGCAACTACTTTAAGTCCTGAGCCCGCGCTATAAAGCGGTTTGCCTCTATAAAAAGGAGGAGCACTGGTATCGGCCTCCCACACTAAGTCAACCAACGAAGGATTAATAGTGAAGTCCTGCGTTATGGTGCCTTCTGTGGCGGAGTCTATTTCCACATGTATGGTCGTTACTTGCCCGAGCGCCCCCGTAGTGAAGGAATAACTGCTGTCTCCGACACCTGAGGAAACGACTGCACCGTCTTGCGACCAGATAACATTTGAATTGCCCAAAAAAGTGCCAACCCCCTGAACCGTAATGGTAACCGGTGTATCTGGTCCTGGCGTTTCGGGCGCCACGTTATATTGCACCGGAGGAGGCACTCCGTCGGTCGACTGCGCATGAGTTACGCCCGCGAAAGCAAAAAAAGCGATGAGCACACAAACGAGTATTTCTTTATGCAGTTTGTGCATGAGCTTGTGGTGATCGTATATCTTCATTCATACGGGGAGATTTTAGATTTTGCAGTGTGCGTATACTTTGCCGCTCTTCGCCGGCATCAGCCGGTCGGGGAACCTCGGGTCGATCGAGATCTCGGCGAGAGTTCCGTGTCGCTGAACCGGCTTCACGCATTTTAGAAATAGGATTTCCTCCTGATTGATATATGGATTGAAGTTTGAATGCCGTGCCGGTAACGCCACCGAGTGATTTGCCCTCCGCGTTTGTTTTATAGATAATGCCCGCGATGACGAGCCCAACCCAGAAAGGCAACACGTTAACACCAGGTATGAGTCCCGCGATAATGCCGAAAGGGCTTATGCGCGGGTGGTACATATCACTGAGAGCTAGCAGAGGCATAAGAAACCCTACGCCCATGGTTATGTTGATGCAGAAAGCTATCGCAATGCCAAGTACAAATCCAATACCGGGTATAGGTGCCAGAGCCCACGTTATGCCGTCGGCAAGTCCAGTTATGAAAATAGCTACCAGAAGAAAAAAAATGTAGTGCAACTTCATATAGTTATTGTATCGCGCTTCCCGCAGGCGCAGCTGGTGTCTCGCTTGCTTCAGCGCGCTGCTTGCGCAACGCCAGCACTTGGGAAGGGTCGGAGGTGATGATCTGGTCCTCGGTATAGGAGGCAATGACTTTAATAGCTACGTGTTTGAGCCCAGCAAAGAAAATACCCTCTCCCACATCTGACTCCAGTAGAAGATATTTCTCCTCGTCCGAAAGATTGAAAGTTTTTTGTAGATTATCAATAGTGGTCGGCGATTGTTTCAGCAGAATTTGAATCGAAGAGTTGGTTATCATCGGGAGCCCGTAGGGCGACTTCAAGAAGTCATCAACATCCTGAGTGATGGTCGCGAGCCCCAAGAAGTATTTGCGGCCGCGCTTAGCCATGCTGTAGAGAAACGACGCCGTGTCATCCGATTTCATCATCCACCACGCCTCATCGATGACCAGCAGGCGTTTTTTCAGCGTTTTACGAACGGCGTTCCAGATATAATGGGTGATGAGGTACATCGCGACCGGTTTGAGATCGTCCTCCATGTCGCGCACCGAGAACACCACGAATTTTTTGTTGATATCGACATTGGTCGGCTCGTTGATGAACCCCGACCAGGTGCCCTTGGTGTATTTGCTGAGCCGCTGCACCAAGGACTCCGAGCCCTGCATGCCAGCCAAGACTAGTTCGAAGTCCGACAGCAGCGGAGGTTCTATATCAGCAAAATTACTATCGACGGTGATATCTTTGAGCGCATAGGTTTCAGTGATGGCGCGATCAATTATTGCGTCTTCTTCAGGGGTGAGTCCCCCGAGCATGATCCGGAACATTCCAACCAGCGCAACAATGTTACTTCGAAGCACGTCCGAGGCACTTTCGTCCTCACGAGGAGGGGCTAAATCGAAGGGATTGATATGGTGTTCAGAGTTGAGGCTGATGTTGAAATAACGGCCGCCGACGGTTTGCGCCAGAAACTCGTATTCGCGCTCCGGATCGATAACAATGACTTCCGTGTCGAACATAAGCGTGCGTAAGATCTCGAGTTTTGTGGCGTAGGATTTGCCAGAACCCGACTTTGCGAATATAACTGAGTTGTAGTTTTCCAAGCTGAAACGATCAAAGAGAACGAGTGAGGCGTTATGACGATTGACGCCGTAGAGTATGCCCTTATCTGACGTCAGATCGAAGGACACGAACGGGAAAATGGAAGAGAGCGGAGAGGAATTCAACTTCGAGTTGACAGCAAGTTCGTCGAGCCCTATGGGGAGCACACTTTTGAAACCCTGCTCCTGCTGGAAAAGCGCTGGTTTGACGTAAATCAATCGCGACTCAAGCATCGATTTTATTTCCGACTCGGCCTTGTCGAGCTCCTCCGTCGAAGCGCCGTAAATGGTGATATAGACGCCGACGTCGAACAGTTTCTCTTGCGCCTGTTGGAGGTTGTCGCGTAGCTGCTCGAGATCCTGATAGGCGGTATCAAGCATCGGGTCGCGCACGAGGCCTTTTTCTTCCCGTACCATAATCTGGCTCTGTACCTCGGCGACCTTTTTTTGGAATTTTTTGAGGACCTCGGCGGAGTCTAGCGGGTGGATAAAGATGGACACATCAAGCACGCGGTCGAGATTAATGACGGGAGAGAACCACGAGTCGGTGAGGATACGCGGATAAGACATGACGAAGAACGTGCGCGCGATTTTATCGCCGAGGTTTATCTCACGTGGTGTTATTTTGAGAGCCGAGGGCGCGATGACGTCTTGGAGTTCTAGTACCCCCTCTTTATATATTTGCTCCGGCAAAATAGGTGCGACTGGCGTAAGCGGCGAGGACTTTTTTGTTTTTAAAAAATCAAGGATTGCCATAGTTATTTGGCGATTTGCGTGACTTGCAGGGGCTTCTCCAGCTCGCCCGGATTGAAGAGTTTGTAGAATAATTCTATAACCTCCTCCGTGCCGAGGTTGACAACGCGTACGCCGGTGCGCACCAGTCCCTGTTCAATAACTGAAATGCGCTGCTCCAGCTGGGTGCGATATTCCTCAAACTGCTCATCGGTAAGTACGGAATTCCCGCCGCCTTTTGTAGGCAAAAATGAAGTAACTGTTCCTCGTATACCTCCGCCGCGTGCGATGAAGGCCGGATCGTACGGGACGACGATAAAGAAATTTTTCGACATAATGTTCGCGCGTTCGGTAAAATCCTTGATGAATGAAATGTATTCGCGTATCTGAATTTTCATCAGATCGTCGAGCTCGGCGGCCAAACGCTCCTCAAGAAGGGCGATGTAGGGACGGATATCGAGATCTCGCGATTCAATGAAGAATTGTGTAGTAAATTCCAACGAATTGAGAAAATTCTGGAACTGTCCGATAATCGCCTGCTGCTCGTCGGCTCCTTTGAGCGCGAGATTTATGGAAGAAGCCATAAGGAGTGCGCGCAGGCTTCCGTCTTTGAGTATCACAATACCCTCGCGCACCTCTTTGATGGGCACGAATTCCTGGGTCGCCTGCGCTTTTACTTTTGTGTTTGGCATACTTCTAAATTTCAAATCCAGTGCGCTCCGAGTCAACCAGGCCCATCTTGGCGCGATCCTTTATATTGAGCGACCAAGAGAGATCCTTGAGCTTGCTTTGCGAAAGTTTTGGTACCAGCTGGTTTGCTACAGAGATATTGGGTAAGGGTTTTTTGCTGTTTGTAGCCTGTTGGCTTCTTTGTTTCCACAAATAGAGCTTATGGCCGAAAAAATACCCAACAGCATGCTCCACCACTACAATGAACGGCCGACCGTTAACCTTATAGAACGCGAGTGCCAGTGCAAAGGCCGCCACAGGGATCATGAAGATAATGGCGATGTAAAGCGGTAGAAGCGTAAAAAAAACAAGACACAGCCCTCCGCCGCCAGCAATATAGACGAATTGCTTGAATGTCAACGGTCCGAATATTTTATCTTCAACCTCGATAAATTGAGGAACTTGATACCGCGCCATTGCCTAATAGTATAGCGCGAAAAAGCGCCAGATCTGAGACTTTTAGTGAGGTGCTTCCTTCATACATGTGGAAATGGCCTTTTTTGAGCCGAAGCGCGAGGCATATGAATGCAAAATGTAAATTTTCCCATTAGCTCTATAGCTGTCCGCGCGAGGAAAGCGAAGAAAAAATCGCATTGGTAATACAATGAGGGTTCACTCTGGCGGTTCGCGGTAGGGATCGGTTTTGTAGGGTCCCGGTGTGGGTATCTCTATCTTGGTGGCGGAAGGAGGAGTATTTTGCACGGGCGGACCCTCAATTTTTTTCGCCATGCTCACGGTTGTTTTGGTGAGCATCACATCTGCCGTTTGCATGGGCACGGAGATAATCTGCGTTGCCGCAGTGGGAGGTTGTATTGGAATAGAGGAAACAGGAAAAGCTGGCTTTGGCATAGGCATGGCAGCTGAAACCATATGTGTCGTTGGCGTCGGGACTGTGCTGATAGGTTGTGGAGTCGAGGCGGATTTATTTGAGGGCATAATGACCGGCATATCTGTTTTCTTCATTGAGTCACGAATTTTAACGAACAGCATATCGTTCATATCTTGAGCAATCATGTCGGCTTTTATCTGCGTGACATTAAGACTGTCCATCAGCGCCACAGGGTAGTCCTTTGTCTGAATGAATCCAAGCATCACCTGAGCAGTATCGTTCTCCAACAAATCGAGTTGGTCTATATGAAGCTGGTGTTTTTCCCCAACTTTTTTAATAACATCCATCATCTCGGGACTGTAAAGAAGCGCTTTTATCTCCTCAGGAAGCGAATCAAATTTCTTTTGTATTTCTTCTGCCGAGTAGTTTCTTCTCTCCATAGCGTGTAGTATACTACCTATCTCTTACTGTTAAAGTGCCCGCGCCCTCGGAGGCTCTGCTTACTTTAGGTGAAATCTCTTTCATTTTATCTTTTAGATCCTCGACCTGTTTCTTTGCATCTTGCAAGTCCTTCAGCTGCTGGCCGTAGAACGTTCTTGCAGGTGCAGTACCCACACCGCGCCCTAGCGAGTCACGTTCCCCCCTGACCCTCTCAGTCTCGTTCCCTATGGATTTAAGGGCAGCTTCAAGTTTGTCCTTGGTAATGAGATCCCCGGATTTTGTTACCGAAGATTTGGTGGTGTTCGCCGTGTTTAATTGCATGATCTCGACACCCTTAAGGTCTCCACCTCCAGGTTTTAGTCCTTTCCCGACGACTCTAAGGTCCGTATCGATTTGGGCCAATTTATCAGTGATGTCATCAGCTTTCTTAAGCGGTGCAGCAGCGCCTTTTTCTTGCCAGGTCATTTCGAGGTCTTCTTTTTGAGCATCGGTGAATGTCTTGATATTTTTCATTGTCTTTATTTGGTTTTCGCTGAACGCATGAACATATGGCTTGATGTTTTTCGCACCGATTTCTCCGATTTCGCGCTCGCTCAATGACTTAAGACGCGTGTCTATGTTCGATTTTTTTGCATCAAGAGTTTTTTTCTTATCTTCTTCGGTCGCAGTTATTGGTGTCACCCCTCTACCCACAAGAGCTAATCTCCTTGCGTCCTGGCTTGCACTGATATCGGACAGACCCTTGCTCTCTAGATAGGTCTTTCGATCCGACTCAGCTCTGGTGAGCGCCGGTCCAGTGCCAGCTGCATGAGCGACTTCTGCGGCATGCAATCTCTTAAGTTCTTCCTGCTCATTCAGTTTTTTAAGTTCTGCTTTCTCTGCAAGCGGCTGCAATGATTTCTCCACATCAGGAAGCGGCTGGATTATTTTCTTAGTTTCTATATCACGCAGATTTGCCTTTTTTTCAGAACTTTCTTTTCTCTGACGCTCTATTAGTTGCGTATACGATTCTCCATGACTGCCGGGTATGGTAGTACCGGCGAGAGGTTTTGTAACATATCGGCGCAATTCATAACCGAGGAGCGAATTGCCAAATTTAGTCTTTTGCAAACCCCGATCGGCCAACCCAGCCAATGCTCCCGGACCCACGTACTTATACGGGACGTTGTAGCCTTTAAGAACTCCTGTTCCTACCCAACTGCCAAACTTATTAGCCGCTTCGCCACCCATCACCCCAAGTCGCTTTGATGCTTCAAGCCCGACCCAGAGGATAGCAATAACAAAGCCCATCCGAATGCCAACATTCGCAGCAGCATATCCTATCTGTGCCACCGCACCGCTTGCTGTGTTTGTGCCTGGCGTCAGGCCTGTGAAGATACCGCTAATAATCCCGTTGTTGCCCGACATCTGATTGGAGAAGTTAGTGAGAATAAGAAAAATAAACATGAAGGCGGCCGGATAGAACGAATTTTCAATGAGCAGCGAGAGCCACTGCTTAAAATATTGTCTTAGGCCCGGTATGGCATATGCGACGAAAGCCAAGGGCGAAGCGATAATAAGGAACCATAGCGCCACGATGCGAAAGAGGAACTTCATACCCGCCGTGGCGAACATAACGGTGAGAAGCCAGAACATGATGGCTGCCGCTATATACAGGAAGGAGAGTGCGATAGTGGTAACCATGAAGCCTGGACTAGTTGAAAAGAAGGCATTGAATGACGGGTTGCTAAATAGATTTTGCAACTGAAGCATCCCCATGATGCTCGCAGTAAGGTCTTTGCTGTTGCCCAAACTGGCGCTACCCAATGCATTGTTTGCAGTATTAACAATAGATGCCGCGGCGACACCCGTGTTTTGGGCGCTCGAAGCTATAGAGGGCGCAGTGATGGCGTTGTAGAACTGAATCGAAAGAATGTTTCCCGCATCGATGGCAAGTCTCGTGAAGAAAAAGCTGAAATTAACTATCAGAGCCATCACAATCACGGCGGTGAGCAAGGGTATGGTGCCACTGGTTTCGGCTTCGAACATGATAAGGAACGCGATGTAGATAAGGACGAAGAGAAATGCCATGTTGGCAACGTCGCGCGCGGTTGTCCATCCTTGCGATACAAAACCGAGTCCATAAGCCGCGCTATTAAGCGAAAGACTTATTGCATAGTCAAAAAAGTAGGCTGAAACGTATGCAAAGCCACTGCCAATCCCGACAGTGAAAATATAAACCACATTAGTGAGACACAGTGCGAACGCTCCCCCAAATCCTGAAGTAATTGCAGTGGATAGATTGCAACCGATATTGCTAGTGTTGTCTACAGGATTTTTGCTGCTTGGGGTACCTGCGGTTGGTGTAGCTGCCGCTATGGCAGGAGTGTTCGCCGCTGTAGGCACGGTAGTCTCTCCACCATTTAGGCATGTTGCACTGTTGGTACCATTGCAGTTAAGAGCGCTTGACGCACTAGAACCGGTAGAAGCTCCGGCCGTGGTACCTGCCCCACTGGGAATGCAGTTCGCACTGTTGGAGCCTGTGCAATTAACAGAAGCATTTTGTGCCTGCACCACTAAGGGTTGAAACGTACCAAAAATAATTGCCACTACCACAAGAATGATGCTGCTATACGTTGTAAATTTGGTGAACATCCGTTTCATATCATTATTGGACGACCGTCACGGTCATTGCGTGGCGGCATCTTCTTGCTGCGGGTTGCTGACCGTCACGGTCATGGCGTTAGATGTTATATCACTGCCGTCAGTAGAAACTGCGGTGATGTTGGCCGTTCCTGGGGAAAGTCCCGTGACGAGACCATTTGAGTAAACAGCGGCGACTACTGTGTTGTCGGAGGACCAAGTGACTGTCTGGTTGGTCGCATCAGATGGCGCTACCGTCGCCGAAAGCTGGTCGGTACTGCCGATCGGAAGACTGCCTGCTTTGCCGCCCGTGTCAGTGATAGTGATACTGGCAACTGGTATCGACGATTGGACTGATTGACCACCGCCCGCAGAAGTAGGAACTGTCACGATAATAGGATTGGAGGTTATATTGCTCCCGTCGGTAGAGGCAGCGGTAATGTTTGCGGTTCCCGGAGCGACCGCAGTCACGAGACCATTGGCGTCGACGGTGGCAACAGAGGGGGTATCGGAGTACCAGGTAACTGTCGCATCAGTTGCATCGGACGGTGCCACTGTTGCCGAGAGCTGGTCGGTGTTACCGGCTGCAAGGTTGCCTGCTTGGCCTCCAATGTCGGTAAGAGTGACTCCTGTTACTAATATTGAAACTTGCCATGGTGGATTGAAAGACTCATTGCCGCCGGCCTGGCATTGGGTAAGGCTCGTCTGCACTGACTGTTCAAGCGTCGCCAGCTGCGCCTGCTCCGTGGTGCGGTTTTGCTGGGCCGTAGTAACGTCGGTCTGCGCGGGGAAGCTGCCGGCGGCTGCGTTGTAACTGGCCGTGGCATTTGCCACACCGGCATCTGATTGTGCGGACGACACATCCTCCTGGAATTGGTTCAGTTCCGCTATTTCGTTGTTCACCTCCGTAATATTGTTGTTGAGGATATCAATCTGTGTGTTAAGGGACTGCAGTATCTCGCTGGCGTTTGAAGCGTTTTGAGACGCTTGCGCGGCTGAGGGGCTTGAGGAAGCGACGCTGCCCCAGCAACTGGCGAGCGAATTCAGATCTTCCTGGGCGCTTTCTATGTCGCCGATGCTCCCTTGATATATACTGCCGAGCTGTTGTGCGAGCGTCGTCTCGGTTTGCATTTCACCAAGCAGCGTGGTCGCTTGCGACTCCGCTGCGATATCGGCGGGCGTCTGTGTCGTCGTCTGCGAGAGCGACGAGAGGCCGTTTTGAACTATGTGGGTCATGAGCTGGGTCGTGAGTGCAGTGATTATCTGATCAATGTCATTGCCAATTCCGAGCTGATTGATTTGAGCGTTATTTAACGAAGTCAGAGAAGCTGCAATGGCGCTTCCTGGTGTAACCACTGTTGCCGTGCAACCGGGCGGCAAGGCGGCCTTTCCTGCTGCTATCGCTGCCTGCGGGTTTACACCTATACTCGCTGACCCAGAGATGCCGTTTTGAGTAGGATCGCTACAACCCGAGAGCTTTTGGAGGTTAAGAAAGCCCGTAGGCGATATATTATTCTTCGCATTTGTAAGCGCCTGCGATTGTGCAGTCGCGAGACCTACTTGGGCATAGGCAAACGCGCCATAAGGGTTGTTGGTCGGCACTGTGGTAAAGGAAATAAACCCAGGCCAGCCGCCGCTTGAAAAGGCGCCGTTCATAAAGCCATTAATGTCGCTAATGAGTTTAGTCAGGGTACAGGACTGTGCGGCGCGCGTGGCATAGGCCTGCGCTATGGCTATTTTTATCTGTAATTGAAATGGACTGCACAGAAATGAGAGTGGAGACCCTTGAATAAACGCTCCCGCCGCGGCATCGGCGACATTGGTGAAGAACTGTTGATAGTCGTTGACAAAAGCGGGCTGGCCGCTAAAGCCGGAGTTTATCCAGTTGACGACGCTTACAGTTATTTGCTGGAGGGCTACTTTGGCGATGACATTGAGAAAACAGTCGACGACTTTGTTGCCGGTAAATGCGATGTCTTGCGCGGAGTTTTTTGCTTGGAGAGCAAAAGAGGCACCTTGAATCAAGCCCAAACCCGCTAGTTGGTTATGAGTAATATAATCGTTGACAGGAATAGCACCTGCAAATGACGCTATTCCACTAGTAAGAAACTCCGGTCCTGCTCCCGTAGTGGTTATTGTAACTCCAGTAGCTGCTCCGACCACGGTCGGGAGACTGACTGCGGTTCCTCCTGCTGCTATTGCTGCGACTAAGCTTGGTGCTGCGCATGTCAAAGTTCCCGCTATCGCAGTTCCTGCGAGCGCTTCTATAAGCGTCACAGCCCCGCTGCCGTTATTGCTGATTGTTGTCGTAATCGTTGGCACGAAGCCGTTTGCACCGCTGCTGACACTGTTTATACCCGTCGGATTAAAAGAAGTACCGCCTAGCCAAATTGCACCCGGCACACTTGTCACAGTCGTGCTTCCCACAGTACCGACATAACCTACATAATTCCCCTGCGCGTCGTACGTGCCGTTGCCCTGCCCTACATAGACGCCTTGTGCGTTATAGCTTCCTGCACCGACCGTTCCAGTTGAGTTTGATGTCTCGGTACTGCTCTGCGTGCTGACATAGCCGACATAATTCCCCTGCGCGTCGTACGTGCCGTTGCCCTGCCCTACATAGACGCCTTGTGCGTTATAGCTTCCTGCACCGACCGTTCCAGTTGAGTTTGATGTCTCGGTACTGCTCTGCGTGCTGACATAGCCGACATAATTCCCCTGCGCGTCGTACGTGCCGTTGCCCTGCCCTACATAGACGCCTTGTGCGTTATAGCTTCCTGCACCGACTGTTTGTCCGAGTGATATGGTGCCGTTACCTGGCGGACCCGAACTGCTACTGGTCGTAGTGCTGTTGCTTGCAGTGCCAAAGGTGCCGGTAGTTTGCGAAGGGTGGTTAGGCTGCGACCACCATGACCACAGTAAAAAGAGAATGCCAAACACCAGCAAAGTTCCGATTACTATATATAGTATTCTTTTACCCATGTGTCTTATTGCGGCGATGTCGGCGTTCCGGTCGGGTTCAGGAAAACGCTCCACGCGCTTCCCGGCTCGTCCTTAGTAAAAAGTATACCGTCGCTGGACAATTCCTGCGCAATGTTTGTGAACAGGTTCGCCCCATTATCCATCAGTGATTCGTAAGTTTGGAATCCCTCAAGACCGCGCACCGGGTCAGAACCGATGGTTTCCATATCCGCATACGTTGCGCTTGTACTGAGTAAGTTGTTTATGACTTCCAGGTGGAGCGGTGCAAGCGTCTGTGGCACCGGAACGGCGAGGAGAGCCACTGCTGCGGCTTTGTATGCAGCACCTATACCAGCTAGACCTTTTGACGCTGCGGTCTCGTGACCTTCGACTATCTCATCTAACCCGAGAAACGTCGCCTGTTCGCTGGCATTGGGGTATCCACTGAGAGTCTGTATAACGGCATTGCCATAGGCGTGAAGCGTATCGCTGGATGTCGGTACAATGTTGAGATCTGAAAAGCCATACACCGTAGTTGTTGCCACCGCATTCTCTGCTTGCGCCGCCGCCTCCGCGACGATCTGGTCTTGCGTGGGGATGTCATCCCCAAGGCTCTGCGATTCGGCATTGCTTATGTTTATTAACAGGGTGCGGCCAATAGTGTCGGTGAGATTGGGACTTTGCGCCGCCTGCAGCAGTTGATCGAGCGCGTCAGGGCTTGGCACGGCAAGCGAGGTTGAAGCATTTTCGGCTTCTATGGCATAGAGTGCCGCCTGCCAATTTGAGTTGTCGCTTGCGGCCTGCGAATTATCGACTGCAATTTGCGCTTGCGGCTGGGGCGACTGGGTAAAAAATTCTGCGGCCACTACCAATCCCGCAGAGAGTGCAACAGAGATCGCTATCAGAGTAAATTGTGGGCTCGGCAGATAGGACCGGGAGTTCATCACTCCTAATTATAACGCCTTTTTTTGTGATTTGATGTTGCAAAGTGGTTATACTTCCCTGCTGAGAGCAATCCATTGTCCCAACGATACGTCCTCGGCGCGGGCAGTGTCGGGTATGCCGATAATTTGCAACATACTCACATAATTTTTGCCAAGCAGACGCTCCAAATTGCGCTTAAGTAACTTTCTTTTGTGGGAGAAACCCCCACGGACCATTTCAAAAAATCTCTTTTCATGGTGAGCGTTGGCAAAATTCTTTCGCGAGATATTTTCTACCGTCATTATCGCCGAATCAACGCTTGGTACAGGCGAAAATGCGCCGCGCGGAACCGTTTTGACATATCGCGCTGTCCCGTATGCTTTTATTGAAAGGGAGAGGATGGATTCTTTTGTGCTTCGTGCGATTCGTTCGGCGACTTCTTTTTGCACCAGTAGTACCATGCGCGAAGGCTGGTTTTTTTCCGAAAGGAATTTTTTTAACAGTGCACCCGTAATATAGTACGGAATATTGGCGACCACGATATATTTTTTTAATTTCAATTTTGATATAGCAAAGGCAAGCGCATCACTCTCAACGAGTAGCAATGCGCCGGTTGAGATTTCAATGCGGAATTTTTCTTGCAGCATCGGTATGAGACGAGCATCTTTTTCAATGGCAATAACGTTGACGTCGCGCTTCAGAAGTTCGCGGGTAAGTGCGCCTTCTCCAGGCCCTATTTCAAGCACCCGCTCTCCTGCTTTCAGATGCGCGGCGTCAACGATGAGACGCAGATAATACGGGTTGTGCAAAAAATGTTGGCCCAGAGATTTTTTACGCAGCATACTGCTCAGAAGAAACGTTACTCGAGATAAATAGTTTTAGCCACGCGCTCCGGCGATTCCCACTGAAGCAGCTCCTGCGGAATATCGGAGAGAAACTGAGACGGCATCGTGCCGTTTTTTGATCCGAACACCGTGCGGTACGAGGCATAGGAGAGAAACACTTTTTTTCGGGCGCGGGTGAGCGCCACGTACATGAGCCGCCGCTCCTCCTCCGCATCTTGTCCCTCTTCCTCCCGCTCGTAGGGGAAAAGCCCTTCTTCAAGGCCGGTGATGAATACATAGGAGAATTCCAGCCCCTTGCTTGCGTGCACCGTCATAAGCCGCACGGCGTCGTTGGTGTCTTTAAGTTCGTCCTGGTCGCTTGCCAGAGCGGCCGAGTCAAGAAATTCCTGGAGACGCTCTTCAGGATCCCCCGACTCTGCATCATAGCGGGCAGCAAGCGAGATAAGTTCACGGATATTTTCAAGCCGCTCCTCCCCCTCAAGTTTATCTTCCTTGTGCATACGGTCCATACCAGACTCCACAAGCACAAAGCGCATAAGCTTAGAGGGAGAAAGCTCCGTGGCCTTTTCCCGTATCGCTGTGAGGAGCATATGGAAACGCGCAACCTTGTGCTGTACAGCACCGCTGAGTTCATGCTCGCGACCGCCAAGCATTTTAAGAAGCGTCACTTTACCGATGCCGCGCGCGGGCACTCCTGCCGCACGCACTATATCACTCGGCGTCTCAAAGAGCGCTGCACGAACCCACGCAAGCATATCTTTCACTTCTTTGCGCTCAAAAAATCGAGTGCCTACGACCTGGTAGGGTATATCCGCGGCAAGCAACGCTTCCTCGAGTGCGCGCGACTGAAAGTTCACGCGGTACAACACGCAGCAATCGCTCGGGCGCGCTTTTTTTTCGGCCATACGTGTGGCTATCTCTCGTACAACGAATCTCGCTTCATCCGTTTCATCGAACGCCTGATAGAGCGACAGCGCTTCGCCCTCGGCATTGTTGGTATAGAGATTTTTTTCAAGCCGATGCACATTCTTCGCTATCACCTCATTAGCCGCAGCGAGGATATGTTTGGTTGAGCGGTAATTTTCTTCAAGCGTGATAACGCGCGCACCTGCGTATTTTTTCTCGAACGACAGTATATTGGCTATGTCCGCGCCTCGCCAGCTGTAGATCGTCTGATCGATGTCACCGACCGCGCATAGGTGGGTTCCTTCTCCGACCAAAAGTTCTGCCAGTCGTGCCTGAATGCGGTTGGTATCCTGGTATTCATCTATGTGGATGTATTGCCATCGTTGTTGGTACCTGTCTCGCGCGGAGGGTGTTTCGCGCAAAAATTTCTCCGAGCGCAACAGAAGATCATCGAAATCCAACGCACTATCCTCCGAAAGCGCTCGCTCATAAGCAAGCCAGAGGGAAGCTAGAAAGCGGTCTCGATGTGTGTGAGCGCTCTCGCTAAACTGCCCAGCTGTTACCCCTTCCCCCTTTTGCCGCGATATACCACTGAGTGCCGCACGCGGCTCAATTTCGCCGCCGGATCCGAGTGATTTTAAAACTTCCTTTATGGTGCGTAGCGAATCGGCGCGATCGTATACGGCCGGGCGGCGCTTGAGCCCCAACGCTCGGAAATTTTCTTTGAGTATGAGAAGCCCAAGCGAGTGGAAGGTCGAAATGAACGGTGCTCGGTCCTGGGGAGAGAGGCGTTTCAGCACCCGCTCGCGCATCTCCCCGGCCGCTTTGTTCGTGAACGTTATGGCAAGTATGTGCTCAGGGGCCACGCCGCCACGCACTATCTGGAGTATCCGCTCGACGATAACGCGGGTCTTTCCTGCCCCAGCGCCTGCCAAGACTAGGAGCGGTCCCTCAGTTGTGCGAACGGCCTCTTGCTGCGCGGCGTTGAGACCTTCAAAAGGTTGCACGAAAGCAACTATAGCGTACCAGGAAGGATACACAAAATGTTCTCCTCTTCTTCGCTCACGTTCTGTTGTAATTCCTTGGCAGCAATGGAAGTTTTACTGTTATCTACAGGTACTCATGGCCTCAACAGTGCTACCCCTTATACTGAGTAGTACGACGTATGTCACTTGAAGCGCCAAAATCCAGCAGCGAAAAAGTTTCCAAAAAGAAATCGGGAGTCCTCGCTGCCGGGGCTCTTGGAATAGCACTCGCCAGCTCTCCCATCCCGGCGCACACATCGGAGACACACCTAGATCCCGCACTTCAAATTCAAAGCGACTTCACTGAACTCCAAAAGCAGAAGGAACAACAAGATGTCGTGAATAGAATTCCTGACACCACGCTGACGTGGCACGTGCCACCAGAGCCACGTCCTTCTGGCGCCCCGGCTACCCCGAGCCTTCCTTGAAGTCATCTGAAAAGCATGGCCACTGTGGATCTCCCAGCACAAAAGAAAAACCAGACCAACCACCGCTGCGAGACCTCGGATTTAAAGACTTTCCTTAGGCAATAGATAGATAGAAGGAATGGTCGCCATATAGGGCCAGTTTTTAGGCGCCAGTAATTTTGTTATACACACCCTGTCCGTTGTCTAGTTGACTCTCACTCCTCAACCGATACACTGGGTAAGTACAGGGTGAAGGCACAATGAACTGGCTCTGTTGGGCCATTAATTGAGAGAAACGAGTGACTGTCAGGTGAAATAGGCTTATAGACTATCATCATTCGGACACTTCTCCGGCGGTTAAGCCATCTTTTGCGGGGAAGCTCAAAAGGACCTTATTTTCCAATCTCTTTGCAGGGATAGCGTCGTTGCTTATCCTTCTTTTTCCTCTCTTTGCGCAAGCCAGTTTTCTCTCTTCTCTTTTTGGTCAGACAACCTCCTCAGATGCTACCCCGACTCTTAACTCCCAGACGGTTCCCCTCCTTGCCGCGGCGGTAAATCTGGATCCAAACCCCCCTGTTGGAGGAGGCGGTATCACGGTGGTTGACGGTTCGGCACTTGTGCCCCAGGAGGGACCTTCGGGTACCTCGGCCGATATTGAGCAGTGGCCGACGTCCTCACAAGTCAGCGTCTATACGGTGCGCCCGGGCGACACGCTCTCCCAGATAGCGCAGATGTTCGGGGTATCAGTGAACACGATCATATGGGCCAACGACATACCAAACGGCGTCATTCATCCGGGCGATACCCTCATTATCCTCCCCATTACGGGCGTGGAGCACACGGTGCAGAAGGGCGAGACACTTGCCTCGCTCGCCACCACCTATAGCTCTAACGCGGATGATATAGCGCAGTACAACGGACTCTCGCCAGATGAGTCGCTCACGCCGGGCATGAGTATCATCATTCCAGATGGCGAATTGAGTGCGACTGCGCCAAGTTACGCGTCCTCCCCTCCTCCTCAGCTTGCCACCGGATCGACTGGAGGCCTTAGAGCAGCATCAGGAAGCACCGAGCCGTATCTCGGCGGCGGCGGACCGGCTATTGCGGACTATTACGAGTGGCCGCTTGCGGGGAATATCACCAGCTGCTCATGGCCTGGTGTGGTTACTCAGGGTCTCCATGGATGGAATGCGGTTGATATCGGCGCCCGCACCGGCACTCCCATTTATGCCGCAGCGGCCGGCATCGTCATTGTTTCCAAGGACAACGGTGCGTGGAATGGTGGCTACGGCAACTATGTCGTTATCCAGCATTCAAACAACACCCAAACGCTCTATGCGCATATGAGCAGAGTGCTCATATCCGCCGGCACGCAAGTGTCTCAGGGAGAGACTATAGGCTTGGTGGGTATGACGGGGCTTGCGACCGGTCCGCACGTGCACTTTGAAGTCCGCGGCGCACAAAATCCGTTTGCCGAATTGCCTTTGGGTACGAGCGATCCAGTGTGCAATGCCTAATATGAATGTCTGGCAACTTATCGCGTATCTGCAGCTGTTTGCGAGCCACGTGGGTCCCGACTGGCTCAACTGGTTGTCGGGAAAGTAATATCCTTATTGTTCGTCCGCGAGTCGCCATAGATAAAAGGAGGCGACCGTGCGGTGGCCCCGCCACGCGGACGCTAAGCGCTCCATGTGCGCGGGAGAAGGAATCGATGTGAGCTTAAACAGTTTTTTGAACCCTTTCTGTATGCCGAGGTCCCCGGTCGGCAAAATGTCGGGGCGCGAGAGCGTGAACATCAAAAACATGTGCGCGGTCCACGTGCCGATGCCTTTGACCGCGGTTATGTGCGTGATGATATCCTCATCGGTCATCGAGGAGAATTTTTTTGGTTGTATGCTGCCGTCTCTAAATTTACGTGCGAGATCCTTCACATAGCCAGCCTTTTGATGTGAGAGTCCGGCGCTTCTTAATTTTTTTACCCTGATTTTCAACACTTCCTCCGGCGTCGGGAATTTTTTATTCGGAAAAAGTGCAGTGAAGCGTTTCAAAATAGTTGCGGCGGCTTTTCCTGAGAGCTGTTGATAGATAATTGCTTCGGCAAGCGATTGGAACGCCTCTGTTGCATGTCGCCGCCGGTGCACGATGGGCCCGTACCGTTTTATAAAAGGACCTAAACGCCTCTCCTTTTTCAGATGTCGGTATGAAGCATCAAACTGACCCGGATTTACAGGTGTTTTTGGCATGTCCGCGCCGCAGGGTTTATCTCAAGCCGACTCTCTTCTATTCTCTGCCCGCATTCGTCGCACCTGCCGTACGTACCATCCTCTATTTTTTGCAGAGCGTCTTTGATGTCTTTCAGTCGAGCCTCAAGCGGCGTCACTTCCTCACTGCGCTCCTCATATTCTTCTTGCCGGTCGGCAAGCTCATCCAGCTCGGTGGCGGAGGAATCGATATCCCCACCCGACGTGTCCCATTCGCCTGTCTCGGGATTCTTCCATCCCAAATCCGAAAGTTCCTTCTCGACAAGCTTTTTCTCCTCCTCCAGTTTCTTCTTATGCTGATCAATATTCATGACGGGTAGTATACCGTATATTACTGTCCCGGCACGGGATTAACGGGCGCGGTCTGTAGAAGGGAGATTATTTCACTGAGGGTTGCTTCATTAGTGGTGATGACGATGGTGTCGTTGTCGAGGAACGTCCACAACAGCACGATAGTGCCGGAACGGTCCTCCACAACGCGCGCGTCGTGATTGTCGACGATATCGTCGACAAAACCGGTCTGCAAAAATTCCGGCGTGGTGGGCGTTGAGGTGGTGAGGATTTGCTCAGGAATGGAAGGAGGCGGCGTATAGGTAAACAGCGGTGAGAGATCACTTTGCATAGTCGGTTCCCATGCGAGCATCCCCGAGAACGCCTGCTCGTAGGAATCGACGCTCAACATGAGAAACGCCTGGTTGCCGTCGTACACGTGTGCGCCGAGCAAATATTGCGGTTGAAGCGTCAGCAGAAGACTTTGCGGGGCATCGGGCGCGATCGTCGAGAGAAACATCGGCGCGTCAAGAGGTGCGAGCACCGTGCCTCCGCTTGGCGTTGTTGAGGATTCCTCGACCAAGAGTTGCGACATAAGCCCCAAGGACAACGAGACGCCGTTTTTTGCGGTGTTTAAATCCGCGAGGATAGAACTCGGGAGCTCTCCCGGGGTGATGGTAACCACTACGCTGCCATTCACCGGTATAAATGGCGTTTGAGGAGTAGTTTGTTGAGCCGGTGGGCTACTGGTGAAAGCTCCGAACACGTACAGAAGCGCCCCGGCGGCCGCGATCACTAACACTGCGCCAAGAATGATCATAAGCAGACGAATCCCAACGTGTCTTTTTTCTTCCTTGTCAACGCCACTCATCGCAGCGCTTGCCTGAGGACCCGCGGCGGCGCGGCGCTCGGCTTCTGCGGCGGCGATCGAGAGCACCGAGATATTTTTATCCTTTACCAAATCCTCGATGTCGCTTTTATAGGTCTCAATTGGCTTGACCACCGCTTCCTCATCTTTTTTGACTAGCACCGGAGCTGCTGGCGGAGATACTTCAGGAGAGACGGTCGATTGTGCGGCCTCCGTGGTCGGTCCTTCTTGTGCCGCCCGTTGTTCTTGTTCGAGCAATGCCCCCGCGTTTATGCGCTGCGCGCTCGCCGGCGAATGAATCTCCTTGTTTGGGAGGAGGATCTTGTTAATGTCGACTTCTTTTCTAGAAGTCTCTGCGGGGAGGTCTTTGGGGACGCTCGGTTCTTGGTCCATTGGGGTTTGATGACGGCTGGAGGCCCTTGCGGGCGGCAAACTCCGGGTCCGCGGCTTTAATCGAGAGATTAATCCGCCCCTTCTCGTCTATCTCCTTTATCATAACGCGAACTTTCTCGCCTATCGAAACCGCGTTTGAAATTTTATCGATGCGAAACGGCGCCACTTCGGAAACGTGCACCAATCCCTCGGCGTCTTTGCCGGGACCGATGCGCACGAACGCGCCGAAATCCATAAGCCTGCTCACTATGCCCTCGTACACTTCGCCGGGCTTATATTCCTTGACCAGCGCCTCTATCATTTCTTTGGCTTTGGTTGCGGTGCCACCTTTGCCGGTGATAAATACCGAACCGTCGTCCTCAATGGTGATATCCTCCACCCCGGAGAAATCCTTGATGCCGTTGATGGTTTTGCCGCCCCCGCCGATGACGAGACCGATTTGATCAGGTTTGACTCGGAGCGTGAGTATTTCAGGCGCGCGCGGGGATATGGTGACGCGTGGTGCTGGAATTTCTTTTTCTATGACGTCGATGATCTGCAGACGCGCCATTTTTGCGCCCGCGAGCGCTTCAGTAAGGGCTTCGATCAGAATGCCGTCGAGCTTGATATCAAGCTGGATGGCTGTCACGCCTTCGCGCGTGCCCGCGACCTTGAAATCCATTCCACCGAACTCATCCTCAGGTCCTTGGATATCAGTAAGTACCTTGTGTTTGCCTTTGTGCGTCATGAGTCCCATAGCAATGCCAGCCACCGGTGCTTTTATGGGTACTCCGCCGTCCATAAGCGCAAGCGTGGAGGCGCAGGCGGAGCCCATTGACGTCGAACCATTGCTCGCCAGGCACTCCGACACCAGCCGAATGGTGTAGGGAAATTTTTCCGGGGGTGGTATGACGGCCGCGAGCGCCTTCTCGGCAAGCGCGCCGTGTCCGGTGGCGCGGCGGTTGATGCCGCCCATGCGGCCAACCTCGCCAGAGGAATACGGTGGAAAGTTATAGTGGTGCAGGAATCTTTTTTTGGTGTCGTGTTCCTCCATCGTGTCGACGATCTGGCTATCACCCGGGCCGCCCAAGGTCAGCGCGGTAAAGACATGTGTGCCGCCGCGGTAAAAAATGCCCGATCCGTGAAGCATGGGCGACATGCCCCCTGCCTGTGCGAGGAGGGGACGGATTTCGTTCATCTTCCGGTTGTCCGCCCGCTTGTTGTCCTCAACGGCGCCACGGTGTATTTCCTCGTCTATCTTGTCTTCGATAAAGCGTCTGGCGACGCCAGTTTTGATATCTTTCAACTCGGGGCTCTCTTCCCCTTTTTCTTTAAAACGCTCGAGCCACTCATCAGTAAAGCGATGAATCTCGTCTTTCCCGGCTACTCCACAGAAAACGGTCTGTGTGATCCGGTTCGCGAATTCAGATGCATAGAGATCGGTAAGTACTACCGGCAACTCGGGTTTCTCGGCGTCGCGCTTCTGCTTCCCGATCTCCTTAATGATGCTTTTCTGCCACACAAGAATGTTATCGTGCTCTTCAATAGCCTGGGTGAATCCCCGGGCGATAGTATCCTCACTCGCTTCGTGCGCTCCGACCTCAATCATGTTGATAGTGCCGTCTTTGCCGCAGGCGAGTATGTCGAGGTTCCCTTCCTCGCGTTCCTTGTACGTGGGGTTAATAATGAATGTACCCGTTCCCTTCTGACCGATGCGGACGGCCGCGACGGGACCGCCCCAGGGAATATCAGAAGTAGCGAGCGCGAGCGACGCGGCGTTGACCGCAACTTGATCCGGATCCTCCTCGTCGAGCGCGAGCACCGTGATGACAACCTGCAGTTCATTGCGGATGTGCTGCGGAAAGAGCGGGCGGATAGTGCGGTCGACGATGCGGCCGGAGAGTATCGCGGCATCCGAAGGACGTCCTTCTCGGCGCATGAAACGGCTACCCAAAATGGCGCCGGCCGCATAAAATCGCTCTTCGTAATCAACCGTGAGGGGGAAATAATCGATATCGTCACGCGTTCGGCTTGAAATGACCGCAGTCGCGAGGACCGCCGTGTTGCCGTAGTGCAAAATAACCGAGCCGTTGGCCTGCTCGGCTAAGTCGCTGAACTCCGCGGTCATAGTCTTGCCGCCGATCTCGAGAGAGAATTTTTTACTTTGCATGTGGGAATTGTGCCCCCAGATTTTAGGTCACAAACGAAAGTTTGCAGGCCTACCTATCCAAGGGCAGTCACTAATAATGAAGAACAGCTCCACTGTACGACAAACATTCGGAAAATAAAAGCCCCGGTGGTAAGACCAACGGGGCAGCCTCTAGGGGGCGCGTGCTATTTCGATTAAACGATTCACGGATTGCTCCGTGCTTGCGTCGACGAAGAATTGCTCCGTTTTTTTTCGCTGGGCCAGTACACCCTTCTGCCATGCGTCCTGCGCCTCTTCGGTACTGCCGGAGAAAGGACTGCCTGTCCACCCTGCACGCCAGAATGAGATAACTTCGATCCGTACCGCGCTCAAACAATACGCGTCGTGCGGTTTATCTGGATCGTGTAGTCCGCCCTCGCGGGTCTTGCTGCAGTAGTCACACGACCTCTTGCTCATAGGCGCACGCCAACACAAACCTGAAAGTAGTTCCGCTCCATAGCCGCCTCCCTCTTTGAAACCTCTGGAGTGAGCATAGCAAAAAGGACTTATGTCTGCCACGCAGATGTGAACTCTGGCTTATTCCCCTGACATCGAAATTGCCGGATCTTCCCCGCCATCTTCTTTGTAGAGTGGCTGGTTGTCAGTGCTCTCATCCTGGTGCTCATTGGACGAAGAGAAGCCTGGTATCCAACCGCGCCCAGGGCCTCCTCGGTAGCCGAGCAGGAAGTTGCGGGGATTTTCACACATGTCGATAAAGTCATCCACTACTTCTTTGAGCTGACCCGAGGATGATTTACCGAAGGAGATGACTTCCACCTGGACACCATGCGTGTAGCGCAAGTATTCGACAAGCGGCACAAAATCACCATCACCGGTCGCGAGTATGATAGTGTCGAGTTTCTGCGCCATGGCGATAGCGTCTATAGCCATGCCGATGTCCCAGTCAGCCTTTTTTGCTCCGCCGGCGAAAATGCGGATATCTTTGACCTTGGTTTCGATCCCGAGCTTGTTAAGCGCTTCAAAAAAGCCCTTCTCCTCCTCGGACTCGGTGCGTATGACGTAGGCGACCGCGCGGATAAGGACGCGGCCGGCGAGCGCTTCTTTGACCACCTGGCCGAAATTTACCTTTGCTTTGTAGAGATTCTTGGCGCTGTGATAGAGATTTTGCGTGTCTATAAAAATGCCGACACGCTGGCTCTTATGTTTTATGATAGCCATAAAAAATGAACAATTAACTTTTTAAAATGGAACTGCTGACCGCAAACAAAATAGACCTTACCTAAGTATATACGAAAAAAGAGTGAACCAAGGTTCGTTTATCTCTTCAAATCAAGCTTTTTGACGATAGCGTTGTAGCGCTTCTTGTCTTTGCCCTCGAGGTATTTCAAATGCGTGCGGCGATCGGCGACCATCTGCAAAAGGCCGCGGCGCGAATGCTTATCCTTCAGATGTTTCTTCAAATGTGACGCAAGTTCGTCTATTTGCTTCGATAAAAGGGAGATTTGAACCTCGGGAGAGCCGGTATCCTTTTCATGGATGCCGGATGCCTTGATTATCTTTTCTTTCTTTCGCTTGGTCAGCATAGGCAGTATGGTAGCACATCTCGATATGTTCCGCAAGGGCAGGCATGGGTAGCAAGTCCAATTTCATAAATGTGCATAACTTCTTTTTCTCCCGAAGAGGATGTTTTATACTAAAATCATGAAGAAAACTAATTTTTCGATCGCCTTTAGTATTATTGGTGTGCTCGTTCTTTTGTGCGGTTTTGCTCCCCTACTCGTACAAGCACAGTCGGTTAACTATACTTCCCCTTCTTCTCCGTCTTGTTCCATCCCCTCCATTTCTTCGCCAACTACCAGTGGCTCCTCGGCCACCGTCACCTATACCACCACGAATGCTCCAACCAGCGCCGCGCTTACCTACACGCTGCCTTCGGGCGTGAGCGAAAGCTCAGGCCCAGACGACTCCAGCTTCACCCCCTCCTCCTCTGGCACTGCTACCACCGGCACGTTTACAAACACCGATAGCACTAACCAGACCGTCACCGTTAATCTGAGCGTCACCAATTCCGCTGGCTCTGCCTCATGCTCCGGCATCATCGTCGTAGAGCCGCCCTCCACCACCGGTTCCACCATCATTGCGGCGCCCGACATTGCGGTCACCAGCATCACCGTCACCGCTGCCGACAGCGGCACCCTTACTGTTGGCGACACCGATCAGTTCACAGCAACTGTTTTGCCTGACGATGCCACAAACAATACCGTGACGTGGAGCTCGAGCAGCACCTCTGTGGCGACCGTCGACAGCAATGGCCTGGTTTCCGGCGTTGCGGCAGGCCAGGTCACTATCACCGCAACCGCCAATGACGGTAGTGGTGTCTCTGGCTCTGAGACACTTACGATCAATGCGACGGGTATAACTACTGTTCCGATAACTACCAGCACCGTCACTTCCACTATCTCCTGTGACTTCACGACTTCGTTGTCGATAGGTTCGACTGGTCCAGATGTGTCGTGTCTGCAAGAGGCGCTTTCCCAAGACACAAACATATACCCCCAGGGATTGGTGACCGGCTATTTTGGCCCGCTTACTGCGGCTGCGGTGGGCCGCTGGCAAATAGCGAACGGTATTGTCTCTGGTGGAAGCGCCACCACGACCGGTCTGGGTGTCTTCGGACCCAGAACACGTCACTCGTTTTCTCAGTGGTTCACTGGCGCTAGTATCCCCTCTTCGAGTGATATGTGCACGACGCCTTGGGGCAATATCCAGATACCAAATGGTGGAAGCGTATCTTTCCAGCCGTACTTTACCAACGGCTCGACAACCCAGAGTACGAACTGGCCGACTCCTGTCTGCAATGCTGGCACGTGGAAGATGGCATCTTCAACCGTTTCCACTCCTATTCCTGCGTCAGGAATGCCGTCAGGAATGCCGTCAGGAATGCCGTCAGGAATGCCGTCAGGAATGCCGTCAGGAATGCCGTCAGGAATGCCGTCAGGAATGCCGTCAGGAATGCCGTCAGGAATGCCGTCAGGAATGCCGTCAGGAATGCCGTCAGGAATGCCGTCATGGGTATCTTCAATGACAGTGCCGATGCAGTCCACCTGGCCATCCTCGGCCACTACCACGGGGAGTGGGAGTTGTGCCACGCCAACCTTACCATTTGGGGTCGTTGTTCAGGGCAATGGCGCTACTACATCAAACGGTGGTTTTCTTAACTTTGTGGATAATGGGAGCACAACAGCGCTCCACTGTCAGCGGGGTGAATGGGTATACTCCCAATAACCGTAGGGTTCTAGACTCGGTAGGGAAATGTATTAGCCTGCTTATCCGCAGAGCTGTATAGCTCGATATGTCACTTCCAATCCCCTGAGTAGATTACGAGCTCCTTTGTGCGGCGTGTCTAAGCAGGACCTATTTTGTCTGCCGGTATTTTTTGCGTATAGCGGTCAAAATAAAATTGTGCGACACTTGGAGTGTGGTGGATCTAAAAGAACTCAAGACCCAGTTTTTGGAATATTTGGAGATAGAAAAAGGCCGCAGTGTAAAGACGGTCGAGAACTATGACCGCTATCTCACTCGATTTTTCGCATACGCAAAAATAAATTCGCCGGGGAAGCTCACGGAAAACCTCATACGCGAGTTTCGCCTGCATCTCAACCGCCAAGAGGGTGTGGCGGGCACTATGAAGCACAAAACCCAGAATTATTACCTCATTGCACTGCGCGCATTCCTCAAATATATGCGCAAACGAGGGATTGAGTCGCTTAACCCCGAAAGAATAGAGCTCGCCAAAGTTGGCGCGCGGGATCTTGACCTTATTTCGAGCAATGAACTCGGGCGACTCATGGATGGACCAAATGCAACTTCAAGCAGCAAAGACAAAAACACCGCTCTCGCTTCGTTGCGCGACAAGGCGATTATGGAACTTCTATTTAGTACTGGTTTACGGGTCTCCGAGCTCTGCTCGCTCGACCGTGACATTGACCTTTCTAGGGATGAATTTTCCATCCGCGGTAAGGGCGAGAAGGTTCGTGTCGTCTTTCTCTCCCCCACCGCCAAAAAGGCCACAAAAGAATATTTGGATAAGCGCGGTGATATCGATGACGCGTTATTCGTGCAAATGGGCAAGAACGCAAAAAATTCTAAGGATCGGCGGCTCACGCCCCGCTCAGTCGAGCGTATCGTTAAGCACTACGCCACCAAAGCTGGCATCACGCGCAAAGTTACACCACATGTTATCCGTCATTCCTTCGCCACCGACTTGCTTGAGAACGGTGCCGATTTGCGCTCCGTGCAAGCATTGTTAGGACACTCAAATATCTCAACCACACAGGTCTATACCCACATTACCGACAAACATTTGAGAGAGGTTCACAAAAACTTCCACGGCAAGAGAAGGAAATAAAAAGACGCGATTCACAACCTATGAACCGCGTCAGCCTTATTGATAGGGTTGTGGAACGTCCCACTGGAGAAACTCCGCATAGGCTTCCTCTGCCGCTTTCCGGTCCCCGTTCGTAAGGATGAGAAAATAGGCATAGCTGCCGTACTCAGGCTCCTCCTGCGCTGCAGGTGTGGGCTCTCCGGGCTGCCCCTCCTCTCCCTTCACTAGGCGCAAGTCGGGTTTTTTGTTCATAGGGGTCCCTCCTAAAACCCTCCCAATAGCAGTATGCGCTAAAAATCGGCATTTTGGCGCGTTATGTTATCCTGAAAAAATGAAGCTGATCTCCTGGAACGTCAACGGTATACGGGGAGTGCATAACAAAGATCTTTTTCTGCCATTCATTCAGCACTACAAGCCAGATATTCTGTGTTTGCAGGAAACCAAAGCCGAAAAAGGGCAAGCGGTTATCGATTTGAAGGAGTATGAGGAATATTGGAATTCGTCAACGCGTAAAAAGGGCTATGCGGGTACAGCTATATTCGTTAAAACCATCCTCAAACCTAAAGTTCACAAGCTTTTACTAGGCTTGCCTGAGAATATTTGCAAAAAATTTGACCTTTCCGACAGCTTCGGCGATGCCAACGCCGAAGGCCGTGTTCTTGCGATCGAACTCGATGATTTTTACGTGGTAGATTGCTATACCCCAAACGCCAAACCCGATTTGGCCCGCCTCTCCTTTCGCCATAAGAGATGGGACCCGGCTTTTTTGGCGTATATGAAACAACTAGAGAAGAAGAAACCGGTTATTTTTTGTGGCGACCTCAATGTTGCCCATACGTACGAGGATCTCGCCAACCCCAAGCAAAACGAAGGCGAGCATGGGTTTACCAAGGAAGAACGCGAGGGTATAGATAAGATAATTGCTGCGGGCTTTATAGACACCTTCCGCCGCTTCACCCCTAAGGGCAACGGTCACTACACCTGGTGGACACACTTCGCCAATGCCAGAGCCCGAAACGTCGGCTGGCGTATTGACTATTTTTTCGTCTCCAAAACGCTCCTTTCTCGCCTCAAATCGGCTACGATCCTCCCAAAGGTTATGGGCTCTGACCACTGCCCAGTGGTATTGGAACTCAAGTAATACAAAACCCCGACCAAGAGTGATCGGGGTTTGGGTCGGAATATCATCAACTAGGAACCTTTTGGTTCTGCCAGATATTTTAAGTGTGTTTTAATCCAAAAATTTAGAGCAAATTGAGAGATTTCCACACCAATGTCCGGGTGACAATGAATTAATGATATGACCCTAATGCTGCAGCGCACACAAAGAACAGGTGCTGCTACCAATTCATACAGGGCAGAATGATTTAGTAAACAACTAGTCTGCAGTAACTATACGGATATAAAAGACATTGTAAAGGACAATAACTGTGGATAAAGGACACAATCCAAATAATCCTTATTCCACATAGTGTTTTTTACGTATCTCCTTTATGCTGTCTTCCTCAGCTTCACTCTTGCGTTCCTTTCCCTCCTCCCCTATTTTCTTAAGTTCAGCATCGGACAATTTGGAAAGTTCTTTCGATTTTTGCTCTAGATAATCGCTCGAATTTTTTGCAGGGTCATCCAAAACCTCTTCAAGTAGTGCATGAAGCATCCAACCCAGGCGTGGCCCGGGACTTTCACGTGTAACGTCCATCAGACGCCTGCCATTTATGGAGAGCATTGAAACAGAGATAGGGTCTCTGAGCGCCTGTTCTATCATCGAATGATACTTCCGTAGGCGGAACGGCTGCTCCTTCGGTCTCCCCGTCCCTATGCGATCGCAAATACGCAATCGTATGAGGTCCTCTATGTTCTCCTTCCCTACATTGACGATAATGCGACGCACGGCAGAAAGAGTGACCTTATCTGGGTCACTAAAGAACATGTGCCAGCGGACTAATGAGGTTACTTGGTCTATCGTTTCACGTGGAAATTTTAGCTTTTCAAGCACTTTTTGTGTGATTTTCGCCCCCACGACCTCGTGGCCGTGAAATGTCCAATCCTTCTTCTCCTCCGACCACCGGCGGGCTTTTGGTTTGCCTACATCATGAAAAAGGGCCGCCAGACGGACAGGGAAATCCCAATCCTTGTCCGCGGCATGCTGCAGGGAGCGCATATTATGCTCAAAGACATCGTAGGAGTGGGCCTGATTTTGTTCCACCCCTATGCCCTGCTCAAGCTCTGAAGATATGTCCTTCAGAAGCCCAAGCTCGTGCGCCAGGGTGAGCGCCTTCATGGGTTTGGGAGAGTTAATTATCCTTACGAACTCATCGCGGATACGCTCTTTGGAGATCTTCTCCAATTGCAACGCATTTTTAGCTATTGCCCGTTTAGTCTCTTCTTCTATGGAGAAATTGAGCTCCGCCGCTATGCGTATTGCCCTCAAAATACGCAGTGCATCCTCTGAAAATCGCTCCTGGGGGTTCCCCACTGCGCGGATGACGCCTGACTTGATGTCCTTTAGACCGTCATAAAGGTCAAGAAGCTTACCATTGGCGGGATTAAAGGACATTGCGTTTATGGTGAAATCGCGTCTTTTAAGGTCATCCTCTATTTTATGGCTAAAAATAAGGCTATCTGGACGCCTTGCATCAGTGTACTTCCCTTCTATTCGGTACGGCGTGACCTCTACTACCTTAAGTGTCTTATCGGTCGCACCTTCAGTTACTACTCCCACGGTTCCATATTCGTTGGTATAGAAGGTATTTTCAAACATACCCTGTATCTCTTCAGGCGTGGCGTTAGTAGTTACATCCCAATCTTTGGGCACCCGGCCTAAGAGCAGATCCCTTACACATCCGCCCACTATCCATGCCTCGTAACCTTTTTTTTGAAGCATCTGGGTGATATGTAGGACCTCCTGAGGAATTTGTTCAGGCCTTAAATTCATGGCACAATTCTAGCATGCTCGGCCTCCCTAGGCGCAGGCGCCCGTGGTGAAATGGATATCATCACTGCCTTCGAAGCAGTTGTTGTGGGTTCGAATCCTGCCGGGCGCACCCGATTGTGTTATAGTGGCCCAAGTTTAAAAAGCGGATATTGTTTAATGGTAGGACGCGTCCTTGCCAAGGACGAGGTGGGGGTTCGATTCCCCCTATCCGCACAGAAATGGAGGTTTTAAGGACAGTTTTTGTGGATAACTCTGGGGAAATGTGGATAAAGGACATGTCCTTTATGTTTCTAAGGTGACATTAAAGATACTGACAGATTGAAGTAGAAAGAGCCAGAAAGTCTATTGTCTCATTGTTTTTTATCTATGAGTAGAGTTTCACGTGAAGCTTTTAGCCATGTTTTCACGTGAACCAAGAGAAGTAGACCTTGAAGGCGATATCTGACATATCTGACAATAGTATCTATAGGACGCAGTAAGGTCGCATGATAAAGTGGCTTTGTTCGCGGGCCGTCGTATACCGGTAGTACGCTTGCTTTGGGAGCAAGATGACCCAGTCCGATTCTGGGCGGCCCGACCAACATAATAAATAATATGGAAAGAATTACCCTTAGCACCAAGTCCTCTATGGACTACGAACTTCTTGACTCTGGTGGGGAAGAAAAGCTTGAGAGGTATGGTACATATACCCTCGCTCGTCCCGATCCGCAGGCTCTGTGGGAGAGGAGATTACTGCCTGCTGAGTGGCAGAAGGCCGATGGAAGGTATGTGAGGGAAGGCAGAGAAGGGGAGTGGCGGGCGAAACATTTGCCGAAAGAATGGCAGATAAAATTCGGCGGCTTGCAGTTCATTATCAAACCCACGTCCTTTAAACACACGGGGCTCTTTCCCGAACAACTCCCCAATTGGGACTGGGTACGGGAGATTATCTCTCACGGGGCTTCTGCTCCCTCAATACTCAATCTTTTTGCCTACACAGGCGGGGCCACCCTGGCAGCAGCCCAGGCAGGGGCCTCGGTGACGCATGTAGATGCGTCAAAAACCGCCGTAGCATGGGCCCGCGAAAATGCCATGACCTCCGGCATGTCTGATAAGCCCATTCGATGGATAGTCGAAGACACTCTTTTGTTCGTGAAGCGTGAAATCAAACGTGGAAGCACATATGACGCTATCATCATGGATCCGCCGGCATTCGGTCACGGGCCTAAGAAAGAATTATGGAAGATAGAGGAGGATTTTATTGAGTTGGTTAAATTATGTAGTCAACTATTGTCCGAAAAACCCTTATTTTTATTGATAAATGGTTATGCCGCCGGCTATTCACCCCTCGCGTTTGCATACAATTTGAAGTTTCTCCAGAAAAAATTTGGCGGAAGTCTCGAATATGGGGATTTAACGATAGAAGAAAAGGGGAGTGAGCGTCTCCTGCCCTGCGGTATCTTCGCGCGGTGGGAAGGGGAAAAATCTATTGCGTTGGCAATACATCAATAAGACTCTGTTCCTCGCTTAGTGCAGTTGTGTTCGCAAATGCATTGGCCTCAGCAACTAGGTTTTGAGACAGCAAGCCTGCGAGACCTCCTTGACCTTCTACACCTAAACTTCTGTCTATCTGTGAAATGGTTATTGCTCGTAACTCTCTATCTGCTGTAGTAGTGCCAGTCGTTTGGGTTGTGATAATGCCGACCAATGCGCCATCAGTATTCACAACCGCACCGCCGGAGGAACCACTTTGGGAGACGATTGTAGGGGCAAGCGATACCAAATCTACCTGCGAGGAGGAGGTAGTGCTGAAGGTAAACAGTTGCTCTACCTGCGAAAAGGCCGAGCTTATATACAAATTGGTTTGAATTTCCTCACCTCCAACCAGTGCCGCCGGGTATGCCGCCAAAAGTACTTGGTCTCCCGGGTTGGGAGTATTCACAGTCAGTGGAACAGAAGGGAATGAAGAGGGAAGCGAACCATTTGGGTCGGTGGATGTAGTAACAAGGAGAAACGCATAATCGTTCTGCCCGGTGCCCATAGGGTCCGAGGATATTATTTGGCTTGCGTTGGCGCTCACCCATACCGGCGGCAAGTATATAAGGCGCGCATAATACATCGCTTGCGCCGGGCTGCCGGTCCTAATAACACAGCTGATATCGTTTGGGTCCGGATAATTTTGCAACAAAAAGTACTGCGCCACATGCGCATTGGTGAGGATAACGCCGCGGGTATCGATGAACACGCCGCTGCCGCTTATAGGTTCGAAATAACCTCCTCCTTGAGTGGTACAGAGGATATTTACCAACGCCGCACGCGTCTGCGTGTTTAAAGCTTCAGGAGAAATTGTGGGGGTTACCGGCGTCTGAGACGTACTCAGGGGTGCTGTCACATAGATTGGAACCGTCTTCACGATCGGCGGGGGAGTGGCTGAAGGTTTGTGAGGGGAGCTCACCATTGAGCTTGTCGATTGAGTCGAAACGACAAGCGAGGAAGTAGCCGTTGGGGAGGGAGGGAGGGCCTGAAAGAAAATAGTTCCGGTTAGTATTCCGGCAAGCACGTGTGCGAGTAGTATGAGGCTTGCTATAAGCGTATGTAACTTGTACGGCAGTGAATTGAAAAAGCCCATATACAAAGTATACTCGAGTACGAAGGCGGGATTAGTTTAGTGGTAAAATGACAGTTTTCCAAACTGTAGTTGGGAGTTCGATTCTCCCATCCCGCACCACAAACGAAAAAATCCCCCGTGGGGGACCCTTTCGTTTCGAGAGGATACTTAAAACTTACCTGACTGCTTCCTTGAGAGCCTTGGCGGCCTGGAACTTCGGCACGCGCATGGAGGGCACGTGGACAGAAGCACCCGTGCGCGGATTGCGCGCCGTACGAGCCGCGCGCATTTTGGTCTTAAAGATGCCGAGACCAGCTATAGAGACATCTTCGTTCTTCTTGAGCGAAGAAACTATGGTCTCTATCATTGCCTCAACCGCGCGCTCTGCATCGGCCTTGGTGCTACCCAAGACGGTGTGCACTTTTTCCGCTATATCCTGTTTATTCATATGCGTTTAAATGACGAATAATGGTTCAAACCCTGCAGGAGGTAGTATACGCCTCGCCAAAAACCCTGCAATAGAGCCACTTAGATTGATCCTGTGTATAAAATGTTGATAAATAAGGCTAAATATTACTACTACCCAATAAAGCCCTAAAATATAAAGAAAAGCCCCAAAGAAAGGAGCTTTTTTGAGGATTTTTTAGCCGATGTGTTCGAGTAGCAGGCCTCGTCTACGAGTTTTGACTAGCTCTACCAGGGTTTCGGCCGCTTCATGAGCATAGAGGGCTTCATGTATCGATCGACCAAGTGCGGCGCGTTTGCAGGAGATGGGGTTGAGTGGTACCTCGCGTTCTAAGAGCACCCCTCTTTCGATGATCGTGGCAATGTCTACTTTTGCCCCCACGAATTTTGGGTTCGGTGAGTGGAACGTTACGCATATGATTCCAATTGAGAGAGACGCTTTATATTGCCTCGACAACTTAACAGCTATTTCTTGAGCCTCCTGTTTCCCCAAGTCATATGGTCGAGGTTCGTCGTGAACATTAAAGATTGGCGTGACCAGGACTCGGTCGCCTACATTCGCGGTGAGCAAATCCCTTACCTTCAGAACACATAGATTACTGAATCCCACTCCTATGACGGTGTCTGGAACCACGGGTGCCTCCTAGAACCAGTCTCAAAAATAATGTTTGAGTAATAGCATGATGCACGCGAGCTTCACGAAGGCGGCAAAGTTCTGCAGTTTGTATTCGTAGCGAGTCACGAGCTTTCTCCAGTTGTGCATCCACGCGAACAGCCGCTCAATCTTCCACCGGCGCTTGTAGGAGCGCAGCGCCCTGCCGTCCTGTGTTGCTCTGCGCACCCGGCCTCTGCGATGCGGTGAAATGAGTTTGATGCGGTATTTGTTCAGGAGCGTTCCATCCAGCGGATCGGAATCATATGCTCGGTCAGCCGTGAGGCGAAGCGGATTCTGTCGGGTAAATCGCCGGGCAAGCGTGTCTTCAACCAACCGGACTTCGCTCGGAGAAGCAGAGGCCACATAGACGGCGACTGGAAGAGAGCCTTCGTCCGCAATCGCCATGATCTTGGTGCCTTTCCCACGCTTCGTGGGTCCCACGCCAAGACCCCCTTTTTTGCCCCCGCGAAGGTGGCATCGAGAAAGCAGCTCCTGAGCTTGATGCGCCCCCGGTATTCCATGTCCATGGCCAGGGCTTCGACGATGCGGTCAAAGGCGCCGCTCTCCACCCACTGCTGGAACCTGCGATGGCAGGTCTGGTAGGGCGGGTAGTCTTTCGGCAGGTGCTTCCACTGGGCGCCGGTCTTCAGTGCCCAGAGGATACCTTCCAGTATCTTGCGGTCGTCCTGCCGGGGACGGCCGCGGGTTTCCAAACGCTTGAGGGGTGTGACAAACGGAGCGATGACGCTCCACTGCTCGTTGGTGAGAGGCATGGGCAGGCAAATTACGGGTAACGCCCTGTGCCTTTAGTCTACAACGGTATTTTTGAGATTGGTTCTAGAGTTATGCGATAGACCAAGCTGCAAAGGCCATACGTCTAATGCAGATAGAATGCAAATACCGAAAGCCCAAAATAGCTTATCGGGCAAATTCGATAGCGCGAGTCTCGCGGATAACTAACACTTTTATCTCCCCTGGGTATTTGAGGTCATTTTCGATACGCAGTGCTATATTGCGTGCGAGCTCGCGAGCGGCAAAGTCCGACATTTCATCCGGTTTGACGAACACACGTACTTCACGACCGGCTGAAATGGCATAGGATTTTTCCACCCCAGTAAATGAGTTTGCAATCTGCTCGATATCAGCGAGTCGTTTGAGATAATTTTCAACCGAGTCGCGTCGTGCACCGGGGCGGCCGCCTGAGATTGCATCCGCAACTTGAACGATAACACTCTCAACAGTCTCATACGGATATTCTTCATGGTGCGCTTGCATTGCCTTGACCACTTCCTCCGAAACACCGAATTTCTGCAAAACCCTGCGGCCAATTTCAACGTGCGTTCCCTGGACCTCGTGATCGAGCGCTTTGCCAATGTCATGAAGGAGTGCCCCCGCGCGAGCCACGGCCGGATTGGCACCTATCTCCTCGGCTATCATGCCGGAGATATGTGCCATCTCAACGCTGTGTTGGAGCACTGATTGTCCGTAGGAAGTGCGGAAGTAAAGGCGGCCCAAGATTTGCATAAGCCGCGGGTCAAGATTGAGCACCCCGACCTCAAAGGCGGCCGCCTCAGCCTTTTCTTTGATTATTTTATTTATCTCATTCTTAGCCTTTTCGACTACTTCTTCGATTTTGGCAGGCTGTATGCGGCCGTCGATTATCAAATTCTCCAATGCGACTCGCGCGACCGCGCGGCGTACCGGATCATAGGAGGAAAGGACGATAGAACCCGGAGTATCGTCAATGATGACCTCTACTCCGGTTGCGCGCTCGAACGCCTTGATGTTGCGGCCCTCCTTACCTATTATTTTCCCCTTTATTTCATCATTGGGAATAGTAACTGCCGTTGCCATGGTGTCGGAGGCAACCGAGTTGCCGAGACGGTGTATGGCCGTGGTAATTATTTCCTTGGCGCGTCGCTCGAGTTTCTCCTGCCCGTCGCGCTCAAGCTTGGCGAGGCGCATCATAAGGTCCTCTCCGGATTCACGCTCAAGTTCCGCAAGAAGCTGTAGCTTGGCTTGCTCTTTGGTGAGCCCCGCGACCTTGGCGAGTTCGTTTGAGCGCTCGCTTAAAAGTGCCTCGGCCTTTTCTTTTATCATCCGCACTTCCTCTATTTTTCCTTTGACGGCCTGGATTTCAGAATCGAGCTCCCCTTGTTTTTTATCAAGCGCTTCTTCACGCTTAAAAACCCGCTCCTCGGCACGCGTTATTTTTTCCTCTTTTTCTTTGAGGTCTATTTCAGCGAGCGCAAGTTTTTCTCGCGCCGCGGCCTCCGCCTCGGCGGTTATTTTCTCCGCTTTTTCGCGCGCATCGAGCAGTATCTGCTTTATCTCAACTTCAATGGAGCCTTTGCGCGACAGGACCAGAAGCCAGCGGAACACGTAGCCGATGACCGCGCCCAACAGCGCTGCGGCCCCGAGAAGCGAGAACAATAGTTTTAATGACATAGGCGATTTGGTTTCCCAAACCGCTAGACCCCCGTACTAGACGGTTACTGTGAGGTGCGCGCTACTGAACATGGCTGCCGTGTTCACAGAGAAATTCGTAAAGTTTATAAGAAGCTAGCGGGACGGGAATTGACTAAACTTTTGATAACAAAAATTGATAGGCACTAGAACACCCTTAGAGTAGCAGAAAAGGCTTCCTCGTGCAACGCTTTTATTTTTTAAGGCTAGTAACCCCTTTTTGGGTGAAGATTTCGTCTATAATGCCGTACTTTTTAGCCTCCTCGGCGCTCATGAAGTAGTCTCGATCAACGTCCTTTTCTACTTTCTCGAGCGGCTGCCCAGTCGCTTTTGCTAAAATTTTGTTGAGTCGCTCGCGGGTCGCGATAATGTGCTTGGCAGTTATCTCAATGTCAGTCGCCTGGCCTTGTGCGCCACCCCACGGCTGATGGATCATCACTTCGGCATTGGGAAGTGCGAAGCGCTTACCCTTATGTCCTGCGGCGAGAATGATGGCCGCTGCTGAAGCCGCTATACCCACGCACACAGTCGCCACGTCGGGCTTGATGTGATTCATCGTGTCGAGCATTGCGAGGCCGGCACTCACTGAGCCTCCGGGAGAGTTTATATACAGCTGGATATCTTTCTTCGGGTCCTCGGATTCCAGAAAGAGAAGCTGGGCAATGACGAGATTCGCCGTATGATCCTCAATGGGCCCGGCAAGGAAGATAATACGTTCCTTAAGAAGGCGTGAATAAATATCGAAAGCTCGCTCCCCAAAAGGCGATTTTTCAATGACCATGGGCACGAGTTGATCGTATAGTTCTGTTTTCTTGTTTTGCATGGGTGAACTCTACTCCTATTTCTTAACTTCTTCAAGTAGCTTCAAAACTTTTTCGTTTCTCAAGACGGTTTCTATATGAATTCTTAAGAGCTCAGGCCGCGCATTAGGGAAGTGTTCCAGCGCCTGTTTCATTTCGGTAGTAACCGCTTCTTTGTCGACCCCTATCTTTTCTTCGTCCGCTATTTTATTGAGCGTCAATTGGAGCTTGGCACGCTTTGCCGCCTGTTCACGAAAGTCGTTGCGCACACTCTCTTCGGTTTTTTTCGATTGTTTCAGATAATCCTCAAAGGAAAGGCCGAAACGTGCGACATCTTCACGCATCTGTGAGATTATTTTGTCCTGTTCGCTTTCAATAAATATTCGCGGCACGTCAACTGCAGTATTCTCAAGTAGCGCATCGACTATGTTGCCTCGGCGCTTATCGTGTTCGGCGCGTTCCTTTTCCTCTCCTATGCCTTTTCTAATTTGCGCCTTGAGTGCATCGATATTTTCGAAAGCACCCACTGATTTTGCGAAATCATCATTGAGTTCTGGCAAGGTCGGAGGCAGCGGTTTGCCTTCGGTGTCGAGAAGCTCATTCGGTTTGGCCCGGCTTTGGCGCACATCCTCAAGCGTTTTGTTCACCTCCTCCTCTGTTGCCGACGGCACCGGTTCGAGCTGTATGTTCTCGCCGGTAGTTTTCCAATTGTTAGGCAGTGTCACCTGCGGGTAAACACTCGCGCGTATCAGAAGCCCCACAGGATTTTGTGGCGCAAGTTTGGTTATGCGGATGTCGGGCCGACCGACCGCGTCTATTTTTTGTACGTCGATAAGCTCGGGATAAAAGTCCCGCACAAAAAGCTCGACCGCTTCTTCAAGCGCGGCGACTTCGCCGACTTTTTTGAGCGCGATGTCAGGCGGCACGTGGCCTTTGCGAAATCCCGACAGGTTGAGCTCCTCTGCGATATGGAGAAGTGCAGCCTCGCGATACTGCGCGATTGTGTCGGCGGGTACGTCACCGCTCAATTCAACCTCTGACTCCGGCAATTCCTTTTTTGTGAAGGATTTTGCCAGTTCTTCGAATTTCATCCAACGGATACTATCACACCCCTAGTATTTCGCTACGAGCTTTCTTGTCCGGTCTGCGCCGGCACATTCTCCGGAGTGGGAGTTTGGTGCAATTTAATTTCCTGCAGTACCAGATAGAGGCCGCCGAGCGCAACTAATACGACCACGATAATGATGCCGACGAACGGACCTACGCCCCCCTTTTGTTCCTGTTCAGATCGGGGAGCGTCATCCATATCCTTAGTAGTATAGCGCATGCGCGCTTATCCACAGGACTATTTTTGGAATTTTTTCTTGTAGAGATCCACCGATTTCTTAACCGCTGCGATAGCTTCGGTTTTTCCATAGATGCCCTGTATCTCAACTGGAGCGGGTTTGCCTTTGAGCGCCTTATACGTTTCCAAAAAGTGCTGGAATTCTTTGAGAGAATGCTTATTTACATCGCCCAAATCCTGTACATCTTCCCACCGTTTATCTTCGGTGGGGACGGCGATAATCTTGAAATCGGATTCACCAGAATCAACCATGTCCATGACCGCGACCGGCCTCACGTTCACTAAAATGCCGGTCTGGAGGGGGTAGGTGGTAAGCACAATGACGTCGAGCGCGTCCCCGTCATCCCACAGCGTCTGGGGAGCAAAACCATAATCATAGGGGAATGCGGCGTCGGAATAGTTCGCCCGGTCGAGCTTAATAAGTCCTGTTTCTTTATCTATCTCGTACTTATTATGCGAGCCCTTCGGGATTTCAATAATGACGTTTATCTCATCAGGAGCATCATCGCCCAAGGGTATATCGTGCCAGAGGTTCATACGGCTAGTATAACGTAATTATTTCAGTTATTCAGTGCCCGGAGTTTCAGCTTCCTTCTCTTTCACTTCTCCCGTTTCAGTCGTCTCTGCTATTTTGGCACCTCCGGTAGATTGAATATCGAGACGCCAACCAGTCAACTTTGCCGCAAGGCGCACATTTTGTCCGCCGCGTCCTATCGCCAAACTCTGCTGGTCCTCGGCAACTTTTATGGTCGCCTTGTGCTCGGCCTCGTCGAGTTCAACCGACATAATGCGCGCGGGAGATAGGGCTTCCTCTATAAAGTGTTTGGTGTCCTCCGACCATTCCACGATGTCGATTTTCTCGCCTCCCAACTCAGAGGTAACGGTGGAAACGCGTACGCCGCGCTGGCCGACGAGAGAGCCTACCGGATCGACGTGCGCGTCGGTTGAGACGACCGCCACTTTGGAGCGGCTGCCCGCCTCGCGTGCAATCGCCTTGAACACGACTGTGCCGTGGGCGGCCTCGGGAGCTTCCATTTCAAACAGTTTCGCAAGGAAGTTTGGATGCGCTCTGGAAAGACGCAGGTAAATGCCGCGAGGAGACTCCTCCACTTGGTAGAGAAGCGCACGGATACGTTCTCCCTGGCGGTAGCGCTCCCCAGGTATCTGCTCGTCATAGGGAAGGATGCCGGTTGCGCGGCCGAGGTCCACATACAGATTACCGCGCTCCATGCGCTGTACCGTGCCGGAGACTATTTCGCCCTGGCGCTGGCCGAATTCGGCTACGACAGATACCTTCTCCGCCTCGCGGATCTTCTGAATGATGACCTGTTTGGCGGTCTGCGCCGCGATGCGTCCGTACTCCTCCTTCATCTCAAGAGGGAACACCAGCTCGTCGCCTACTTTCGCGTCGCGTTTGATGAGTTTGGCGTCCGCGAGCATGATGTGCTGCTCTGGATTAAAGCGTGGAAGTTCCGCCACTTCGCCTTCGGCGAGTTCTTTCGACACTTCTTCGCGATGTGGCCGCTCGCTGTGAAAATGTTTCGGTCCAGGCTCCTCCTCGCCTTCCTCGACAAAGCGAACAGTATTCTCGTCGACGACTTCCTTTACCTGTTGAAATTCAGTAGTGCCGGTATTTAAATCCAAATGGGCGCGGATTATTTGTCCTCGCTTGGCGTATTCTTTTTTGTAAGCGGTTGCGAGTGCTGCCTCTATAGCCTCGATGACTTTTTCGCGCGGAATACCCCGCTCTTCCTCAAGCTCGCCCAACACGGAGTTCATTACTTTAAGATCAAACATAGTATGTTTTTTATTCTGGAACTAAAAAACCACCCACTCGGGGCGGTTACCAGACAACCTAAGGTTACTCTTGATGAAACGTATTGTCAAGGAATAGTACGGAAATACTTCACCAGTGAAGTAAGCTACTCCAGCCTCCAGGATGGGCCCCTCCTCGCTACAGCAGACGACTTCCGAACGATAGATTGGGTCACATTCTATTCCTCACCCGAGTAGGCGTTGAGGAAGGAGTTAGTGGGGAAGTAGAGAAAGGAAAAGCCACTCCTGAGGAGTGGCTGTGGAGTATCGAAATCAGTGGAGCCGGAACTCGCCATCAACGGCGCGGATTTCGGCTGGCTTGATGAGCCGTGCGTGAGCTACCGTCATTGAGTGAAGTGGGCCTTCAAGTTTCTCCAGCCAGAAATCGAGAATTTATTCAGCTGAGGAAAGGATGGACAGAGGTCATAATCCTGCCAAACATAGCTCTGGAGGAGCCATAGGTGGTCTGGCCTGCGGTAGAGGATATTTGCGGTCGTGAGTCCGTATCCTTGCAGTTGACGCCTGAAGTCCTCGCTGACCATGGTGGTGCCTTTCTGTGAAAGACCGAGGGGAGAAAACTACCCTAAGTTAACGCCGTCTTTATATACGGGTCAAGCTTAGAGAATGTGGATGTTTTCTCATATCTACAGTCCGCTCGAACCTATCTCATGCCACTCATATCTAACCCTGTCATATATAATAGGAGAAATGGAGAAGGAGATAGGTTGGCTAAAAAGCGATTTTTTAAGTGAAGATGAAATGCGGCGTGAGAGCGCCCTTGCGCTCGGCATTCCGTTCGTCATCCTTACACGAGAGGATATTCACCCCGATGTCCTCGAACTTATTCCCGAGCCGCTTTCGCGCTCCCGCAACGTCGTCGCATATCGCAGGGGAGAAGAGGAAGTCGAAGTTGCGCTTCTCGATATTGCCGACCTTCCCGCTCTTGATTTTTTGCAGGCACAGATAAAAGTTAAGACGCGTCTAACCGACCGCGACTCGATAAAACGGGCGCTCTTGGTGTACCAGAAAAAACTGAAGGAGAAATTCTCCGGCATGGTGGAGCGGGGAGTGGAAGCTGCTGACTCCTTGCTGCGCCACGCGCTCTACAGCCAGGCCACGCACATACATCTGGAACCAGCCGCGGCGGGCATGCTGGTTCGCTACCGTATACAAGGAGCACTTCACGAGGCAATGCGCTTGCCTCAGGATGTCGGCGAGAAGATTTCAGAGCGCCTAAAATCGCTCGCTCGGTTATTTGCCCTCCCGTCTGCGTTTCAAGAAGGCAGATTTAAAGTAGAACATGGCGATGAGATAGTTACCGTCCATATATCTACCGTGCCAACTGCCGCAGGAGAAAAAGTACATCTGCGGCTGTCGCACGAAAAGCAAGGCCAGACGGGCTTCAACCTGCGTTCGCTCGGATTTCATGGCGAAGGGCTCGAGCACGTGCAGGAATTGCTAGATAAGAAATCGCAATTTTTGGCGGTGTGCGGGCCAACCGGAAGTGGCAAAACCACGATGCTCTACACCCTGCTCGATATCTTAAGCGCTCCGCATCTCGCTCTCGCGACGATAGAGAACCATATCGAATATCGACTGCCGCAGGTGGCGCAAACGCGCACGCGTCGCGATATCGGGCTCTCCATGCTCGCGGGCTTGCGTGCCATCCTCCGCACCGACCCCGATGTTGTGATGGTTGGCGATATCGAATCGAGCGATGTGGCGGCGTTGATGTCTCAGGCGACAAAACGCGGCGTATTTATGCTCGGAGCGGCTGAGGATCCTGCGGTAGTTGAGCAGGCAGACGTGCTCATATACCAGCGCCTCGTTAAAAAACTCTGCCTACAATGCACAGAAGCATATAAACCATCGCGCAGTGAACTCTCTGTCCTCGAGAACGTGATTGATTTCGGCGCAGTGCTCGCTTCATTAAAGGAGGAAGAGATTATGCCGCAGGATACACAATGGAAAGAGCTGCAGATATACCGGCCCCATGGGTGTGATAGGTGCGAAGACGGATTCCAAGGGATGATCGGTTTGCAGGAAATCAACGACAAGTGGTCTAGCGGCCTCACTCTACTGGAAGACGGTCTTTTTAAAGTTGTACAAGGTCTTACCAGCCTCGAGGAAATCATAAAACTGGCGAGCGAGTAAGGGGGTGGTATAGTTTTGGCATGTCCAAGCGCCTCGTGGTCGGGAATTGGAAGATGTACATAGAGTCTCCCGAGGAGGCAAGGGCATTTGCCGCTGCGTTGCGCAAAAAGGGCCGCGCATTCAACGGCGTTGACGTCGTACTGGCTCCTCCGCATCCTCTTATACCCGCGGTCGCGACGGCGCTTAAAGGCTCGTCGATAAAAGTCGGCGCCCAAGCGGCTTCTTCTTTTGCTGGAGAGAAGCACACAGGCGAAGTGTCTGCCCCGATGCTCAAACAAGCAGGAGCCTCTTTCGTCATTGTGGGCCATTCCGAGCGTCGCGCGGCGGGAGAGTCCAATGCTATGGTCCACGAGGAGCTCCGTTCGGTCGCCGCTGCGGGCCTTACCTCCATTTTATGCGTCGGTGAGGCAGAGCGCGACGCCGGAGGCGCCCACTTTTCATTTGTTGAAGCGCAACTCTCCTCGGCTCTCAAACAGATTCCGAAACTATCTCCTTCGAAACTGGTCATCGCCTACGAGCCGGTCTGGGCTATAGGCAAAAGTGCCGAGGACGCGATGAAGCCGCATGACGTGCGTGAGATGAGTATCTTTATTAAAAAAACGTTGACGGATATGTTCGAGCGCAAGATTGCAATGCGCGTCCCCCTACTCTATGGGGGCTCGGTTGAGCCCGACAATGCCCACGTCCTCATCACCGAAGGGAATGTAAACGGTTTTTTGGTGGGACACGCAAGCGCGCAGCTGGATTCGTTTATGGGCATTCTCACACGATGCAAATAAGGTCCATAGAACAAGCACCGGTGGAAGGTAAGCGCGTGTTCCTGCGTGTTGATTACGATGTACCCCTTAAAGATGGAGTAGTCAGAGATGATTCGCGTATTCGGGCAACGCTCCCAACCATCGCGCTCCTGCGTGAGCATAGGGTGGCTACAATTGTGTTGGCGACCCACGTGGGTCGTCCCAACGGCACAGTCGTGCCAGATCTCAGCACCAAGCCTATCTTTAAACATCTGCAAGGGCTCATTGATACGACGAATATCGAAATGCTCGAGAATTTGCGCTTTAACCCGGGCGAAGAAGCAAACGATCCCGCGTTTGCACGAATCCTTGCCGCGCAGGCGGATATATTTGTCAATGACGCATTCGCCGCACTGCACCGCTCGCACGCTTCGATAGTAGGCATCACAAACTTCTTGCCTGCCTACGCCGGGCTTCTAGTTGAGAAAGAAATCGCCAATCTTTCGCAAGCGCTCACTCCGCCGACTCCCTCGCTCGCAATCATCGGAGGCAATAAATTTGAAACGAAACTTCCACTCATCGACAAATTATCACGTATATATAGCAAAGTACTCGTGGGCGGCGCACTTGCCAATGAACTTCTCCAAAAGCCCGCATCCAATGTACTGTTGCCTGAAGATGGCGTACCGCAATTTAAGGAGATGTTTGATATCGGTCCTCGCACAAAGGATGCGTGGGTGCGAGAGATTCAGCATGCCTCCTTTGTACTATGGGATGGTCCCGTTGGTTGGTATGAAAAAGGCTATGCCGAAGGTACCCATGCGCTGGCGCAAGCATTAGTGGATTTCGGCATCAGGGCGGTTATCGGCGGCGGAGATACGGCGGCGGCGCTCGCCACATTCTCGTTTGATCTTCAGAAAATCTTTATCTCAACCGGCGGGGGAGCCGCACTTGAGTTTTTGGTGGCAGGCACGTTGCCAGGTATAGAAGTCTTGAAGGAGAAGGAATAAACGGATTTTTATTTCATTACCGCTTGTATTTTCTTCAGTAGTTCCTCCGCTTCGCCTGCTTTGTACGTTTTGCCGGGCCAGTGGGGGAGGCCGTCTCCTTTGTAACGCGGAATCACGTGCACATGAGGGTGATCGACAACCTGTCCCGCATGTTCTCGGTTGTTCATTTGCAAGTTAATGCCGTCGGCCTGGATGGCGTCGTGCAGTATGCGGGATATCTTTCGTACCGTATCTGAAACAGCGAGCCAGTCTTTTGGGTCAATATCGAGGATGTTATACGAATGGGCCTTCGGTATGACTAACGTGTGACCTGGATTGACTGGATGGATATCAAGGAATGCGAACGTGTCTTTGTCCTCATAGATTTTGTACGAGGGTATCTCGCCTCCGACTATTTTGCAGAAGATACAGTTCCCCATTCCTCTAGTATACTTATTTTGATGAAAAAGTACCGACTCCGGGAGCGAGCACACGAAGAACTTCTCAACGATTTGCTCCAGGCACGCGGTATAGCGCAGAGTGACGCGGAGAAGTTTCTGGAACCTGATTTTGTGCGCGACAGCCATGATCCCTATCTTCTCCCCGACATGAAACGGGCGGTTGAGCGCATCGTCGCTGCGTCGAAAAACAGTGAGCAGGTGGCGGTGTGGAGCGATTATGACTGCGACGGCATCCCGGGCGGCGTCATGCTCAGTGAGTTTTTGCGCGGTCTAGGTGTATCGGTCACACACTATATTCCGCACCGGTACGCGGAAGGCTACGGATTGAATACTGAAGGAATAGAGGAGCTCGCGTCGCTTGGCGTCACCCTCATTATCACCATCGACCTTGGCACGAGCGAGCACGCGGGCATCGCCTACGCGAGGGATAAACATATCGATGTCATTGTGACGGATCATCACCTGGTCGCTCATGATCTGCCCCCCGCCTATGCCGTGATAAATCCCAAACGCGTGGATTCGAAATATCCGTTTGACGGTCTATGCGGCGCAGGGGTCGCCTGGAAGTTAGTACAGGCAATTCTTCTAACGAATGCGTTCACTACTCCTGAGGGACAGGAAAAATGGCTGCTCGATTTGGTCGGCATTGCGACCCTTTCCGACATGGTGCCGCTCGTAGGGGAGAACCGCATGCTCGCGCACTTCGGTCTCACCGTCATGCGCCGAGCGCGGCGTCCGGGATTAAACGCGCTTCTGCGGATGCTTCGCATTGAACCCCGAGCGCTCACCGAGGATGACATCGGATTTATGATTTCGCCCCGTATCAACGCCGCCTCGAGAATGGGAAGTCCTTCGACCGCCGCGCACTTGCTTGCGGCTACAGAGAGAGAGGAGGCGGAGCGTCTGGCTCAGCAATTGCAGACACTCAACGATGAACGCAAAGGCGTTGTCGCCGCGACGGTCAAGGAAGCGAACAAACGCCTTGCGTCGGGCAGCATGCCAAGCCCCATTATCGTACTCGGCAATCCCAATTGGCGGCCGGGAATATTGGGACTGGTGGCAAGCGCTTTGGTTGAGACACACGGCAAACCCGTTTTTTTGTGGGGGCGCGAGGGAGGCGAAGATATAAAAGGATCGTGTCGTTCCGACGGTATTTTAAATGTCGTTGCGTGCATGCAGGAAGTGAGCGACGTGTTTGCCGAGTTCGGCGGACACCAGGGTGCCGGGGGATTTTCTTTGACGCAGGAGAAGGTGCACGAGCTCCCCACTCGTTTGCAAAGTGCTTACGAAAAATTATCCACGTCAGCGAGCAAGGAGATGGAAATTGTCGTTGATAGGCAAATGCAATTGGCCGACGTGCCCCACGCCATGCGCGATGTAAGGAAGCTCGCGCCGTTCGGCATCGGCAATGAAAAACCTCTTTTTATATTTTCAAATGTCTCCGTCGGCAGTGTGCGCACCTTCGGCAAAACGAATAATCATCTTGAGGTGAGTATAAGCGATGCTTCGACTGAACTTGGGTTTATTGATGCACGTATTAAAGGCATCGCCTTTTTCTCGACCCTGGACTCGTTTCAAAAAAAGATAGAACAGGGCGCCCGCGTCGATGTGGTCGGCCACGTCGAACTGGATTGGAGGGGTTCTCCTCGGATCCGCATTGTCGATGTCATTTGATATGGAGCGAATTATTCTTTACACCGACGGGGGAGCGAGGGGAAATCCGGGACCGGCCGGCATCGGCGCCGTCATTTTAAATGAAAGGGGAAAAGTGCTGAAAGAAATTTCCGAATATATCGGAGAGCAGACGAATAACGTGGCGGAGTACGAGGCGCTTATTCGCGCGCTTAAGGAAGTAAAAAAAATGTTTGGGACGAAGGTACGCGATATACGATTTGAAGTGAGGATGGACAGCGAGCTCGTGGTGCGGCAGCTGAGTGGGGTGTATAAAGTTAAGGAGCCTATGTTAAAAGAAAAGTTTGCGCACATAGCCCAGCTACGGCTTGAAGACTTTCCTAATATGATATTTTCACACGTCTATCGTGAGAAGAATGCCGAGGCCGATAGATTGGTGAATGAAGCGATAGATAAAGGCTTGAAATAAGTTCGAATCTCGAAGACACCGCCTGAAGACTTTTGTATCGGACAGACCCGAGGGCCTTGGGATATTTTGTTGTGAAGCGTATAATAAACTTATGAGCAGAAAAATTTCCGGTGGCGTCGCACATGAGCTACCGACAGACTTGCGGAAAGCTTTATTGTCCGATCGTAAAGCTCTGGCGGCTTGGGAAGACATTACTCCGCTCTCGCGCAACGAATGGATTTGTTGGACTATCTCCGTTAAAACCCCAGAGAAGAGGAAGGAGCATGTCGACAGAGTCGTCTCGGAACTTAAGGAAGGAATGCGTCGTCCCTGCTGTTGGTATGGCTGCGTTCACCGGAAGGGTAAGACATTAAGCCCTTCGCAGAAGTTTGTGCTCAGTAGAAGAGCTAGAAAATGAGACATGCTTATAAGACACGCTGGATCGTCTTATTTGTCTCATTTTAGAAAATACCCTAGTGACCCGGAAGCTTCATAAGGCACCTCAACCCGCGCGGTTATCGTTGAGGCTATTACACAAAGTCAAACACAACCTGCTTCGTCTACGACTGAAGTGGCGACAACAACTGTGCAGTAAAATTCTCCGTGAGCGAAAAAAGTCTCCGACGCCACTTCTAGCCGAGGAGTAACTCTTCTATTTCCTCACTGCCTCAAACCGAGCCTCGATCGATCCCCAATTGAGGTTTTTGAAGAAAGCGTCTATGTATTTACCCTTGCCCTGAGCCCCGTAATCGAGCAAAAAGGCGTGCTCCCACACATCGAGCGCCACTATGATGGGCAAGGTTGCAAAATGCCCCTGGTGCTGCTCGCCCACGAATCCCATATGGAACATGCCGTTTTCAGGATTGTAGTAGAGAATTGACCAGCCGGGTCCACGCATCATGCCAGTCTGCCACAGGCGCTCTGTTGCTGTCTGAGTGTTGTCCCAGTGCTTGATAAGGGCCGCTCCCAGTGCGGAATCTGCGGTAAGCGCCTTGGCGCCCCCCTCAAATTGAGGGAAATACAACTCGTGGAGTTTCATCCCGTCGAATTCAAAGGAATGTCGGCGCCGCAGTTCCGCTATCGCAAGTGCGTTCTTCTCCGGATCGGACAAAAGACCCTCAATAGTCGCACTTATCGCGTTGAAATTTTTGACGTACCCCGCATAGAGTCCCAAATGCTCCTCAACCGACTTTTTTGAAATGCCCTCAAGCTCGGGCAGCAAAAACTTTTTTTCTTGGTATTCCATAGCTATCTAAAATACTAACATTAATAAGGAAATATTTCGTGAATACACAGGCTGCTTGCAATTTACCATATTTGTGCCATACTCTTGAAAGATAAAGTAAGCCTTGGGAGGGCTCACAATGTGGAATGCAAGTATGGTTCGTCGCGGTGTAATGGCGGTTGTCATCTCAGCCGCAATAGCATCGGTTCTGGTCGTTGCTCCGAAAGTGCTCGAGAACTTGCTGCTAATGCAGGTGAGGCAAGTAGCTGCGGGCGCAGTGGTGTTCGGTTGGAAGTTCATGGGCACGTCGGCCCCGGTTTTCATTCAACAGGCTCCAGCCCAAGAAGTGAATCGGTCGCTCAAGGGCAACAAGCAGCCTCTAAACGCCGCTGTGGTCGGCAAGTCGAGACTGCTAGTTGATCCGTCCCCGAAACAGCCAATCAATACCATGAAGTCGGCGTCACACCTAACGTGATTTTCCAAGCAGAAGACCCCGGCTTATCCTCGGGGTCTTTTTTTATGATGTAAACTCCACGCCCGCTCTTTTATTGATTGTTTAGCTTATTTTTGTTACCATAGCCTCGGAAATTGAAAGAAAGAAAACGCAGGAGGAAATGTCATGGGTGTTCATCACCACATGCACGAAATCTCAAAGCTTCTTCTGTTCGCGGGGGGTGCAGGAGCTGTGTTCATCTACGCGTACCGGGTGGCCATTCGCCAATGGCTCTTCCCGGTCGCCGCATTCACTCGCAGATGATGCTTCCACCTTAGCCTCAAAGGGGATACTGTCATGAAAACAATTCTCGTCGTACTCGTCGTCGCGGCTATCGCTTGTCTTATCTATCGGCTGGTCAACTACAAGGAGCGAGATAAAGACATCCGCGTTTCTACCGCAGAGTGAAGCGGATAAATCTGCGTGTAACAACCGCCTCCAATTGGGGGCGGTCTTTTTTACGAGATTAAATAACGCCAGCTTTCTTCAGCGTCTTATACGCGCCGTTCTTGGCTATCGTCTTGATGCCCTGGGTGGAGAGCGTCAGCGTGACATGGCGGTTAAGCTCTGGCACGAAGATGCGCTTTTTCTGAAGGTTAGGTTGTTTACGGACATTGCCGCTCGGGTTGAATTTAGTCGCGCGCACGCGGTTACTGTAGCGGCCGGCGACTTTTGAGCCCTTGTTGGTTATTGGACAAATCTTTGCCATAGAGAATTTTTTTGAACCTCGATATGCTATCATACATTGCTGAATCCGCCAATTGGCCTATGGCTCTCATATTCTCCCTCATCATTCTCATCGTCTCCGTTATTTTGCACGAAGTAGCGCACGGCTATATGGCCAACTATCTCGGCGATCCAACCGCGCGTCTGGCGGGAAGACTTACCCTCAATCCAATCTCTCACATAGATCCGATAGGCTCCGTTTTATTGCCGGTGATTTTGGTTTTTACGCACTCGCCGATTCTCATCGGCTACGCCAAGCCGGTGCCATATAACCCGTACAATTTGCCGGGGGAATATGATGAGGCCTTGGTTGCGGGGGCTGGACCCGCCACAAATATCCTGCTCGCCGTTATTTTCGGACTCGCTATTCGCTTTATCGGAGGCCCCGAGACACCGCTCATCGATGCGTTCGCGACGATAACGTACATCAATATGCTTCTAGCCATGTTTAACTTGTTGCCGCTGCCGTTTCTGGACGGCTCCAAGGTGCTCGGCGGCATCTTCACTATATTTTCGCGCCGCCTCGCACAAAGCTGGAATGATTTTAAAAACAGCTTTGAGCACCTCGGGTTCCTCTCGGGTATCCTCCTTTATATAATAGTTCTCTATTTGCTGGCCCCCTATTTTGAGGCCCTCCTCTCCTCACTTTTTCAGCTTTTGACAGGAGTATCTTTTTAAGATAGATTAGCTGCAGCGCGCAGGGCGCGTTTTTAATTCCAATGGCACGCATTTCACAACTCGTCCGCAAAGGACGCAAAGACAGAATTCACAAAGACCGCTCACCGGCATTGACGCGCGGTTTCAACGTACTTAAGAATCGCCCCGTCTATTACCCCTCTCCCTTTAAGCGCGGCGTATGCACCAAGGTGACGACTGTAACGCCCCGAAAACCGAACTCCGCTATCCGCAAAATTGCTCGTGTTCGCCTTACCAACGGGCAGGAAATCACCGCCTATATCCCCGGCGAAGGCCACAATCTTCAGGAACATTCAGTCGTTATGGTACGCGCAGGGCGCGTGAAGGACATCAACGTACGCTATCAAGTCGTGCGTGGACGCCTGGACGCCGCTCCGGTTGAGAAGCGCAATGTGTCGCGCAGCCGCTATGGAGTGAAGAAAAAGAAATAAGTATGCGACGCCCAGTAAAAAACAGAAACATAGTCGGTCCCGATTTGAGATATAACTCTGTTCGCGTGGAGAAATTCATAAACTCGGTCATGTGGGACGGCAAGAAGTCGACTGCGCGCAAGGTGGTCTACGATGCGTTTGACATCATCAAAGAAAAAACAAAGGCGGAAAATCCGATAGAACTTTTTGAAACCGCTGTTCGCAATGTCGGTCCCGCAATGGAGATACGTTCGCGCCGAGTCGGCGGTGCAAACTACCAGGTGCCGCGCGAAGTGCGCCCCGAGCGCAAGCAGGCGTTGGCCTTTCGCTGGATCCTAATTGCCGCGCGGGGCGGCAAGGGTAAGCCCATGGCACAAAAACTTGCGGCAGAAATAATCTCGGCTTCAAGCAACGAAGGTTCGGCAGTCAAAAAACGCGAAGACACACATCGCATGGCCGAAGCCAACAAAGCATTTGCCCATTTCGCGTGGTAATTTGAAGTTCTTGGAACTACCATTCATTTTTGCTTTTCTTTTTGCATATTTCTTTGTAAACTGTTCATAGAAGTTTGAAGTCAGAACTAAGGAGTATGCCATGAGCATGATTCTGGCAGTTGAGATAGCGCTGTCAATTTTTCTCGCAGGGGCTATTAGCGGCGCGTTGCGAGATAGTCGACAGTTTACACGCTACGAGAAAGCAACGGAACGTTATGAAAGGGCCAAAGAGCTCTTTTATGCTTGGCGCAAAGCCAGGCCATTTCTTTTTGTTGGTCAAAGCCCCTATGCTCAAAGTTTGGTGCTCGAGTTCATTGAGCAATATCAACTGGCAAGGGAATTCTTACCTTGCTTAAAGGTAGATGAAGAGGTACTCGCCAGTTGGCGCAGACTGCTCAATCAGATGCCGCCTGAGTACGATCCACCTGCCTCGGCCCGTTTCTGCGGGCCTTTTCTTTTTCATACTTTCTGCTATTCTGTCGACTACGCCTTGGGCGTTTTATTTTTATGCCACAACGGGATTATCCACTCGAAAAAGTACGAAATTTTGGTATCATCGCGCACATTGATGCGGGCAAGACTACCACGTCCGAACGGGTGCTGTATTACACCGGCGCCCAACACAAGATAGGGGAGGTGCACGAAGGAGAGACTACCACCGACTGGATGGAGCAGGAACGCGAGCGTGGTATCACGATAACCGCCGCCGCTATAACGTGCTTTTGGACTAAGACAGATGAGCCGGATAAAAAAGATATCGCCAAGAAATATCGCTTCAATATTATTGATACTCCGGGTCATATCGACTTCACGGTCGAAGTGAAGCGCTCCATGCGCGTCCTGGATGGTGCTATCGTCGTGTTTGACGGTGTGGCGGGCGTGGAACCCCAGAGCGAAACCAACTGGCGCTATGCCGATGAGGCCAATGTGCCGCGCATATGTTTCATCAACAAGCTTGACCGTATGGGAGCGTCATTTGAAAAATCGTTCCAGAGTATTCTCGATAGGCTTACCAAATACGCGGTGCGTATGCAGCTACCTATCGGAGCCGAAGAAGGGTTTGAAGGCGTCATCGATCTTCTGAAAATGAAAGCGTATACCTTCGAAGGCGAGATGGGCAAGGAAGTGATTGAGATGGAGATTCCCGAGAATCATCGCTCCGACGCAAATATGTATCGCGCGCAGCTCATCGAGAAAATTGTTGAGCACGACGATGCATTAATGACCAGTTATCTTGACGGTAAAGAGCCGACTATGGAGCAATTGAAAACTACGCTTCGCAAAGCAGTCATCGCCAATAAGATTTTCCCGGTCTATACCGGCTCAGCGCTCAAAAACAAAGGCGTGCAGTTGGTGCTCGATGCAGTCGTCGACTATTTGCCGTCGCCCTTGGATATGCCGCCGGTCAAAGGTATCAATCCCAAAACGGGGGAGGAGGTTGAACGGCACGCCAGCGATGAGGAGCCGTTCTGCGCGCTCGCCTTTAAATTGCAAGCCGACCCTTTTGTGGGCCAGCTTACATTCTTCCGTGTCTATTCGGGTACTATCGAATCCGGCTCCTATTTATATAACTCAACGACCGGAAGCAAGGAGCGTTTGGGTCGCATCGTACGCCTGCAGGCCAACCAGCGCGAAGAAGTGAAAAAAGTGTTCGCAGGCGAAATTGCCGCCGCGGTGGGCCTCAAGGACACCAAAACGTCCCATACCCTTTGTGATGAAGCTCATCCGATAATCCTCGAGCAAATTAAATTCCCCGAGCCCGTCATTAGTCTGCGCATTGAACCGAAAACAAAGGCCGATCAGGAAAAAATGGGCATGGCAATGAAAAAACTTGCCGATGAAGACCCTACGTTTAAAGTCTCAACCGACTCTGAGACCATGGAGACGCTTATCTCAGGCATGGGCGAGCTCCATCTTGAGATCTTGGTTGACCGCATGAAGAGGGAGTTTGGTGTTGAAGCTAATGTGGGCAAACCACAGGTCGCATATCGTGAGACGATAACGCGGAGCGCTGAAGCGGAAGGAAAATATATCAAGCAGACCGGTGGTCGCGGCCAGTACGGCGATGTGCGCTTGCGCATCAAACCGCTCGAACCGGTCGTGGAGGGGAAAAAAGTGTCCAAAAACACCACGCGTGAGGATCATTTTGAGTTCGTCAACAACATCAAGGGCGGTGTCGTGCCGCAGGAATATATCCCTGCAGTCGAGAAGGGAGTGCGCGAGGCCATGGAGCGCGGTATCGTCGCGGGCTTTAAATTGGTTGATATCTCAGTCGAGCTGTACGATGGTTCCTATCACGACGTTGACTCCAGTGAGATTGCGTTTAAAATAGCGGCATCTATGGGCTTTCAAGACGCGGCAAAAATGGCAAAACCAGTCTTGCTTGAGCCAATAATGAAAGTGGAAGTCGTCGTGCCTGAGAAATTCATGGGTGATATTACCGGTAGTCTCAATTCTAAGCGCGGGCAGATTGAAGGAATGGAAGAACGCGGTCTTGCCCGTGCTATTAGAGCCAAAGTGCCGCTCTCTGAAATGTTCGGTTACACTACATCGCTCCGCTCAATGACTGAAGGTCGGGCTAGTTTCACTATGGAGTTTGACCACTATGAAGTCGTCCCACCGAACGTGGCGGCAACCATCATAGCCGGAAGGAAATAAGCTACAGGACTTTTATACACAGGGGTTGCACTTTTTTCGGACTTTGCTAGTATACCCACTAACGCAACAGGGCGTGCTTTAGTGTGCTCTAAAATTATTATCCGTTAGTATAGTTATTATTTATGGCAAATTTTGATAGACAGAAACCGCACCTTAACGTCGGCACCATCGGCCACGTTGACCACGGCAAGACGACGCTCACCGCGGCCATTTTGCATACGCTTGATATGGACAAGGCAGAGGGCTACGGCGCACGTGTCGAGGGTGTTGACGGCATCGACAATGCGCCTGAGGAAAAAGCGCGCGGTATTACCATCGCACTCCACCACTCCGAGTACTGGACGCCCAATCGCCACTACGCGCACATCGATGCGCCGGGTCACGCTGACTATATCAAGAACATGATTACCGGTGCCGCGCAGATGGATGGCGCTATTCTTGTGGTTGCAGCAACCGACGGCGTGATGCCACAGACCCGCGAGCACATTCTTCTCGCAAAGCAGGTCGGTGTGCCAAAAATCGTCGTGTTTCTCAATAAAGTGGACATGGTTGACGATAAAGATCTCGTTGATCTCGTCGAGGAGGAAGTCCGCGATCTCCTTACCAAGCAAGGCTACGACGGCAAGAATACGCCGGTTATACGCGGCTCAGGGCTCAAGGCTTTGGAGAGCAAAGACCTCTCCTCTGAGTGGTCACAGAAAGTGCTTGAACTCGTTAAGACTCTCGATAGCTATATCCCCATGCCAGTTCGCGAACTCGATAAGCCGTTTCTTATGCCGGTTGAAGATATATTCTCCATTGAAGGCCGTGGTACCGTCGTGACCGGCCGCATCGAGCGCGGTCAAATAAAAGTGGGAGAGGAAGTTGAAATAGTCGGTCTTCAGCCTACCACCAAGACCACCATCACCGGCATCGAAATGTTCAACAAGCAGCTCGAAGTCGGCCAGGCGGGCGACAACGCGGGCATACTCCTGCGCGGTACCGCGAAGGAGGCTATCCATCGCGGCCAAGTCTTGGCAAAGCCGGGTTCAGTGACTCCGCATACCGAATTTGAGGCTGAAGTTTACATCCTCACTAAAGAAGAGGGTGGCAGACATACGCCGTTTTTCACCGGCTACAAACCGCAATTCTATGTCCGCACTACTGACGTCACTGGCGAGGTTACCCTTCCGGCAGGGACTGAGATGGTGATGCCCGGCGACACCATTACCTTTAAAGTTAAACTTGTAGCTCCCGTCGCACTTGAAGCGCAAACGCGTTTTGCAGTCCGCGAAGGAGGTAAGACCGTCGGTGCTGGCGTGGTTACCAAGATAGTTGCCTAAAAGAGATGTCAGCCGCAGTGAAAGAGAAAAAAGTTTCCACTGCCGCTTCTGCGGCTAAGCCCAAGGCTGCTCCGAAAAGAACAAAAAAAGCTGCGGCACCAGTCGCAGTGCAGCGTTTGCGTATCAAAGTACGTGCCTACGAGCACAAAGTGCTGGACGCATCGATAAAGCAAATTCTCGATACCGCCCTGCGCTATGACGCGAAAGTCGCAGGCCCTATACCGCTTCCGACCGAAATCAAAAAATATACTGTCAATCGTTCGACATTTATCTACAAGGATGCACGAGAACAATTTGAGATGCGAGTTCACAAACGACTCATTGACATTCTTGATCCGACCCCGAAGGTCATCGAAGCATTAACGAACTTGAGCTTGCCGTCCGGCGTCACTATTGATGTCAAAATGGCCTAAAGGAATTCCCCGAAGGGGGAATTTTTTTCTTGCATAAAACTTCTCGTTCGGTTATAGTGCCCGAGACGTTAGAAATAGCGTTGATCCGCGTCCCCTCGGGGACCTACAGACAACATGAAATTCATCCTTGGCACCAAGGTCAAAATGACGACCGTCTACACCGGAGACGGCCGCGCCTATGCCGCAACTATTATCAACGCTCCACCCGTCACCGTGACGCAGATAAAAACGACTGAGAAGGACGGATACAACGCGGTGCAGATTGGCGCGCTTGAAAAAAAAGAATCGCGGGTCAACAAACCGCAAGTCGGTCACGCAAAGATGCTCGGCAAAGGTACTGCCCTTTCTTCATTCCGTGAATTGCGTCAGCGCGACGGCGCTCTACCGAAAGATGTCGAAGTAGGTACCTCAGTTGATGTGTCGATGTTTGCAGAAGGCGACAAAGTAAGTGTCTCCGCAGTCTCCAAAGGCAAAGGCTTCCAGGGTGTTGTAAAGCGCCATGGTTTTCATGGTGGTCCGCGTAGTCATGGTCAAAAACACTCCGAACGCTCCCCTGGCTCCATTGGTGGCTCAGGCGGTCGCGCCGGTGGCCGGGTTGCCCGCGGCATGCGCATGGCTGGACGTATGGGAAATGAACGCGTCACCGTACGCAATCTTCCGGTGCTACAGGTATTACCTGAAACAAACGAAATCGTTATCGCGGGCGCCATACCCGGCCGCCGCGGCACGTTAGTTGAAATCCGAGGTTAACTAAGTATATGGAAACTAAGATTTACAACACTGAGGGCAAAGAAACGGGGACGATGACTCTCCCTGAGAACCTTTTCGGTTTGCCGTGGAATGCCGACCTCATGCATCAAGTTGTCGTGTCGATGCGAAGCAACGCGCGTGCGGGTACCGCGAATACTAAAGGTCGCGGAGAAGTGCGCGGCGGAGGTCGAAAACCCTGGCAACAAAAGGGCACCGGTCGTGCGCGCCATGGCTCGATACGCTCGCCGATATGGAAGGGCGGGGGTGTCACGCATGGGCCGCTTAGTGAGAAAAACTACGATAAGAAAATAAACCGCCAGGCGCGCCAGAAAGCTCTCCTGATTGCACTCTCCCGAAAGTTCAAGGACGGGGAGCTGATTTTAATCAATGCTATTGAAACGCAGGAACCCAAGAGCAAGGCAGCAAAGGGCATATTGTCGGGCCTCGCCAAAGCCGGCCTCACATACAAAAGGAAGAATGCTGCTCTCATCGCGCTTCCCGCAGCGCACGTACCGACAATGAAGAGCTTCAACAACTTCGGCAACGTCGAAGTGGTTGACGTACGCAATCTCAACCCGATATCGGTGCTCTCCAATAAATTTCTGATTCTGGCGAATCCGGCGGCGGCAATTGAGATATTATCGAAGAAAAAAGTAGTCCGCGCTTGAACTATATGCAAAAACACTCTGCCCACATTCTTATCTCACCGCGCATCACCGAAAAGGGGGCATATCTATCGGAGCTCGGATGCTACGTATTTGAAGTTGCCACCGACGCAACCAAGCACGACGTCGCGCGCGCGGTACATGAAATATTCAAAGTAACGCCCCGCAAGGTCACCATGCTTAGCATTCCGCACAAACAAACAGTCACGCGCGGCACTAATCGAAAAGGTATCAGCGGGGGCGGCAAAAAAGCATACGTATTCCTCAAAAAAGGAGAGACGATTGAGCTCATCTAAATATAATTATGAAAAATTACAGACCATACACCAAATCACGTCGCCATATGTCAACGCCTTCTTTCAGGAAGACGCTCACCGTGGGCGAGCCCCACAAAGCGCTCACGCACGGCGGCAAGCGCTTCATGGGTCGCAATAACGCGGGCCGCATCACTGTGCGCCATAAGGGCGGCGGTTCAAAACGTTTGTGGAGAGATGTTGATTTTGGGTACGACAAACATGTGCCAGCTCGCGTAGAGACGATTGAATATGATCCAAACCGTTCCGGCTTTATCGGGCTTCTTCTCTATCGCGACGGGGAGCGCCGCTACGCCCTGTTGCCGAAGTCTATAAAGGTTGGAAATACTATCGAAAGCGCAGAATCTGCAACGGCAACACCGGGCAATCGTCTGCCGCTGAGGGCGGTACCTATCGGTGGTTTCGTCTATAACGTTGAGCTCAAACCAGGGCAAGGCGGCAAGCTCGGCCGGGCAGCAGGAACGCACATTGAAGTTGTCGCCCGCGACCAAGGATATGTTGATCTTAAGATGCCTTCAAGCGAGGTACGAAAAGTACTCGAGTCATGCTGGGCAACTATAGGTGAAGTTTCAAATGACGAACATCATTTGGTGACCATAGGCAAAGCCGGCCGCAGTCGTTGGATGGGAGTTCGTCCGACTGTGCGCGGTACTGCGATGAATCCGGTTGATCACCCCCACGGCGGGGGTGAAGGCCGTCAAGGACGAGGGCTTCGTCGCGCAAAGTCGTTGTGGGGCAAGCCAACCGGCAAGGGTCAGAAATCGCGCCGACCGAAAAAATATTCCAATTATCTTATTGTCTCTCGTCGCAAGGTCGGGAAGCGAAATAAGGGAAAATAAAAAAGAATACCCTGGATTTCTCCAGGGCGTTTTTATTGTGTAACCGCTTCAAACTCGCTGACAGCACGCTCAATGCTTGCGATGAAGGGGACCCCGCTCGCTTGAATCAGTCGCTCGACCCAATTTCCGCTTTGACGTCCGGGAATAACCACTCCGACACTGCGACTGGCGGCTAATTTTTGCATCCTTCTCTTATGTATGGCTCGTAGCCGCATTGGGGATAAAGGCAGGACACTCGGAAGGAATATTGAAGGGAATATCGATATCCCATTTTTTTCCAAACGCACAAATGATTGTGCGAAGAGCCACTTCTCGAGGGGCATTGTTCAGTCGTCGGGCGCACGCATCAATGTGGGCGAGTTCGGCGGCGTTAAATCTGACAAACATGCAACCAAACTCAGAGCTAGCCTGCTCGCTCATAGGACGCTCTCCTTGAGGTTAAAACATCCGCTCAGACTCTATCGTTTAAATAAACCTTGCGCAAGTCGGAACTTTCCTATATAGTGTCGGCAACTCTTAGCTGTTTCCGACCAGGCCACCGCCTGCCGGCAGGCAGGGGTTTTTATTTAACAGTATGGCGCGATCGCTCAAAAAAGGTCCCTATGTGGATGAAAAACTCCTCAAGAAAATTGAGGGTAAAAAAGCTCAGGGCTCTGAGCTTTTTAAAACATGGGCGCGTCGCAGCCAAATCGCTCCGGAAATGGTTGGATTCAAGTTCGGCGTCTACAACGGCAAGACTCATATTGAAGTTTTGGTGAGTGAGGACATGGTGGGGCATCGGCTCGGGGAATTCTCGCCAACCAAGAAGTTCACTCGCCACGGCGGCAAGATGCAGAAGGAAATGGAAGCAAAAGCCAAAGAGGCCGAGATTGCGGCGGCACAAGCGGCCAAAGCTGCAGCCGACGTAGCCGGCGCAAAAGCCGCAGCCGCTCCCGCAAAATAAGGTATGACTGACGCAACCGCACAACTGAAAAATTACCGCCAGGCGCCGCGCAAAGTGCGCCTCGTTGCTGATTTGATACGGGGAAAAACTGCCGAACGGGCGCTCTCCCTCCTTGCGACCTTGCCAAAGAAAGCAAGCGAGCCGCTCACCAAACTCATACGCTCCGCAGTCTCCAATGCTCGCACAAAAGGAGGTCTTGCGGCTGGCGACTTAGTGATTTCGACCGTACAGGTCAATGGCGGCATGGTGTTCAAGCGCTCAATGCCTCGCGCGCGCGGTCGCGCGTCGCAGATTCTGAAGCGCACCAGCCACATTACCTTGGGGCTTTCACGCCGGGCGGAGTCAAAAAAATAATATGTCTAAAGTCGTCCATCCATATTCACATCGGCTCGGCATCTTACGCGATTGGCGTCATCGCTGGTTCGCGACCGGGGAGCTCTACCAAAAAAATCTTAAGGCAGATATTCTCTTGCGCGAATTTTTGATTAAAGAGCTGCGAGGTATGTACGTCGGGGGCATTGAGATAGAGCGCGGCGGGGGCACCTTGCGCGTCATCATCAAAACGTCGCGCCCTGGCCTTATCATCGGCCGCTCCGGCGAAGGTTCTACCAAGCTGAAAAATAAGATCATATCTTTTTTGCAAAAGAAGAAACTTACCGTTCCTTCTTTGAAACTCGATATTGAGGAAATCCGCTCGCCGGAGAGCAATGCAGCTATAGTCGCCTTTATGGTTGCCGAAGGACTTGAGAAGCGCCTCCCGTTTCGCCGGGTGCTGAAGCAGACGGTTGAAAAAGTAATGGCGAATAGAGACGTCAAAGGCGTACGCATTGCATTAGGCGGCATGCTCGGCGGCGGTTCTATGTCGCGCAATGAGCAGCTCAAGAAAGGCCGCATTCCGCTTCAGACCTTCCGCTCCGACATCGACTTTGCACGGGAGCGTGCCAATCTGCCGCTCGGCGTTATCGGGGTCAAAGTATGGATATACAAGGGCGAAGTATTTGCGGAGGCAGCTAAAAAATAAGTATGTTATTTCCCAAAAAAGTAAAATATAGAAAATGGCACACCATGCGTCGCAACGCGAAAGTTAACAAGGTCGCGACGCGCGGCGTCACGGTCGCATTCGGCTCCCACGGGCTTAAGGCCACCTCCCATGGGCGCGTGCGCTCCAACCAGATAGAAAGCGCCCGCAAAGTAGTGGTGCGCAGTCTAGGGAAGAACGGCAAAATGTGGCTGCGCATATTCCCTGATAAGCCGTTTACGCAGAAGCCGCCCGAAGTGAAGCTCGGCAAGGGCAAGGGCGATCCGGTGGGTTACGAAGTCGAAGTGTGGCCGGGCCGAGTCATCTTTGAAGTGGACGGGGTCGAGGATCAATTGGCGGTCGAGACCCTCACCAAAGCGGCGAAGAAGCTCCCGCTCAAAGCAAAAGTGGTTATGCGCCACTAGGATAGTGTATGGCAAAGAAAAAAACTCTCATCAATCATTCGGTCGAGGATTTGCACCAGCTCGTTCACGACAAGCGCGAAGAGCTGCGCGCCTTGCGTTTTAGCGTCGCAGGGAGTAAAAATCGCAACGTAAAACTCGCGAGCACTTTGCGCAAGGAAATAGCCCGCGCACTGACCGAGCAGCATTCGAGAAAATAACATGGAACAAAAGACTACACATAGAAAGACGCTTCGGGGCATCGTTACCTCGAATAAAATGCAAAACACCGCCGTGGTGGCGGTTTCACGCTACGTGAAGCATCCGAAGTACAAGAAGTACATGAAGATAACGAAGAAGTTCCACGCGCACAACGAGGGAAATCGTGCCAAGGAGGGCGAGACGGTCACTATCCGCTCGTGCCGCCCGCTGTCCAAGACCAAATCCTTCGAGATCGTATTTAAGTAAATTTTTTTATGATTCAAGACCGCTCTTTAGTCGTCATAGCAGACAATACCGGCGCCAAAATCGGCCGCATTTTCAAAATACCGGGCTCCTCCAAGAAACGCTACGCGCAAATCGGCGAGCTAGTTATTCTCTCGGTGCAAAGTGCCGAACCTCGCAAAGCGGTCAAAAAGAAGGATGTGCTCACGGCCGTAGTCGTTCGCCAGCGCCAGCCGTTTCGTCGTAAAGACGGCTCCTACCTTCGATTTGATGAGAACGCGGTAGTAATACTGGAGACTTCCGGCAAGGATAAGAAAGAGCCAAAGGCCGGACGCATCTTCGGACCTATTCCACGCGAGCTTCAGGAATTGGGTTATCAGACCATTATTTCTCGCGCTCCCGAAGTCGTATAAGGTATGAATACGTTGCATGTAAAAAAAGGCGACACCGTGATGGTCATCTCCGGTAATGAAAAAGGCAAATCAGGGAAGGTGATCGAAACGTTCCCGAAATTACAACTCGTGGTTATTGAAGGCGTGGGGCTGCGCAAAAAGCACCAGAAGCCGCGAAAAGAAGGGCAGAAAGGTCAGATTATAGACAAGCAATTTCCCATCCACGTGAGCAAAGTTGCTCGGAAGAAATAACCTATGGAACTTATTCAAGTCAAACAGAAAAAGGCTTTCAGCGCTTTGAAAACCGAATTCAAATGGAAAAACGCCATGCAAGTACCGCGTATAGAAAAAGTGGTTATTTCAGTTGGTGTGGGCAAGATGGCCAAGGATAAACCGAAGGTTGAATTGGTTGCCGACCGCTTGGCAAAGATAACAGGACAAAAACCAGCCACGCGAGGAGCCAAAAAGTCCATTGCGACGTACAAAACGCGCATTGGCGACAAAGTAGGATACCAAGTAACACTGCGCGGCAAGCGTGCCGAAGATTTTTTGAACCGTCTCATCCATGTGGCGCTCCCGCGCACTAAAGACTTCAAAGGAATCTCAAAAGGTGCCATTGATGAAATGGGCAACTATACACTTGGCATCAAAGAACATATTGTTTTTCCAGAGACCACCGATGAAGAACTTAAGGACGTGTTCGGTATGGCGACGACTATCGTCACCACTGCGAAAAATAAAAAAGAAGCCGAGGAGTATCTCGCACACCTCGGGTTCCCGTTCAAAAAGTAGAAACTCTTTACTTCTCTCTCCAAGGTTGGTATCGTCTCTGCTCGGATACTTCTGGTATCCTTTTTTATTACCCGCCTGTTATATATTCCCCATGGACCTCCTCATCGACACCTACGGCACGTATATAGGTTCGACAGGTGAGCGCCTTGTCTTGCGCCTGCCCTCGAAGACCAAGAAGCGGATTACCAAAGAATATCCGATACGCAGGCTCAGCAAAATCGTCATTCTTCGGCCCTCTTCCATTTCGACCCACGCCGTAAAGCTTGCCCTTGAGCACGAAGTTGACATCGTGTATCTCGGATCCTTCGGCAAACCTGTCGGCAGGATTTTTGGCAGTGATGCGCGAGGGTTAGCTACGACTCGACGCGCCCAGCTCGAGGTCGCGACTGACCTTCCGCAGGCGCTCTCGCTCGCCAAAAGCTTCATCGCGGGAAAATGCAAAAACCAAATCACCTATTTGAAATTCTTGATGGCCAAGTGCGGAGCTGACTTTGAAAAGGGAATCGTTCAGGCCGAGACGCTCTCCAAGACCATCAATACCATTCCTCCGAGCGACAAGGCTCGCGAGCAGTTGTTCGGCATCGAAGGATTCATTGCAGAAAAGTATTGGCAATCGCTTAGGCAATTACATAAGTTTCCGGGTCGCATCCCGCAAGGCCGCGACAAATTCAACAGTGCTATCAACTACGGCTACGGCATTCTCTACAACGAAGTAGAACGTGCCTGCCTCTATATCGGCCTTGACCCGTACCTTGGCTTGTATCACTCCGAGCGTTATGGCAAACCGGCCCTAGTTTTGGACATGGTCGAAGAATTCCGCGTGCCAGTGGTGGATTCGGCAATCTTTCCGCTCTTTCTCGAAAAAAAGCTGGGCAGGCGGGGCGATTTTGAGAAAGTAAACAACACGGAGTACCGGCTCTCTCCCGAGGGGAAGGCCAAGGTAGTTGAGGCAGTATTCAAACAGCTTAATAAAACGGTAAAATGGAAAGGCAAGCAACGCACCCTCCAAGTAATTATCGAGGAGCAAAGCAGGGCGCTTGCCCGCTATTTCTTGGAAAAGCAGGACACATATGCAGCATTTGATTTCTCCTTGCTGCTCTAACACACTATGAACAATCTGCTATTTACGGTAGTCGTATCCTGGCAAACGCGTAACTGGCGCAGGACGCGACAGGCTGAGAATTGGTGCAAGGATTTTGGGCTCAGGCCGCTACATAAAAAGCTGTATATTGGGACCTTATATCGGGAGGAACGTGTGTCGCTCGACAGCAAACTGAAGACTCTGTTCTGCGGAAAGACTGATTCGCATTATTCGTTCGCTATGTGTGCGTCGTGCACAAAGGATGCTAGCATAGGGCATGAGACGCTACAGGCCATCACGGGCAAGCCCGCGTATGAGATTGTGCGGATAGTCAAATAAGCCTTAATTTACTGGCTCCTGCATGGATACGTCGGAAAAAGGATATTGTGCACCAAGCCGACAACTTTTCAGCTCCGCGGGAATCGCTTCATTCAACTCACGTTCGAGTTCGCGAGCGATAGCGCCGATCAGCGTCGGAGGTTCTATTGTGCACCCCGGTAGCTTACGTTGGTCGATGGTCGACATGAACCAGTAGCTCTAATTCTGCGAGATCGCCGGAAAGTGATTTACCTCGCATGTAGCCTTGCAGCCGTTCCCGAGAAAGAGCAATGGTCCGCTTGTTACCCGCTCGATCCCTCAGGCGCACATCAAGAATTTCATTCGTCAATTTATCGAGTTCACTTCCACGAGCCGTGATGCTCACGTCATCAATTTCGCGACGCGAATTAATTGACAATATCAATCTTATCTCAGCAGATCGCCATTTGCTCTCCGCTAGCTGCGAGCTTTCTGCGCCTAGGTCAGCCAGAAAAACACGCTTGCCGACTTTATGCAGCACCTGTTCGCTAGCGACCTCGGCAGTCGCTAAAGCAGGCTTCCCGTACGCGAGGTCGATCGTATTAAAGGCCTGCAAAGGCAAAGATAGCCATTCCCCAACTACATCGGCTACGGACACCACTTTAGCCGCTGCAACATGCCCGAGTTCTGCCAGAGCGCCCAGGACGCCAGCTGGAACTCGCTCTAAAGGTGCAGTGCGATCTTGTTGATCTTCTGCTCGGCGATAAACTGCTTCCACGAATGAGACAAATTCCTTTTCCTGTTCTTCGGTGAACGGGATATCAACGTCATAACCCATCGCGGCCGGCACTTTTGACTCTAATCCAGCTTCGCGCACAATTTGGTCAGCGATTTGGTCGCCGGCATTGTACCGCCGCTCGATCAGTTCCTCCTCTTCTGGCGTTATGTCCCGTAAGAGGGCTTCAGCGACAAGCCTCGCCTCGGCTTCACTGCCGTAGAGCGAAATCATCAGCCGACGACAAGCTTCGTCTTCGTTTGTCGTTCCGCTCACAGGGGTGGGTTTTTTGGTCATGATACTGGCCTTTTGGTCGATGTTGTCTGCTGACAAAGCTCGGCATTGGATTTCTTCTTCTCGATAGACGATTGGCTATCTGCTTGAGTTCGAAGGGGTCCATGAAATTCTAAAAGGTCACCAGTGGTTAGAGATTCCCGATATTGGATCGCATGACGGCGAATTTTCGCGAGCGTTACTCGCACCATTTCAATATTCCAGCCTGTTGCTCGAAAATGCTCTTGCAATGCTTCTAGCAGCGGCTGGTGAACGACTTGAAAGCTCTCGCCTCGAAAAACATCTTCCATTCCTTCATCTATCGTCTCACGCACGGCGTTTTTGTGGAGCTGGTCGATCAACTGAATCTCTAGGGGATCGATATCCGGTTGCTCCGCCAAAAATGCTCGGAAACTTTTGAAAACCTTTTCCCAATGGAGATTACCCTCAAACCATCGAATGCTCGTATCCCAATTTGGATCTGGGTCTTGTTCGCCTTCGGATTCTGTTTGGGACACTTTGCTAAAGTTGCCCTTATAAACGGTCCGCAATACCGACCCTCTAAATTCGCGAGACTTGGCGAAGCGCAGAAGCGAATTATGTACAGCTACGTACCAAGCGGCATCGCGTTCATCCCCCATGGACGGACCGATTTCTAAGTCATAGGGGTATTTCCACAGGAACAGTATTGCTACTTGGGCACAATCGTCCGCCAACTGACGCCCTGAATACACCGCGTATATTGCTTTTAAATGCTCACGAACGTCCCTCATATGCGCCGGGGTCAGTGCTTTTAAATAGTCGCATGGTCGCCGACGTTCCATCGGAATTGGACCGCGTTTCGAGACTCTAGCTTGCTGCAGTCGTATCATTGCCGTTCTCGTGCTAGAGTTCTACTCCACTATGATAGGCTAAGCGACCCTATGTACCCAGAGTGTCCAAACCAGCACCGTTTTTTGAAGAATACCCAAAAATAAAGCGCATACAAAAAGACCCCGCATTTACGGGGTCTTAAGTCGAAGTCGCTTACCAATTGCTCGCTCGGCCACCCTCACCTTATCTTTCCGGTTCGGGAGGGAAACCAAGCTCGCGCACAATTTGGTCAGCGATTTGGTCGCCGGCATTGTACCGCCGCTCGATCAGTTCCTCCTCTTCGGGCGTTATGTCCCGTAAGAGGGCCTCAGCGACAAGCCTCGCCTCGGCTTCACTGCCGTAGAGCGAAATCATCAGCCGACGACAAGCTTCGTCTTCGATATCAGCGCGTGACGCGTCAGGCGAGTTTGCGCTGCAACATTGTGAATGTGCCATTAGCAACCTCCATTCCGAGTTGTCGATGCCCGATTTGTCAGGCACCGAGGATCGGACTGGAGATTTGACGAAGTACTGCTGTAAAGTACAACTTTGGATATACTATCAAATACAGTACAATTGTCAAGGGAGCATGAAAAAGCATGAATTATAAGGCAAAATACTGCGATCTACGAATATTTGGAGTGTGCTATTTGAATATGCTCGATCTCGCCAGCAAGGCATTCAAGCAGCTGAGAACCCGACAGAATGCTCTGATGCTGCGAGCGCCAGCGACCCAAGAGGTACTTTGCTTCTTGGTCGGTAAGGTGCTCAATTCCGTGCCCGAACTTCCCGTTCCAGAAAGCATCAATCTTTTCGCCAAATTCGATCCTCATTGCCTGCAGCGAATCCCTTGAAATCGCCAATTTCTGATCTCTACCTGATACATGCGCAAGCGCTGTCATGCCGATGACAAGGCCGCCGCCCTTCACGATGTGACTTCGAAGAGAGGCGAATAGCGCCCCCGATGAAATGACATCGTCCACAAGAACATATCGCCTGCCAGGAATGACCCGGCCCTTAAAAGCCGGCTGATAAAGAAAGCGTATTAGACGATTGAGAGTCGTCCGCTTTCTTATCCTCATCTGGATTATGTCCTTGCATATCTCTCCGCCTACTCGCGCGCTTACGAACCGGGTAAGCGTCACCGGCAAGGCGTTCGTAGGCCTCTCCGGGTCCAATGTGCGGCCCGAGTCACCAAAATCCAGCTTCCGTGGATAAACGAAAAGCGCAGGCGTCTTCAACGTGGCAATAACCTCTTTCAGAGCCTTCAACTTTTCCTCGGAGCGATGCCTAACTATTATCTCGTATGCGGCCCTAAAATTGCCTTCACTCTTTGCCGCGTTATAGAGCCCTTTATTTGTTTCAGCGTCCGGTCCAGTCATTCCGTATAAATCGTCCAGACGACAATGCACCTGGACATAATCAGTCCCGCCTTTACCCCAGGGCTCCCGCGGATGGAAAAACCTGAAATTTTCGGCCTTCCGCTCGATGACCATCTCCCCACCCGCCCATTTCTCGGTTGATATCAGCGCACTTTTTTTCAGACACCCACCGCCCTGCGCCAAGCCTGCAACTCGAATTTCGGGGTTCTGAGCAACCACTTCGCGTAAGCGGACATAGCCTTCTCGATCGAAAGATTCAATGACGCTGCGCCGGGCGCTCAAAAATCCGAAGCTTCGGCCACACATCAGCGCAAGTAGTCGAGAAGCGTTCGAACCCTGAAACGCCGTTCTTCACATTTAGTGCACCGGCAATGCCTTTGTTCAAAAAACAGATCCCGCTTAGACACCTTCTTAGCGAAGAGTTTGTGCTCACCACCCAGCGAAAGCATGGATGTCTTCAGCCAGGCGACAACTGGCCACGCTCAAACCAATAATTAAGGTGACTGCCATGAACTTCCGCGGCTCGATGAATACCTTCTCCAAATCTCCGACATGGACGCGTACTCGCTGGCTACCGGAGGTCAATGACCACCTCCGTCCCGCCTTTGAGCGCTTGGCCAGGTCATTGCGCTTGGTCGAGCGGGCGCGAGACGATGGCGTCGAGAACCGTCCGCACAAAGACGATGCCGATCTGAACGATCCGCAGCGGCAAATCGTGGCTGAAATCCAGTCGGGCGCCAACTTACTTAAGCAGTTTCTCGCAAGTCAGCTCCACGACGCCGACGAGAAAATCCGGGCGCGCATGCCGCGCCAGCTCGACGTGACACTCGCGGTTGCCGACGCACGTGCCTCGGTTGCAGAGGCAAAGCTTGCTCACGGCGCGACGCTGGAGGCGAGCCGGCTCGTCGAGCGTAGGCGTCTGCGCGGCCTGAAAAAATTCAGAGCCGACAACCGTCTGGCGCGTGATGCTGTTTATGCTGACGAATGGCTTCTGCCAGCCGCAACGATTTTTGCACTCATCGTTGCCGAAAGCATCGCCAATGCCTTTATCTTTAACCTGCATGGATACGTCGGAAAAAGGATATTGTGCACCAGACTGATGGGTACGTGCGTGCCAGTCACGAATATATTGTCGTATCGTGTACAAGCTCAAATACCATTTTGACCTTCTTCTACGCTGCAATCTATAAGGTAATTTGACTTCTAAATCCAATTCGCGTAGTATCTTGTGAGCCCAGTCGGGGCTCCTTTTTTCTGCAAGGTCCCCCAAACGGGGGAAACCAACAGAATCATATACATGGCAAAAAAATCAACAGTTGCAAGGTCAAACCGCCCACCCAAATTTAAATCCCGGGTGGTTCGACGCTGTTTCCGCTGCGGGCGCAAACGCGCCTTCATGCGCGATTTTGGCATGTGCCGCGCCTGCTTCAGAGAAGCTGCCAACGAGGGGCTTATACCGGGCATCCGAAAATCATCATGGTAACCGACCCAATAGCAGATTTGCTTATCCGTTTACAGAACGCTTCCATGGCGGGCAAGTCCCGCGTGTCGGCGCCCTACTCGCGCATGAAGCTTGCCATCGCGGAAATTCTCGCCAAAGAAGGCTATGTCAGCGAATTGAAAACGGTTAAGAATCCGCTTGGCGGAAATTCGCTTTCAATAATACTTTCTTATAAAAATGGTCGCCCGGCGATCTCGGGTGTGAAAAGAATTTCAAAACCCTCGCGCCGCATGTATATGGGCGTTCACGACATCAAACCGGTCAAACGCGGCCATGGACTTCTCGTGCTCTCAACCCCGAGCGGAGTTATTTCCGGCAAAGAAGCACATGAAAAACGCGTCGGCGGCGAAGCGTTGTTTGAGATTTGGTAAATTATTTATGTCACGACTTGCAAAAAGACCCATAGCTACGCCGTCCGGGACCGAAATCAGCGTCACGGAGGGCTTGGTGCGTGTCAAAGGTCCTAAGGGAGTACTAACCCGCCCTACTCACCGTCTGGTCTTAATTGAAGTGGGGAAGGAAGGAGTGCAAGTGTCGCCCAAGTCGGGGTCGCTTGAATCCCGTGCCCTTATCGGCACCTACGCCTCCCATATCCGCAACATGTTTGAGGGTGTGACCAAGGGGTATAGCAAGAAATTGCTGGTTGAAGGTGTGGGTTACAAATGGGAAGTGCAAGACAAGAAGCTTGTACTCTCGCTCGGGTTCTCTCACAAGGTTGAAATGCCGGTACCGGAGGGACTGGCGATTGCTATCGATAAGGGTATGCTGACCGTCTCTGGGTTTGATAAGGAATTGGTCGGGCAATTCGCGGCGAACGTTCGTGCGCAACGCAAGCCCGAGCCCTATAAAGGCAAAGGTATTCGCTACGAGGGTGAAGTCATCCGTCGCAAACAAGGCAAGAAGGCTGCATAATCATATGAAAAACCGAGAACGACGTCACAATAGAATACGCGCGAAAATAAAGGGAACTGCAAAGCGCCCGCGATTGTGCGTGTACAAATCGAACCGTTACCTCGAAGCGCAACTTATCGACGATATGGCGGGCAAGACACTTCTGTCAGGTAAAATGGACAACGCAAAGCAATTGGGCAGCGATCTTGCCAAGCGCGCACAAGCCAAAGGCATCAAGAAAGTAGTATTTGACCGCGGTGGTTTTCGCTATACTGGACAAATTATGGCCTTGGCGCAGGCGGCGCGTGGAGGAGGCCTCATTTTTTAATATATATGGCTGACGAAATACAAGAAAACATAATAGTGGAGCCCGAGGTGCCTGAAGTGATTGAGGAAGTCGTCGCAGATATTCCCGTGCCCGCCGACGCCCCTGCGGGACGGACTCGGGATCGCCGTGGACGTGGCGAGCGCCGCGGACGTGGAGGCCGCGGGAACGCGGGTCGGCGCACCGAGCGCAAAAGCGAATTTGACCAGTCGCTCATCACTATCCGCCGCGTGGCGCGCGTCGTGGCCGGCGGACGACGCTTCTCTTTCTCGGTCGCACTCATACTGGGCAATAAAAAGGGGAAGGTCGGCGTGGGTCTCGGTAAGGCGGGGGACACGACGCTTGCGATTGACAAAGCGGTACGCGACGCCAAAAAGAATTTGCTGACGATTGTCCTCACCAAGGATTCCTCCATAGCGCACGAGGTCTCCGCCAAGTACTGCGCTTCGCGCGTGTCGCTGATGCCCGCTCACGGTCGCGGCCTGGTCGCCGGTTCTTCCGTGCGCCCCGTGTTGGAGCTTGCGGGCATCACCAATACGGTCGCCAAAGTCCATTCCGGGAGCAAGAACGGTCTCAACAATGCGCACGCCGCCATTGAAGCGCTCAAAAAACTTAAAGCTTAAACTTTATGCAACTCAACCAACTACAACGAAAAACTCCCCGAAAAAGCGAAAAACGCGTCGGTCGCGGCGGGTTGCGCGGCAAGACTGCCGGCCGCGGCACCAAGGGGCAAAAGGCGCGCGCGGGACACAAAATATGGCCGAATATTCGCGAGCAAATAAAGAAAATTCCAAAATTGCGCGGCCGAGGCGTGGGCGGGCTTATCAGCATCCAGGCAAAACCCTTGGTCGTGAATCTCTCCTCCCTTGAAATGGCGTTTGCGCCGGGCGATACGGTCAATCCGAAGATGCTCGTTGAGCGCGGTCTTATCCGCATGCGCAAACACGCGTCGAAAAGTCCGGTGGTCAAAATACTCGGCGACGGAGAGCTCACCAAAAAGTTCACTGTTTCTGGTTGTGTCGTTTCCAAAAGCGCGAAAGAGAAGATAGAAAAAGCGGGCGGCACCATAGCGTAAGCGATGAATACCTTTATTCAAAAATTCACGCTCCTCATTTCGGACGCTTCATTGCGCAACCGTCTTCTCTTCGTGCTCGGCGTACTTGCGGTCTTCCGCGTGTTGGCGTCAATTCCGATACCGGGCATCAACGCGACACAGCTGCAGCTGTTTTTCAATAATAATCAATTCTTCGGACTCCTCAATCTTTTCTCCGGTGGCGGGCTCTCCAACCTCTCGATAGTGCTCCTCGGCGTAGGACCCTACATTACTGCCTCCATCGTCATGCAGCTTCTGACCATTATGGTTCCGAGGCTGAAAGCCCTGTATCAAGAAGAGGGGGAACTCGGTCGCAAGCAGTTCAGTCAGTACTCCCGTCTCTTGGCGCTTCCAATCGCCATTGTGCAGAGTATCAGTTTCATACTTATTCTTGAGCGCGAAGGTATTATCACGTCGCTCACGCCTTTTCAGCTCGGCGTGAATATTGTGGTGGTGACCGCGGGCTCGATATTTCTCATGTGGCTCGGCGAGCTTATTTCCGAGTTCGGACTTGGCAATGGAGTATCCGTCATCATTTTCGCGGGCATCGTCGCACGCCTGCCAAATAACGTTTCCCAGCTTCTCTTTTCCTTTGAGCCGAGCCAGATACCGATTTATGTAGGTTTCATCGCCGCCGCATTCGCAGTGGTTGCTGCGGTAGTGATTATCTCGGAGGCTGAGCGTCCGGTGCCAGTGACGTATGCCAAGCGCGTGCGTGGGATGAAATTCTTCGGCGGCTCCTCGACGTATCTGCCGCTTCGACTCAATCAGGCAGGTGTCATTCCGATTATCTTTGCGTTGTCGTTTCTCCTTATACCGCAGATGTTTGCCACGTTCTTTCAGACCTCAAGCAACCATATCCTCGCCGCGATATCGGGCGCTATTTTGAGCTGGTTTCAGAACCTCGGCATCTATGGTTTGCTCTACTTCGTGCTCGTCGTCCTCTTCACCTATTTCTATACGGCGGTGACTTTCGATCCGCACAGCATCTCCGAAAATCTCCAAAAGAACGGCGCCTTTATTCCCGGCGTGCGTCCCGGTGGTTCGACCTCGGATTATTTGGCCAAGGTGATAACCCGCATCACACTCGTGGGTGCACTTTTTCTTGGTATCATCGCGGTCTTGCCAATAATCATGCAGTCGGTAACCGGCATCCAGTCGCTCACCTTGGGTGGCACAGCGCTTCTCATCGTCGTTTCAGTTATTTTGGATCTCTCGCGCCGCGTTGACGCGCAGATTTCTATACGGGAGTATTAAGGAATGGAAATAAAAACCTTCTTGATGATAGGAGCGCCGGGTTCAGGCAAAGGTACCCAGGCCAAACTGCTCGCGGATAGAATCGGCGGCACGGTGTATTCCTCCGGTGCACGGTTGCGCGAAATGGCTGCAACGGGGAGCTATTTTGGCAACCGGGCAAAAGCGGTTATGACGGCGGGTGATCTCATGCCGGTGTGGGTATCGCAATACTTATTTGAAGAAGCTCTTATCGGCCTCGAACCATCCGACAACATAGTGTTTGAGGGTTCGTGTCGCAGTGAGGAAGAAGCGCGACGGTTCCATGAAGTAGCCTTGTGGCTTGAGCGACCCTACGTCGCACTATATCTTGAAGCGAGCGAAGAGGCGCTCACTAAGCGGCTCCATAAGCGCGAAGCGATAGAAGGACGTGCCGATGATGCGAAAGCAGCGCTCGCGGAGCGGTTTGAAAAATTTCGTACCCTGACACTGAGAGCGGTACACTATTTTAAACAAGAGGGTAAACTCATTGTCATTAACGGCGACCAAACAATCGAAGCAGTTCATTCAGAGATTCTCAAAGCGCTTGATCTGTCATGATTGCAAAGACTGAGGAAGAAATAAAAAACTTGCGGGAGGCGGGCAAACGCATGGCACAAGTAGTGCACGAAGTACTGAAGCTCGTCGCTCCCGATGTATCTTCCATGGATCTCGAAGCTGCTGCGCGTGTCACCACTGCGCGACTTGGAGCGACCCCTTCCTATCTCGGACACAAGGTTAAGGAAGGAAACGTATACCCTGCAGCGCTGTGTGTTTCTATAAACAACGATATCGCGCACAGCCCCCCGACTCCGCAAAAAATTTTGCGAGAAGGGGATGTGGTCTCGATTGACTTCGGACTATCATACAAGGGATTTTTTATGGATACCGCGCACACGCTTGCGGTAGGGCAGATAGATCTCAAGGCCCGCAATTTACTTCTCGGAACTGAGGAAGCGCTCAGGACAGGTATTGCTGCTGCTCGCGTCGGTGGCTATATTGGTGACATTGGCGCTGTGGTTGCCGCAGTAGCAAAAAAATACAAGCTGGGGATCGTTAAAGATTTACGGGGCCACGGTGTTGGTGCCGCGGTGCACGAAGATCCCTTTGTTCCTAATTTTGGAAACCAAGGTGAAGGAGAAAAAATTGTCGAAGGGTTGGTTATCGCCATAGAGCCGATTTTTGCCGAGCGCTCCGGCGTCATGGTGGATACAGACGATGGGTTTACCTATGCCACCAAAGACGGCTCGCGTGCGGCGCATTTCGAACACACTATTTTGGTTACCAAGGATGGTCCTGAAATTTTGACGCAATAATATTGTGTTTTTAATGGAATTATTGTAAGGTACTGGGATGCAAAATCCGAAGGAAGAAAAGACGTTCGTCTTGATCAAGCCCGACGGCGTGCGCAAAGGGCTCGTCGGCGAGATAATCAAGCGCTTTGAGCAGCGCGATTTGAAAATCGTGGCCCTTGAGATGTTCCACTCCTCGCGCAAAGAGATGGACGGCCATTACCCGAAAGACGAGAAATGGTTGCGCCGCATTGGTGAGAAAACTATGGCCAACTATGTACACTACGGCTACAATGTCAAAGACGATTTTGGCACGAGCGACCTCATTAAAATAGGCAAAACCGTGCGCGGCTGGCTTCTGGACTTTATGTCCTCCGCTCCCATGGTGCGCATGGTCGTCCAGGGTGTGCATTCGGTTGACATGGTGCGCAAAATAGTCGGCCCCACGATGCCCAACCTCGCCGAAATGGGTACCGTGCGGGGGGACTACTCGGTGGACTCGGCGGTCTCGGCCAATATTGAACGTCGCGCAGTCTTTAATTTGGTTCACGCGAGCGAAACTTCGGCCGAGGCTAAGCACGAAATAGCTCATTGGTTCGGAAAAAAGACGATATTTAAATATAAGCGTTTTGGGATAGACGAGTAGGACTTGCGTTCCTAAAAAGTTTGATATAATGGAGGAAGGACTACGGGAGCAAAGTCCTTAAACACACAATCGGGAGCTTGGAGTTGGGCGACCGTAAAGGCCGCACACAGGGCACCCACCTGGTGAAAACCAGGACGAGCTTCCGGAGTCCAACAAAAACTTCCACCGCAGGGTGGAATTTTTTGTTACAATGCTTCTATTATGCAGAAGCAATCGACCGTGTATTTTTACGGCGGAGCGGGCTCGGTGACGGGCTCGAATTTTTTACTCGACACCGGTGGCACGAAATTGTTGGTAGACTGCGGGCTTACGCAAGGCGAGCATACCTGTGAGGACACCAATTGGAATCCGTTTCCCTTTGAGCCGAAAGATATCTCATTCCTGTTGGTCACGCACGCGCACATCGATCACGTTGGACGCATTCCGCTTCTGGTCAAAAGAGGTTTTCACGGCAGGATACTATCGACGGATGCGACCAAAGCTATAAGCGGACCGCTTCTTCTCGACAGCATGGAAATACTTCTGCAGGAAGCACGTCGCTGCAACACCGAGGTGTTGTATACCGAAGAGGATATTGCCGCCGCGATGCGCTTATGGGAAGGCCATTCCTATCACCAAAAAATGCCGCTGGTCGATGAGTGTAGCGTTGAGTTCCTCAATTCCGGACATATTCTGGGCTCGGCTATGGTTAAAATAACTCGCGCGGATAAAAGCATTGTATTCACGGGCGATTTAGGCGGCGGCAATTCCCCGCTTCTTCAGGAGTCCGAAAATCCTGCGGGCATTGAGTATTTAGTGATGGAGAGCGTATATGGCGACCGCATACAACCCGAAAAAGAACATCGCCGCGAGGCGCTGGAGGATATCATCGAAGATACGGCAACGCGCGGAGGGACCTTGCTGATCCCCGCGTTTTCAAACGAGCGCACGCAGGATCTCCTGTTTGAAGTACGTGAACTCATAATGCAGAAAAAAGTGCCTTCCATGCCGGTCTATATAGACTCGCCGCTTGCGGATAAAATAACCCAGTCGTTCCTCGCGTATCCGAAGTATTTCAACGAGACCATCCGTACGCGAATCGAAGCCGGAGAGAATATCTTCGCATTTCCAGAGCTTCACTTTGTTCCCACCGTTGAAGATTCCCGCAAAGCGGATTCTGCTGCCTCGCCGAAAATAATTATCGCGGGTTCTGGCATGAGCAACGGCGGCCGCGTACGGGAGCACGAGACGCACGTACTGCCGGACGAAACATCAACCCTGCTTATCGTTGGATACCAAGCAGCGGGGAGTCTAGGTCGACGTTTAATCGAAGGATTAAAAACAGTGCAGATAGAAGGTAAAAAACTAAGCGTCCACTGCCGTGTTGAAGCGATTTATGCGTATTCCGCCCATATGGACGGCGAGCAGCTCGTGGAGTTCGTCAATAAAATAGGGGGTCCGCTCAAGGAAGTATTTGTCGTTATGGGAGAACCTGCAGCTTCCTTAACTCTGGTGCAGCGGATACGCGATTATCTCGGCATCAAAGCAATTGCGCCCGAAGTAGGGGAGAAAGCGTCTATCGATTTGTAGTAGAATGAAAAGATGGTTGCTATACAGAACGAACACCTCCACCTGAAATTGGGGATATCGGGGGCTGCGGAGACGGGTCATTGCGGCGCCAATGCGTACGACAAGGGCCTAGCACTCGGCAGGGAAATTGCAAAAGCGGGAGCCATGTGCGTCACGGGCGCCACTACCGGCTTTCCTCTATGGGTGGCGATGGGTGCCAAGGAAGCAGGCGGATTCGTAGTCGGGTTTTCTCCCGCAAGCTCCGAAAAGGAACATATTGAAACGTATAACCTACCGATCGAATATCACGACATCCTCATTTACACGGGGTTTGGCTATCCAGGACGCGACCTCATCTTCACCCGATCGGTTGACGGCATGTTCTTCGGCTGCGGACGCATTGGCACCATACACGAATTCACGGTCGCATTTGAAGACAACAAACCTATTGGCATTTATGAGGGTAATTGGCCGACCGCGGAGGAAATAAAACTGATTCTCACCAACGGTCATCGTCCCAATGATCATATTATTTTCGGAGATGATCCGAAAGTCTTAGTTGGGCAGGTGATCGATATGGTGAAAAAAGACCAGATTAACCGAGCTTCTTTCAGATTCCAAAACACCGATTCGGCGTAAAGCTATCAGAGAGGATCTTTACGCGACCTGTTTTATTATTCTTGCGAACGTTTCCGGATTTTTCTCGGCCAGCGTCGCGAGCATTTTGCGGTTTATAAAAATTTTCTTTTTTTTGAGCCCGTCGATGAGTCGGCTGTAGGAAAGTTCTTTGCCGTTTAAGCCCTTGACCGCGAGCACATCGAGTCCGGCGTTTATGCGGACGTTCCACAATTTGCGGAAATCGTTCTTTTTGTCCCGGCGGTGGGCAAAAGCGTATTTACCGGCATGGAATATCGCTTCGCGCGCCGCCCGCTTTTTGGTTGAGCGGCTGAAACGATAGCCCTTGGTCATAGCCAAGATATTTTTCCGGTGCTTATTGGAAGTTGTTCCCCCTTTAACTCTAACCATATATTAATTCTTCGCTTTTGAAGCGGTCGTGATGTAAATCTGAGACATTTTTTTGCTCAAGTTGAACGGCTGTGTACGGCGGTTATTCATCTGCTTGTTGCGGCTCTCTTTCGCATTGAAATGATTCTGTCCCGGCTTGCGCGCGACAAGCTTCCCGTTGCGGGTGATTTTGAGCCTCTTGGTGAATGATTTATTCGTTTTCATGCTATTTTTTCCCAACACGCTCCAGCACGGTCGCGAGTCCTTTGGGACTCTTTGCTATCGGTTCGGCGAGCTTGTATTCATGCGGTATCAATTTTAGGAAGCGTTCGAGTCGCTCCTTGAGAAAGCCAAACTCCATGTATTTATAACGTCCCCACAAGAACAGGTCGACTTTTACTCGGTGCCCTTCGGCGAGCCACTCGGCCGCCTTTTTGGCTTTAAGCTGCATGTCATGGTCGCCCGTGCCAATTTTGACCTGTACGGATTTCGTCTCGGTCGTATGCGACTTCGCCTTTATATCACGGCGTTTTTTCTCCTGTTCGTAATGGAATTTACCATACTCCATTATTTTTGCAACAGGCGGGACAGCGTTGGGTGATATCTCAATAAGATCGAGCCCATACTCTTGTGCCTTCGCTATTGCCTCCGACAGAGGAACAACCCCAACATTCTCCCCTTCGGGTCCTATGACGCGGACCGTCGCCGCGCGTATCTGATGATTAATGCGTGTATCCAAAGTGGTCTTGTTGCTTAGAAGTGTATCACACAGCCCCAAAAAGACAATCAGAAAAAAGAAAAGCCCCGTTGGGAATTGGGGCTCTCCCTGGAACTGGTTATGTTATCGATTTTGGTTCTCAAGGGCGGCGAGATGTTTCTCGTGCTCGACACTCTGGATACTCGGGACTTTGTCGAGCTTGCTTTCGTTCGTCGGTAGACCGAAGTTGCGCCGATCTGGGATTGAGGCGCGTTTTTCACGGGTTCCTAACAACATTTCAAAAAAGTGCGCTGCAAACGACATTGTTCTTTCCTCCACACGGTTCAGCTAACTCTATATTACAATGGATTTCAATTCTGTAAATGTTATGAATATGAATTAAAAAAGACCGCTTATGCGGTTGTTTGCGTAAGTATGGTATGAACCTAACTGTCTACGATAGTATGCGATATCTAAAAAACCTCTTTGTCATTCTATTCTTACTCGCGGGTTTGCTTATAACGCAGCCTGTCTATGCACAAACGCTCTCACACGCTCAACAATTGAACGTCCCGCAAGGTGATGCTTCGCTCAACTGGTCCGGCTATGTAACCGAGCAAGGCACCTACACCTCAGTCATCGGTTCATGGGTGGTGCCGACCGTTTTGGATGGAACCTCTAGCACCGCCGACGCAACCTGGATCGGTATCGGCGGTGTCAAAACCACCGACCTCATCCAGGCAGGCACGCAGGCGGTCGTTGAAGACGGGACCATCACCTACAACGCGTGGGTGGAGACGCTTCCCGGCTTTTCGCAAACAGTCCCGCTCTCCGTCCAAAGCGGTGATTCGGTGACCGCGAGCGTGAGTGAGGAGTCACCGAACGAATGGCTGGTCACTATAAAAGATACGTCGACTGGACAGAGCTATCAAACGACGCTTACGTACGACTCATCGTTGTCCTCGGCCGAATGGGTTGAAGAAATGGTGAGTAACGGCAACAGTACCTTCCTACCACTCGATTCTTTCGGTAGCGTTTCTTTCAGTAACGGCTCCTCGGTGGTAAATGGTCAGGAGGAAGACATCTCGCAATCGGGTGCGCAGCCGCTTCAGATGATAAATGGGCAGGGTGAGGCGCTTGCGACCGTCTCGACCTTAGGAGGCGATGGGGCGTCCTTTACGGTCACACGCACCAATGCTTCGGCCAGCGTCACTGCCATCCAAGGTTTTGGTCACCGCTGGCACGTGCTGCAGACCGCGACCTCCACGGGTGTAACTTCGATACCGATAACTATTACTATCGGCCGCCGCGGCAGGGGTCGTTTCTATGAATTTTTTCCTTCGGGCTTTGTGACCACCTTCTCCTTCTCCGTTATGTGGCGCTAAACAAACCCCCCCGATCGGGGGGGTTTGTGTTCTTTAGATCTGAAGGTCTACTAGATATCGAGTTTTTGCACGATGGTAGTGATGTCAGCACGAGCTGCTTTGAGATCAGTCTGCGCCACTTTGAACTGTGTGATTGAATGCTGAAGCGTTGCAGTTGTCGAAGAGGTGGCCATGACGTTCTCATCCGCCGCATTTGCCTGCGAAGTCATGTTCGAGAGTTGACGGCTGAGATCCTGCAGTGCCGCCTGGGCCGCAGCGGTAGAAGCACTCGAAGTGCCCGCATTGTGCGCGTTGCTAATGTCTGCCCCTAAGGTAATCGAGAGCGTCCTGATAAGGTTGGCGACTGTCTGGAAGTTCCCAGCAACCGTGCCTATCTGTGTTTTCGAAGAAGTAGTACTAAGCGCCGGTACTTCGATGTTGATGATGGCTATCTGAGCATCGATAGCGGCGATGGCTTCAGTGAGGAGCGAATTGACGCTATTGACCGTGGCAGCCGATTGCTGCGCTGGGGCACTCGTGCCGAAGATGCCACTCCACCAAAACGCGATAATAATGATGACGACGACTGCCACTAGAATTATCCAATCCCATTTAAGCTTTGACATATAAAAATATGCTATTAATTAATCGATAATGGACCGTGACCTTAGTATAATGGCTCTCTCTTCCCTGCAGTCAAGGGGTGGGAATTGCCCCTCGAATACGTATTTACTGTTTAGAAATGCTCCCTTCTTCGCTTCGCGTTTGCCCTATTAATGCTACTATCGCAGATACATGCGTCATTTTTTAAAAAAATACAAAGATCTCCTCTCGCTCATAACCGGAGGTGTCGTGTTGTGCGCGGCATGCGCGGCACTTGCATATTTTGTCGACTCCTCAGGTCTTTTTTCAGTGGAGTATGCAATTGTTACGGACACCAATCCATCGAAAACCGATCCCGCACCCATGCTCGACATAGCGGCGTATGATCAAAAACTTATCGCCATCGCCAACGAGCCCGTCCGTACCGTAGTTGTGCAGGTTCCCCTAGCCGGTTCTTCAACGATGACTATCTCTTCGACTACTGTCGTTGAAGCCACGAGCACCTCGCTGTGGCCGGTCAAGACTGTCTATCCCGAAGCAGGAGCGGTACTGCCGTTTTACCGCATCGTGGCCTACTACGGTAATTTTTACTCAACTCAGATGGGGGTGCTCGGAGAATATCCACCTTCGCAGGTGCTGCAGATGCTTGCAAGTACGAGCGCCGAGTGGCAAGCCGCCGATCCGACGACGCCGGTTATCCCTGCGATAGACTACATTGCTGTAACTGCACAGGGGAGTCCCGGTTCCGACGGGAAGTATCGACTGCGGATGCCAGCGAGCCAAATAGAGCAGGCTATCAGCATGGCCGCGCAGGTGCACGGCCTGGTGTTTCTCGACGTGCAGGTGGGGTTGAGCACTGTGGAGACTGAAGTTCCGCTTCTCGCACCTTACCTGAGTCTCCCCCAGGTGGAGCTTTCTCTTGATCCGGAATTCGCGATGCACAATGGGGAGCGTCCCGATACCGCTATCGGCAGTCTTGATGCAAGCGATATCAATTTTGCTGCTAATTTCTTAGCGACCCTGGTTACGGAGAACAACCTGCCGCCCAAGATCTTGGTCGTGCATCGTTTTACGCAGGACATGGTGACCAATTATCAAGAGATTCGACCGCTGCCGCAGGTTGAGATAGTCATGGATATGGATGGCTGGGGGGCGCCGGCTAAAAAAATAACCACCTATGACGACTTTATAGCCGGCGAGCCGGTGCAGTTTACGGGTTTTAAACTATTCTATAAAAACGATCTGTTGCCGCCGAGTTCCGGCATGCTGACCCCGGCGCAAATACTCAAGCTCACTCCGCAGCCGTCATTCATCCAGTATCAGTAACACTACTGGATGTGGATGTATCTGCCGACGATGACGCCGACGAGTATTGCCGCGCCGCCCAGCAGCACCATTTTGACCGCGTGTCGCAGGAGCTTAATGTTTGAAAGTTTTGCCATCACGATACCAACTATGAAGAGCGTGAAAAGCGAAAGTCCTATGGAGATCCATAATGCAAAGAAGGACGCAGTAATCACGTACGGAAAGAGGGGAATGAACGATGCAAGAAGAAATGATAGAAACATGACGACTCCGGCAACAGTCGGTGCCGTCGAAGTGTGTTCGTTTTTAGTTTCGAACTCCTCGGTCGCTTCTTCGGAAAGAAAGCTCCCCATCGCCATCGAAAGAGATTCGACAAATGCGTACACTATACCGGTCAAAATAATGGTGGAATGGGTGCTACCCGCAACGTCAATGCCTGCGAGAAGCCCCACGGTCGACACTAAACTGTCGGCGATGCCGAAGATGATATTTCGTATGTACACTTCTTTCATGATAAGTATTGATTGGAATTAGAACAGGGAAGGCAAGCCGAATGCCAGTGCGATCGTTATCGCCATGAAAAATAGGAAGGTGAGGATGCCGGTCTGTGAGGCTTGTTTGAGCGGCTCTTTTTTTTGCACATAATGATGCACCATTTCCTTGTAGGAAATAAGGAACGCTATCGCACCCGCAATAACCGAAAATACTGAGCCCCATATGAATAGGAAGGAAAAAAGCACCCCCTTATTCTACACCCCTCAGGGTTTAAAGGGTTTTTCCCGCTTGGATGGCTTTACCGCACAAATTCCATGCTATGCTTACGATGGTATCAGTTAATTATTAAGAGTATGAAAACGTCAACCATTGTGTGGATTGTGGTCATCGTAGTTGTCGTCATTGGTCTTGGGTGGTGGTGGTGGTACTCGAGCTCGTCTTCAAGTGCGACCACAGCCCCAGCCACTACTTCAACGACACCATAGATAGAAATAGGTTATCGCACGGTTTCGTAAATAGAAAAATCCTCCCAGCTAGGAGGATTTTTCAGCAATGTGGAGTTGTCTTGTCCAAATTATAACTCCTTGGCAACTTGGTAATACGTATATACGTTGCTAAGTTGCTAAGTAAAAAGAGTAAAAAATAACCCCGCATTTGCGCGGGGCTTTGTGCTGGCGTTGGGTAGTGTCACCCTAAGCCGGCGCCTTCGAGGAGAGTCGTTCCGCCGTCGATGTTCTCGGGCTTGGACGACCATGGGTCGTGGAGACCACCCTTAATGGAAGATTCCATCTGAAAACGTGTTGCGGGCCGTACCTATAGTAATGCACTCACGACCGGTATCCGCTCCAAGAACGTTTCGCGAAGGTATCGGGCGAGACCGAAGGATTGCGCGGCCGGAAAGACGGCAACGAGCACAAATGCCGAAGCGTAGATAATATGATCTTCAACGATGAACCCATTTGGCACGATCGGGAACGCATAGTGCGGGAAGTAATAGAGAATCATGAGTGCCGCCCCAGCCCACGCCGCAGGCCGGGTCCCGACTCCGAGAAGTAGTGCGACCCCGACGAGTGTGATACCCCACGCATTCAGAGGATTGACCCACCATCCGTTGCTCGGCAGAGCGAACCATGCATAGAAAGCGGGGAAGGTTTTTGCGCCAAGAAGGAAACTGCTCGCGCTCCAATTTGGAGTGAGCAGGATTTGCAGACCGTCGACGAACATAAACCACCCTAGGAGCAGGCGAAGTATATTCGCAGCTATTGTCACTCGTTTATTCATACATATTTTAAAAGATTTATAATCCTTTTATTCTATCACCTTTCCACCCCATAGTTGGATGTCCGATACGAGGTTATCAAACCGACGTTCGTAAAAAGTGTTCTAACCAAACCGAACTTGAGAGGCGATCGGAATGATTCAAACCGCTAAATCCCCAAATACTGAGGCATAGCTTAGAGTTCGAATTAGAAAGTTGTGAGTGGAGCTGGAAGTTGATTGTGTGCTAGTGCAACAGCCCAGTTTGAGTAAACCCGGCATGCGTCAAGTACGCGCCAATGATTAACATTATTACAACGTAGACATACCACCATTGCTCTATCCAAAAAACTTTGACTAAGCGGCCCATCTGTTCTGGAGAAAACACAAACAACACCAGAATGCTTTTAAGCAAGATTATCCACCCGAAAAGCGTCACTACCAATGCGAGCACCCCCATGTTCCAGTAGTTATGTACTAAGACCAATAGAAGTCCGAAAGGAAGAGCTACTATCCCCAGCATATATCTAAGCGTTTCACCTTGGCTTTGGCAAAACTCGTGAAGGACATTCATCCAGCGCTTTTTCCAAAAGAGCATGGTGAGTCCTACAATCAATAGATACAGCCCTATCACTTGAGCGAGAAAATAGGTGAGTGCCATAAAAATAAATAGAAACTAATAAATAACCTCTTCACAGCATAACACCAAAAGCGGTTCGAACATCGTCAAGCAGGCGGAGATGTTTTGTCCGAATTATAACTTGTTTAAGGTAAGAAAGTACTAATAAATAGAAACCGCCTCTCTTGCGAAAGGCGGCGAGTATGTCGGCAATGACTCAGGAACTTCTGTGAATGAATGACCGGAGCAATCCCCACAAAGTTACCTTCGGTTGTGGTATCCTATACCCCGGTCGTTTAGATAAACTTTCCAACCACTCCCGTGTTTTAAGCTTTTCTTCTTCGGTCGGAGGAGGTGTCGGTTCAGTCAGATCCTCTGGATCGACCCACTGGACTTTCTCAGGATCTTCTCCCGCGAGTATCCATGTGACGAAGACATCTTGGAGAAGCTCTTCGAGAGCTGACCAGATTTCACCCGAGGTGATTGGACCAGCATGCTTTTCAACTGTTTCGATCCGGCTGAGAAGTGCTGGCTGTTGATTTCTACCTGTCGAGCGAAGGATTTTGTATCGCTCTTGCTGCTGCAGGTCAAGGTCTTTCAGAGACCTTGCTTTCGGGAAGTAGTACCCCATGACAGATCTCCTGTGTGCTTTGGTGTCGATGAACCTATATTAATTATACACTAAAATTCACCTCTGTCAAGTAGAATCTGAACCAGGAGAGAAAACAGGAGTCGAACCGCATGAAACCCTTATTTAAAGGCTTATTGTAACGATTTCCTCAAAAACAGCGGTTCTAACCACCCGTTACCTGGCTCTGTAGAGCCTTGAAAAATAAGGGCTTTTGGATTTGTGGAGCTGTCTTGTCCGAATTAGGACTTGTCACTGCTTCTGTGAATATTCTATTGTGGTGATTCTATTTTGTTCAAAATAGAACTCCTTGGCAATTTGGTAATACGTATATACATTTATACATTGCAAAGTTGCCAAGCAAATAAAAGAAAAACCCGCGCTTATCATTGCTGATGGCGCGGGGTATCAGATCCAAGTTGTTTGAAGATTGTCCCTAGTTGCTATTCGACAATACAACGAACCTTCTTGTCCAAAGAAGTGGGGAAAGGACGATTGTTCTGGTAAGTTCCTTTCCTCCCTCCTTGCCTAGACAGAAATATCCAAGCAGACAGCCGGGGATGAGCGTTGTAAATGCCCAGGTGGCAGAGACGGACACCAAGAACCAACTCAAAGCGACCACACCCATTCTCGTGATATTATTCATCTGTACTTCTCCTGCTTGGGACTAAGACTGCAAGTAAGATAACATACAAAGACTACGCTGTCAATTTTAACGTAAAAGCTGAGATGGATTCAAACTCGAGATAGAAGTAACTGAATTCGAACCGCAAAAACTCCTTATTCCAAGGCTTAAATTAACAATTTCCTCAAAAACGGCGGTTCCAACCACCTGTCATCTGGCTCTGTAAAGCCTTGAAAAATAAGGGCTTTTGAATTTGTGGAAGTGGAGGGATTCGAACCCTCGTGCAATACAGATCTATAAGCAGGTCTACAAGAGCTAGTGCGCTTTGAGGTCTTTGACATAATTCGTATGAAACGGACGAAATCGAATTACGCCGCAGATTCCAAGTTTCAATTTCGCAGAGAATCAGTTTGCGAAACTATATCCCGAGATATAACACTCGGCCTTCTCTTTCAGGAGAGGAGAAGCGAGCGCGGTCGCTTAGGCGTTAGCGAAAGCGAAACCGTTCACCGCATACGGTGATTGAACTGACTTGCCAGTTATCTTTGGAGTTTTTAGAGCAGAACCCCGCTGCCCTCTTGCGTGCAGAGAGACGTATGTATTGTCTAGGCCTTGCACTCCCGAACAGCGCGCAACCGATTGTGCGCTCTTCGGGACGGCCTACTGATTTTTCAAAGTTCTTTCAATCTCACGTTCAGCGTCGCGCTTCTTCAAGACATCGCGCTTGTCATACTTCTTACGGCCGCGCGCTATGGCGAGGCGCAGTTTTAACTTCGAACCCTTATTGTACACCGAAAGTGGAACAATTGTCAAGCCTTTCTTGCCTTCGGCCGCCTCTAATTCATCCAATTCCTTCTTGGTCAAAAGCAACCGGCGGCTGCGTGTCGGATCGTAACTTTCAGGCGTGTTTGCCGGCTGGTAGGGTGGAATTTGCATCCCCACTACGTATGCCTCACCGTTCCTGACGATGGCGTGAGAACCTTCGAGTTTCCCCTGTCGCGTACGCAGAGATTTGACTTCATGACCGAATAATTCGATACCCGCCTCGAATTCTTCGAGGATTTCATAATCCAACCGTGCTTTTTTGTGTTCAACCAGGTTCATGCGCCCACTCTACCATTTTTTTTGCCAAAAAACATAGAAAGTGTTATGATGTTTTCGCAATGGCAGACGCTCCGAATAAGCAAACACAGGGGGATAAAAAGCCCCCCAAACCGCGCCGTAACATGCCCGGGCTCCCCAAATTACCGCAGGGAGATTCTTTCTGGGTGAATCTGGCCACTACAGTCCTCCTTCTCCTGCTTCTGGCGGGTGCCTACACCTATTTTGCAACCAGCGGCGGCCCCCAGCCGCAGGCAATACCTATCTCGCAAGTAGCGCAGGACGTCGAGGCGGGGAAGGTGGCGACCATAAACGTCAACGGAGACGACCTTGACGTCATCTACAACAATGCCTCCTCGACCGAGAAAACCTCGCAAAAAGAACCGGGCACGCCGCTCACCCAGACGCTGTATGACTACGGTGTTTCGAGTACGCAGATGAACAAGGTCACGATAAATATCGTCAGCCAGAGCGGCTGGGAGTTCTGGCTCCAGTTGTTGGCGCCCTTCGCCGCGCCGCTTCTCTTAATCGCGTTTTTCGTCTGGTATCTCTCGAGGCAAGTGCGGGGCGCCGGCATGCAGGCGTTCTCCTTCGGCCAAAGCAAACCGCGCGTCATTGACCCTAACGATGCGGGTACGCGCGTGACCTTCAAGGATGTGGCAGGAGCCAAAGAAGCGAAAGAAGAGTTGCTTGAAATAGTAGATTTTCTGAAAAATCCAAAAAAATTCCTCGATATCGGCGCGCGCATACCCAAGGGTATTTTGCTCATGGGCGCACCGGGCACGGGAAAGACACTTCTTGCACGCGCAGTAGCCGGGGAGGCGGGTGTGCCGTTTTTTTCCATCTCGGGTTCGGAGTTCGTTGAAATGTTTGTCGGTGTTGGTGCGAGCCGCGTGAGGGATCTTTTCTTGACCGCCAAACGCGCCGCGCCGGCAATCATCTTCGTCGACGAGATAGACGCAGTGGGACGCGTACGCGGAACTGGTGTGGGCGGCGGCAACGACGAGCGCGAACAGACGCTCAACCAAATTCTGGTGGAGATGGACGGATTCGAACCGAATGAAAAGGTTATCGTCATGGCGGCAACTAACCGACCCGACGTGCTTGATCCGGCGCTGCTTCGTCCCGGCCGCTTCGACCGCCGCGTCGTCATTGAGCTGCCCGACCGGCAGGATCGTCTTGAAATTTTGAAAATTCACTCGCGCAAGAAACCGTTCGCCGAGGACGTAAATCTCGAAGTGGTCGCGGAGCGCACCCCCGGCTTCTCCGGCGCCGATCTCTTCTCGCTTATGAACGAAGGCGCCATTTTGGCGGCGCGCGAAAACCGTAAGACCGTCGCGCAATACGACCTTATCCGCTCGATTGAGAAGGTGATGCTTGGTCCCGAGCGGAAATCGCATGTGTTGAATAAAAAAGAAAAGGAAATAACCGCCTACCACGAAGCGGGACATGCACTCGTGGCCTCGCTCCTGCCGTATGCCGACCCCGTGCACAAAATTTCTATCATCTCCCGCGGTCGTGCGGCGGGTTATACCCTGAAACTTCCGTTTGAAGACAAACGTATGCAAAGCAAAAAGGAATTTCTGGACGACATTGCCATGAGCCTCGGGGGTTACGTCGCCGAGAAAATGGTTTTTGGTGACATAACCACAGGCCCCTCCAACGACCTGCAGGTCTTAACTAACCTCGCGCGCAACATGGTGACCCGGTGGGGCATGAGCGATAAAATGGGAACCGTCGCGCTTGAAGGCGATAATGGCCATGCACTTTTTGGCGCCGGTGTTAATGGCAAAGAATATTCTGAGAAAGTATCCGGCGAAATCGACACCGAAGTAAAACGTATCATCGACGAAGCGTACAAAAAAGCAACTGACATCATCACCACGCACCGCAAGACGCTCGATGCCATCGCGCACCGTTTAGTCGAAGTTGAAACACTTGAGCGCGAGGAGTTCGAAAAGATTCTTGTAGTCCACGGCATCACGCCGAAAAAGAAGGAGGATATAATTCCCGATTCTATTAAAGTAGATTTTTAAAAAAAGAACCCGTCCCGAAATGAATCCGGGACGGGTATCTGATGGCCGATATAGGTTAGGAGGAGTACCTGTCGAGATGATGCTCGGCGAGCATTTGCAGCCATGCCTGGCGAGTAAACTTGCCATTGCGCATCTGTTTGTGGATAAGGACTCGCGGATGATCTTCCAGTTCGGTCGGAAGCTCGTCGTTGTGCGGAAGCGGATGCAACACCTCCAGATCGGGATAGTCGATAAGCATTTGACGAGTGATCCAGAAATCCTTTAGCAAGGCAAGAAGTTTAGGATTTTCCGACATCTCCTTCTGATCACGCGTTTGATATAGGAAACGGACCTGCCTGAGCCCCCAACGAAGGTCACTGGTCTCAGTGACCTTGATGATTCCTTCCTGTTCGCGCTTATGAAGATGCCACCGCAGGGGGCCTTTTACCTTCAATTTTTCAGGTGACGCCAATATCAGATGTACATCCCGTATCCTGGAAAATTGATAGATGGCAGAGTTCGACGCCCTGCCTTCGGCAAGGTTGCCTGCGAATACGATGGCGGTACCCTCCAACTTCCCCTCGCGGTCAAAGATGGTCTTGAGATCGAGTATCCCTTGCGAGGGATGTTGGTCGCTGCTCGAGCCGGCATTGATGACCGGTATCTTTGAGCGTACCGCCGCTCGATATATCGCGTTGGCATCGGAGTAGCGGATGATGACGACATCTTTACCGATGTCACCATAGGTCATAACGGTCGCCTCTAGCGATTCATCTTTCCTCATGGAAGAATTCTCCACGAAAACCGAACGATATCTCCCGCCGAGATCAAGTGTTGCTTCGGCGTAAGATTCAATAGTTCGGCTACTCGGTTGATCATGTATGAAGATGACCGATCGGTTTTTAAGGCAAGTATCAAACTTGCCCTCATGCTCCATCTTTTTAAGTTTGTCAGCTCTGTTGAAGATTTCATACAGGAGGTCGAGAGTGACATCCTGTGACTCCAACAAATGCTTCGGCATCTTTACTGCCATCCTATCACGTTTGCGACTCATTGGTTTCCTCGTTTGTTGGAAGATCTCAACTCACGGCATGCTAGCACAGGAGCAGTTTTTTGAATAGATCGGATTAATCAAAGAAAATTCGAACCATGATATAATACAATCTATACTATGGCACGTGTAAAAGAAAGAGAAAAAGCAATCACTTTGCGGCTCAAGGGCTATAGTTATAGTCAGATAAAGGAAGAATTGAATATTAGTAAAAGTACTCTTCATTATTGGTTAGTCAATTATCCGCTCAGTGAGGACAGAATCAGAGCATTGCGTGATAACAGTGCTCAACGGATTGAAAAATTTAGAGAATCATTTCGGCGTAAGAAGGTAATACGCAGACAAGTAGTCTTTAATGAAGCTCTTGAAAAGATTGGTACTATTTCAAAACGGGAATTTCTTCTGGTGGGTTTCTTTCTCTATTGGGCAGAGGGAATGAAAGTTGATCGCAGTACAGTACTACTTGCCAATACCGACCCAGCAATGCTCAGATTTTTCATTAAATGGCTTAAGTTGTTTGGCGTAGATAAGAATAAGTTACATGCCCGTCTCCATCTTTATTCTGACATGAATACCAAAAAACAATTGAAATTTTGGGCGAGTGAACTTAAACTTCCCGTCTCTACTTTTCGTAATACGTATATTAAAAAGTCGCAAAGCAATAAGCGTAGAAATTATAAAGGTCGATTTGGATTTGGTACCTGTGCTATATGGGTGTACAGCAGAGATTTATACGAAAAAATAATGATGACTATAGAGGTTTTGAAATCAAAAACTAGTGGATAAGATTTACAAAGCGTCTTTTTGTAAGTACAGTAATGTTGGGCGCGTAGCACAATTGGTTAGTGCACGGATCTTATACATCCGGGGTTGGGGGTTCGAGTCCCTCCGCGCCCACATGAAAGAAAAACGCGGCACTTTCGCGCCGCGGGCTGCAGAGTAAAATCACGTCCGCATGAATGACTCGACGAGGTTACCCATCGAAGCTTTAAATGCTGGGCTCTTGATACGCTCCTCCGCGTCCGACCAGATCTTGTCGATAGCCGCATTGGTCCGTATCGCCAGCTCCTCCTTAGAGACGAAGGTGTACTCCTCTTTTTGGGTTTGATGTACACAGGCCTCCGCCGCTACCCGTGTCGGCCACCACTGCTGGATACGGACATTGGAGGCCTCAGGATTGTTCGGCGACTGATCGTAGCCGACTTCAAGCCTGCCATACGCGTAGTGCAGATAGCCGATCTGCGCTTCAAAGAGTTCGCGCGTTTCAGTATCGATGCCGTAGACTACCTGCCCCAACTCAGGTATGTCTGCAGGAAGATTCTTCATTTCCGGCACTTCACCTTCGAATCGGATAGGCGTGAAGAGGGAGATGCTATTTTTTCGCATCTCCTGCCACACCCGCACGAACGCCGACCACCGGTTCGCGAATGGTCGTCCTTCGGTGAGAGGGTCCCAATAACCGAACTGCAACTTCGGTAACGGGTTGACCGACTGCGCGGTGGCAGTCCTACCGTTAACTCCCGCTATATGCACCACTCGCGCGGGCATAACACGAAAGTGCATTCTACCTTGCGCGATATTCACATCGGCAATGCAACATGAGTCACCAAGCTTCCATTTCCGCTGGCTCATGGCTGGGTTCCTTTCAAATGGCCGGAGGTCGAGGGGAGAACTTCTAGACCTTTATTGTATCTCGTACTTAGTGTGCGGTCAATTCATTCAAAATGAAGGGCTTGCGTGCGAGAAGCGACTTCCTGCGCTAGTAACGGATGTTGTGCAAGTTCCTCGTCCTTTTCTATTAATGAAAGTGCTTCGGCGCGTGCAGCCTCAACAAGTTTCAAATTTTTAAGAGCCTCCATACCAACGTCAGAGATACCCCATTGTTTGCGGCCGGACAATTCGCCTGGTCCACGCTGCATCAAGTCCTGCTCGGCAAGTTCGAATCCGTTTTTGGCAGTAATGAGGGCTTTCAGCCGCGCGAGCGTTTGCTCACCTTTGGACTCAGGACAGACGAAACAATACGCTTGAATAGCAGACCGCACTACACGGCCGCGTAGCTGATGGAGTTGCGCCAGCCCGAACCGCTCGGCTCCTTCGATGAATATCATCGTGGCGTTGGGCACGTTGACACCCACTTCCACGACCGACGTAGCGACCAAAATATCTATCTCATGATTCGCGAAATGCGACATCGTGTCGTCTTTTTCCTTTGTCGTCATTTTTGAATGCAACACAGCAATTTCATAGTCAGGAAATATATCTTTTTTAAGCCGCTTTGCCTCTTCCTTCACTGACTTCGCCTGAATCGCGAACGCTTTATCTGGTTCAGGCTCGTCTATGCGCGGACATATAACGTAGGCCTGCCGTCCTGCCGCAAGTTCCTCCCGCATCTTTGCGTACGCTTTTTCTCTTTGGTCGGACTTTATGAGCTCGGTGATGACTGGTTTGCGGCCCGGTGGCATTTCATCAAGGAGTGTCAAGTCGAGGTCACCATAGAGCGTGAGCGCCAAGGTGCGCGGTATTGGCGTTGCGGTCATTGAAAGCAAATGCGGCAACCGTATTTCTTTTTTTGCCAATTTTTTTCGCTGGTTGGTGCCGAAGCGATGTTGCTCATCGATAACGACGAGCGCAAGATGCTTAAACTTTACCGCCTTTTGAATAAGCGCATGCGTGCCGATGAGGACTGGTATCTCGCCGTTTGAGACCCATTTGAGGAGTTGTGCTCGAGAGATAGTGGTCGCCTTGTCGCGTGAAAGTTTAGAGGGGAATTTATAGCATCCGCTGCCGGTGATGAGCCCGATGTTTATGGGAAAATCCTTAAAATACTCTATGAACGACTCAAAATGCTGCTTCGCCAGGATCTCAGTCGGCGCCATATAGGCGACTTGGAGAGTTCCGAAATTTTGTCCTGTGGGTCGCGTTCGCACTACCGCATAACTTGCCGTCGCGGCAATGGCAGTCTTGCCGCTTCCCACGTCGCCCTCAAGGAGACGCGACATCGGGTGGCCGCTTCGCATATCTTTCAAAATAGCTCCAATCGCGCGTTTCTGTGCATTCGTTGCGGCGAATGGGAATGAATGTACAAATGCATCAATATGCTTTTGTGGCGCGTCAATGGCGAAACTTTTCTCCCGTTGTTCACGAACTTTCTCGCGCTGGCGCTCAAGCTGTATCACAAACACCTCTTCGAATGCAAAGCGTTTACGCGCCGCCTCCGCGTCCTTTATTTTCTGCGGCGTGTGAATCCATACTAGTGCGGTTTTCAGTGTTGGCAAGTTATAGCGTTTTAGAATGTCCGCAGGAATGGGATCTTCAAGGTCTTCGTCGATTTCCGATATTATTTTTCCAATTGCGTGGCGAAACCACAGCGAACTGATGCCCCGACTCTCTGGATATTGCGCGAACAGTTGCTTTTTCTCCCCACCGGTATTGGCATCTATTGTCGTTTCCTTTTCAAACAGTCCCGCCGCCTCAATGGCGGATATTTTTTGGAGTTCCGGATTGGCAAGATATATACTTTGCTCCTTGCCACTCACTTTACCGGTGGCTTTGACTAGCGTGCCGTCCGTGTACATCTTGGCAATGTAGGGCTGATTGAACCACATAAGCTTGATGCGTCCGCTTTGGTCGCGCAGGTAGCCCTCGCTAATTGGAATTCTGCGCTTCCATGATTTCTTTGTTGCGAGTTTCTCTAGCGTGCCGACCACCGACGCATCCATGCCTACCACCAAGCCGCTTATGGTCGATGAGTCGCCGCTTTGCTCGTAGCGGGAAGGGAAGTGAAACATAAGGTCGCGCAGTGTTTTAATGCCAAGCTTGCTGAGTGCACTTTTTTGAGCATCGATGAGGCGGAACTGTTCGGAGATAGAATCGCCTAATCGCATCCGCAGAGTATACCAGTCTCGCACTTAAGAAGAAGCCCCGCCTTCCCGGCGGGGCAGCTTTAGATGTCCCATGCGAACAAGCGTTCGCGCAGGATGACTTTTCTGTGCATCAGAAGACCTACATGCACTGTGTCAGACGTAATGGCATCAACCACCATGATCTGATAGATGATACCGCTTGGCAGATGCGTCTCCGTGCCATCGAGGACTTTTAGGGCCATTCCGTTCATCGGAACCAAAGCACATCCTTTGACCGGAGGAAGTTCCGGTAGCGTTACATCTTTAAATTCACCCCCAGATGCATAATATTGGAAACGACCTGCGTATTTTCCCAGAGATTTTTTATCGGCCGCTATTTCCTTGCTCGCCGCCTCCTGTGTGTCGCAGGCTTGATAGAGCTGATACGGCATTTCGATAACGTATTTTGATGTTGGCCCAGCTATAGTCCACATCAGCGCCACGGATAATGTGTATAGGATGGTCAGCACGGTAACGTTCCTTCGAAAGACATATCCATTCTTTATATACCACCTTTTGTTATACTGTCCCAATGGCTAAAAAAGATATCTCACAGAAAGCCCTCGCACTCCACAGAAAACTCAAAGGTAAAATTCGCATCGCCCCCGCGATGCTGGTCAAAAACAGGAACGAACTTTCCCTCATATACACCCCCGGCGTTGCAGCAGTTTCCTCCTACGTCGCGAAACATCCCAAAGAGGCTCGCGACTATACGATAAAGGGAAGAATGATAGCCGTTATCTCCGACGGCTCCGCAGTGTTGGGTCTCGGCAATATAGGGCCTTTCGGGGCGCTCCCAGTCATGGAAGGGAAGGCCGCGCTGTTTAAATCCTTTGCGAATGTCGATGCCTTTCCAATAACGCTGGATACGCAGAACGTCGATGACATAGTCGAAACGGTGTGCCGCATCGCGCCCGCATTCGGCGGCATTAATCTCGAAGATTTCAAGGCACCAGGATGTTTTGACATCGAAGACAGAATAAAAACACGACTCGACATCCCGGTAATGCACGATGATCAGCATGGCACTGCCATTGCAGTGTTGGCAGCGCTCATCAACGCGGCCAAGGTGGTCAAAAAAGATTTCAAAAAGTTGCGAGTGGTCATATCCGGCGCAGGGGCGGCGGGCACTGCGGTCGCCAAGTTGCTTCTGAAGGCAGGGGTGAGAGATATTATCGTGCTTGACAGCAGGGGGATCATCCATGAAGGAAGAGAAGAGAAACATAAAAAGGAATTGGCGAGAAGCACAAATCCAAGGAAAGTTTCCGGCAGTTTACGCGAAGCGCTGGAAGGTTCCGATGTGCTTATCGGAGTCTCCGGCCCCCATCTCGCCGTGGCGGGAGACATCAAACTCATGGCAAAAAAGGCGATAGTGTTCGCAATGGCAAATCCCACTCCCGAAATCATGCCGGAGGAGGCGAACAAGGGAGGAGCGTTCGTCGTGGGCACCGGACGAAGCGACTATCCAAACCAAATAAACAACTCCCTTGTCTTTCCCGGGGTATTTCGCGGGGCGCTAGACAATCGCGTTTCAAAAATAACCGATGAGATGAAATTAAAAGCGGCAAAAAACTTAGCTGCGCTGGTAAAACACCCCACGGCGCAGAAGATAATCCCCGGACCTTTTGAGATAGGAGTGGCACAGGCGGTCGCCAAAGCCATAAAATAAAAGTAAAATGGGCGAATGCGCCTTCGTATCACTCTTTTCCTCCTGTGCGCCGGCGCGGCATTGTGCGTTCCCTTATCGTTTTCCAATGCACAAGTCATAGGCCCCGCGACTTTGGCATCAACCTCGACGGATGCCACTACACAAAGCCAGATTGATGCGACAAACGCGCAGATAACCGAACTCCAGAACGAAATAGCACAGCTACAGTCGCAGCTTAATGACACGACTACGCAAAAACTGACCCTCCAGAATGCCATCAAGGTTCTCAACCTCGATATCGAGAAGCTCCAAAAAGGCATTACGCTGACGCAAGCGCAGATATCGCAAAGCAATACGCAAATCACTCAGCTCGGCGTCACAATTTCCACCACGTCCGCGCAAATAATCGCTATGCAAGGGGAAGTAGCCGATTCGCTGCAGCAATTGGAGATTCTCGACCAAGAGCCGCTCATCGACGTGCTCTTGGGCAGCGGCTCGCTCTCTTCCTTTTTTAACGATGCCTCCACGCTCGCGTCTTTGCGCAGCGACTTGGAAGCAAAGATAGTAGCGCTGGGGACGCTTAAGAACACCTTACAAACGAATGAGTCCGCGGCACAACAAAAGCGTTCACAGCTTATCACCTACCAGCAAAATCTCAACGAGCAAAAAACCGGTCTTTCGATAGCGCGCACGTCGCAAAGCCAATTGCTGTCCCAGACGCAGGATAAAGAGTCCGATTATGAGGCGGAAATTGCACAGAAACAGGCACAGGAGGCTCAATTTGAAACTGAACTCTTAAACAACGGCGCGAATTTGGATCTCACGGTCCAGGCTGGATCACTGCCGCTGAGTGGTAGCGACCCGCTGCAGTGGCCTATAGATGAAAGTACGCTCACCATCACGCAATATTTCGGCAATACTCCGTTCGCGACTCAGAATCCTTCCATATATAACGGTCACGGCCATGACGGCATAGATATCGGTGTTCCTCCGGGCACACCGATACACGCCGCGCGGGCGGGCGTTGTCGTCGGCACCGGCAACACCGATCTTACGTGCCCACAGGCGTCGTTCGGCAAATGGATATTTATCCAGCACGACGACGGGCTCTCGACCATGTACGCGCACCTCTCGACCATTCTCGTTACGACGGGACAGCAGGTCTCGACGGACCAACTTATCGCTTATTCCGACACTACTGGCTACGCCACGGGGCCGCACTTGCACTTCGGCGTCTATGCCACCCAAGGCTCGGAAATAAAATCGTGGCCGACCACCAATCCGAGACCCATATGCTACGGAAAAATTTACACGATGCCGGTAGCAACGTTGCCCGCATATTTAAATCCTTTGTCGTATCTTCCGCCGATACCGAAATAGTTTTGTGCCGAAAAACTTGTGATGCCCAAATTTTTATGACATACTCTCGTAAGCACGAACCTTCAGAAATCACAGGAGATGGGATATGAATGTACCTCTACCCCAGTACTGGTACGACCTCAATGCCGCCCGTCCTCTGCCCCGTATCGTCGAGGTTGATCCGCGGGTGCTTCCGAAGCAATGGGCTGATTTTTGCCTCGAGAATAAGATTCGTCTCTTTGCTGTTATCGGCTACGAAAACGAAGCCGGGAACATCAAGATATGGCCGGCAGGTAATATCATTGCGCGGGCCATCGAACGTGGCGAACATCTCAAGACGGATACTATAATCGAAAGCACCTCTGGAAATTTCGGAGAGGGGTTGGCAAAAATTCTTGATCAACTGCTTGAGCGAGACCCCACTTTCCCGATCAAACGTGTAATCGCGGTTATACCGCGTTCGCTGCAGCCGGGGAAACAAGCCCGATTACGCGCGCATAAGTGCATCGAACTTGAATTTGCCGACAATGCAGCCGAGGCGATGAAGCTGGCAGAAGCACTTGCTCGTGTACATGGCTACTTATATACGCGGCAATACTGGAATACCGACAACTCCGCCATTTACAAAAAAATAGGGGCTCATGTTGCGCACCAATTACCGGACCTCGGTATCTGGGGCGGCGGCGTCGGAAGCGGTGGGACGTTTGCCGGTAGTGTGGAGGAGATGCGGAGAGTGTTCAAAGACCGGACGCTCCCCAAACGACTGCATTGTATCGCCGTTGCCGTCAAGCTTGGCGATTCGGTCGGCGGGGTGCGCACGGAAATAGGACTCCAGCTCAACCCGCTCGAGGGAAGGCCCGGTTTGCCCTGGCGCACTTTCGCCGATGACGTGAACTACATCGGTTTGTCGACTTCACTCAAGTTCAGCGCGACTCTCTGGCGACAACACCCCAATGATCCCGAGAGAAGGATCAGTGCCGGGGAGAGCACGGGCTTTGCCCTTGCGGGTACATTGCTCGGCGCTCGCTCCCTGGAGTTCATGGACGACCTTGATCTCGTGCGCAATGAAGCGGGGGAGGTTATCATGGCGTTCCCCGCTCCTGATACGTACGAACCGTATCGCAAAGATTACGAATATCATGGTATCTCTCTGCCCAACTGAATTCGGGTCGGTGAAGACTCACGCTCGGCTGTATGCAGCCGAGCGTATTTATTCTTCTTAGAGAGGAAAACTCCGGACTTTAGTCCGAGACTTTAGTATGATGAGATGCATATGGGCGGCCAATATCGCCATACCTCGCACACCACCTACTCCTGCCTCTACCACATCGTCTGGATCACCAAGTACCGCAAGAAGGTACTGCAAGGCGATATTGGATACCGACTGCGCGAGATCATCCGCCAGATCCTCAGCGGGGAGAAGGTCACCATACTCAAAGGAGCCATCGGAGCCGACCATGTGCATCTCATGCTCGAAATACCACCGTACATAGCCGTGTCACGCATCGTCCAACATCTCAAAGGGGAAAGCTCCCGCAAACTGCAGTTGGAGTTCCCCCAGCTCAGAAAAACATTCTGGGGACAGCACTTCTGGCAGATAGGCTACTTCGTTTCAACCTCCGGCAGTGTCACGGAGAAGACCGTCAGGGACTACATCGCCGAACAGGGCAAGCGGGAACAAGACGAAGACCGTACGTTCATCATGCTGGACCAGTAGAGAGGTTCGGATTCCATCCGAACCAGCAGACCCCAACGACCACAAAAGAATACTCCGGACTTTCAGTCCGGAGTGGTTTATTTTTTAGGGCAAGATAGCGACCAATTTTGAGGAACCGAGGTTTTCCATTCTTGGTTTGTTCACACCGATATCGTATTTCCAAAAATTATTGTTTCGTAGCAACTCTATGATCCAAGGAAAGTGTGCATCTTGCGAATAAATGACGCCATCTTTTTGCATCAAAGGGTATAGATAATGAAGACAATCTTTGGTCGACTGCACCAAGTCGGCATTGATACAGGCGAGTGCAGTCCTCTCTTTAAAGTGTGGCATCGTCTCGCTGAAAAATCCTTTATAGAATTTGCAGCGGCTGATATCGCCATAATGCCGGACATTGCGCTCTACCTCCTCTTGTGAAACCGCATGGCTTCCTTTGGGGAAGTGGTGTTCTCTCCCGAAAATACTCTTGCCGTGCGTTTCGCTGTTCTCGGGCATTCCCTCGAATGAATCGAATACCGCCATTTGTCGTCCGCATAGCTTCGCCACTAAACTCAACTTGCTTGTGCTGCCGCCATGGTAGGCGCCAGCCTCAACGATGACGCCGGGAACTCCTGCGCCCAGATTAAGGATGCGCCGTGCGATGGTCAGGAGTTCATGTTCGGTGTGCGGGCAGTCAACTTTGTAGGAGATGAGGTAAAATCTGCCAATAAGTTTCAGGCGACTCCAGAGTGTGGTCGGCGACTTGGTTGCGTGAAATAAAAATCCGCACGATGCTGGGATGTCTTGCGGCGCGTAGTACACCTTGCGGTAGACATACAACAGCGGCCACGGCAGGTATTTTTTTATTGCGCGTCTCATTGTGAATGTATTTTTCGCACCAGGACGAATGGCGTCATTTTGTTGCCCTGTCCGAGCGGATTATCCAGCAAAATTTGCCGCACCGTTTTCTTATCGAGCCCGACGCCTGGACTCACCCCAAGTACCTGCACGTCGATATAGTTCGCATCGGCCGTCACGGCTGGAATCCCGGTTGCTTTCTCTATTTCCTCGCAATCCTTTTGCGGATCGGGCGGCGGTAGTACGCCCCACTCGGTGTATGGATACATATCCTCGGGTATAAAGCCGTCTATTTCCGAGACGCGCTGACCGGCGACTATCCAGAACCATCCACGCTGACCGACGAGCTTGCCGACGCTTCCCACGGCCGCGGCCAGCACAATGCGTGGCACGCCGACCATCTCTATCGCGACCTGCATTTTCTCCGGGCGCGACCACGCCGTCATATTTTTATGCTTTTTGACGCCGAGCGTGATGAACTTTGCGAGCCACCCAACCTTTACGGTAGAGATATGTCTTACAAGGTTATGGGAGATGGAAACTATCTTTTCCGAAACCGCCAACCAGTCTCCTTCCTTATAATGGGGCCTTACGTATTGATTTATGGATTTTTCCAAACTCTCCCCGAACGGTATCAATTCCGGTACTTTGATAGGGAAGCGTTCGTACGTAATGTCATCTACTGTTATCGCTTCGCCCGCCTGGATACCTGGCGGGCTATCAGCAGTGTTCTTGAATTTTGTCATGGGGTTCGTCCAAGTATAAACCAACACGCAAAAAAACAAAGCCATAACTTGCGATTATGCCGTGCATTTAGACCGTGTTTAGTGTAACTTGTTGAGTACGGAGGCGTGGCTGAGCGGTCTAAAGCAACACACTGCTAATGTGTTGAGGGGGAAACCCCTCCGAAGGTTCGAATCCTTCCGCCTCCGCCAACAAGGCTCGAGTATCGAGGGACCGACTGCCTTGAAAAATAAGGGCGGTTGAGCGACCGTGTTCCATCAAAAATGGACAGGGCGGAAGGATTCGAACTTTTTTCTTTGCTTTAAGCGAACAGCTATACTCTGTATACTGTCTGAATGAACTGCCCCTTTTGTGACATAGTCGAAAAGGAAGTTCAGCGAGTCATATATGAGGGCAAAACAGTTGCGGGTGCGGCTATATTTAGGTATTTCCGTGGCGATTATCATCGCGATTAGCTACCGCGTCGTCGTACATGGCGGCGGTGTGACATATCCCGTAGTGGCGTTCGCCATAGGTCTTGGAGTTGGAGCTCTATTATCGCGCATGTTTACTGTTTCCTGGGACAAAGATGCCGAGAAAGTCGTCTCGCGCATGGACATATACGGGACTATTCTTCTCATTGTGTATATCATCTTTGAATTGTTCGGCGAGCATCTCATAGAGCAGTGGTTCAGCGGGCCTGAGGTACTGACCGTCATCTTGTCACTTGCAGGTGGGGCCGTATTGGGTAGAGGCTTGGGGATGAGTAGAAAGATGCTGCAAGTATTGAGGGAAAATATATGACTATATCGAACTCTGTCGCCAGTTTTATTTTAAGGGTAGGAAGATTCGAACCGAAGTAAGCCAACTTCCCCATCCTCCCCATGGGCATAAAAAGAATCAGATATGTTACACTATCGGCGTTCTTATGAAAGCGCTTTCGATAAAGAATTTAACGAAGACTTACGGGAACGGCGTGCAGGCACTCAAAGGTATTTCGCTGGACATTCCCGAGGGCGATTTCTTCGCGCTCCTTGGCCCAAACGGTGCGGGCAAAACAACGATCATCGGCATCACGACGGGCCTCGTTAATAAAACAAGCGGTACAATCGAGGTATTTGGGCACAACATCGACAAGGAAACTGAGATTTCGAAGACGTTCATTGGCCTCGTCGGACAGGAAATTAATTTCAACCCGTTCGAACGGATTCTGGACACAGTCGTTAACCAGGGTGGTTATTATGGCATTCCCCGTAGTGAGGCGATCCCTCGTGCACGACAGCTACTCAGCGACATTGGCCTCGGCGATAAGATCGAGCATAACAGCATGGAGCTCTCCGGTGGCATGAAACGGCGCCTCATGATCGCGCGGGCTCTCATCCATCGGCCGAAATTTCTCATCCTAGATGAGCCAACCGCTGGGGTCGACGTTGAAATGCGCCGCGGTATGTGGGATTATCTGCGCAAACTTACAGGCTCGGGGGTGACGATATTGCTCACGACTCATTACCTCGAAGAAGCAGAGCAACTTGCAAAGCGTGTTGCTATCCTCAATAAAGGGCAGATTATCGTCAACGATACGATCGAGAACGTCCTTGCCATGCACACGAATGAAGGCGCCGCCAGGGAAGGATATCGCGGGTCGAGGCTCGAGGAAGTATTTTTGAATCTCGTTCGAGAAAAATAATATGGGGGTATACCAAAAATGGATCGCTTTTTATACCATGGTGCGCAAGGACGTAGTGCGTATTCTCCGTATCTGGGTACAGACTTTCTTGCCGAGTGTCATAACGTCGTGTCTGTACTTTCTTATTTTTGGGACATTGCTCGGAAGCCGCATTGGAACCATGCAGGGTGTGCCGTACATGCAGTTCGTCGTTCCGGGTCTGGTTATGATGGCCATCGTCACCAATGCATACGCAAATTCATCGTTCGCTTTCTTTCAATCGAAGTTTTTCGCCCGTTCGATCGACGAGATCCTTGTGTCGCCCATGCCGCCGTGGCTCATGATTGCGGGGTTCGTTTCTGGAGGCGTCATTCGCGGTGTCTTGATAGGCGCGATTGTGCTTCTTGTTTCTATTTTTTTCACGGGCTTACATCTCTCAATTGCGAACGTTACCATTATTCTGCTTTTTGCCGTTCTGACGGCACTCATCTTTGCGCTTGCAGGCCTTGTCAATGGTGTATACGCAAAATCACTGGATGCAATCAATATCGTGCCAACCTTCGTGCTCACACCTTTAACCTACCTTGGCGGCATTTTCTATTCAGTGAATTCTCTCCCACAGCTTGCTCGATATGTAACCTACGTTAACCCGCTTTTCTATCTCGTCAACGGATTTCGATTTGGCTTTCTTGGTTTTGCTGACGTTTCTATCTTGACCTGCACCATCGTATTGGTAATGCTTATCGTTATCCTCGCAGTAGTTAATTGGTATCTTATAAAAACTGGTTTGGGACTGAAGCAATGATCACCTGCGATAGTGAAGGGGCACGCCTTCCCTCAATGATCCGGCTCTCGGCGCAACCCTGTGGCACGTGGGCTAGCGCTTCACGCATGATAAAATAAGAGTTATCACATGGAACTTAATGCCGTGGAAATAGAGCAGCATATACCGGTGGAAACCCCGCCGCCGCTCCTGTGTTCTTATTGTCATCAGCCACTTTTGCCGCAGTACTATTATTGCCCGAATTGCGGAACTAAAGTGAAAGCCCCGCCGCTTCCGACGACGCCGCTGGCACAGGCGTGGCTCTACGCGTTCAGTATTATCCTTCCTGTCATTTGTTTTTTGGCGGTATCCAAGTGGCAAGGGCAGAAATATTTTAAGTCCGCTGATCCCAAGGCCAAACAAATAGGTGTCATCGCCTGGACGCTCCTCATACTTTCCACTATTGTTACCTTCTGGTACTACGATGGCCTGGTACAGGGATTACTCGGGTCGGCCGAGTCCACCGCCAGCAGCCAGTCGGCCGGTCTGTAGAAGTTTCGCGAGTGCCGTTTTGATAGGATATTCATGGATAATAAGCAAGCGGCCGTTACCTTTCTGCAACTTGTCGTCGACGGCAAGATAGATGAGGCGTACCAGAATTACGCCACCGTGGGTGGCGTGCACCACAATACGTTCACTCCGGCTGGATTTCCGGCACTGCAAAAGGGAATGAAGGATGCCGATGTAAAATTTCCTAACAAGCGGTTCTCTATCAAACACGTGCTTAAGGAGGGCGACTTGGTGGCTGTCCATTCGCATCTGGTGCTTCAGCCCAACACTCCCGGGTTCATCACCATCCATATGTTTCGTTTTGAGAAGGATCGGATAGTGGAATTGTGGGACGCCTCCCAGCCAATCCCTCCAGATTCGGTGAATAAAGACGGAGCGTTTTGACGCATCCCGGGAGTATTGCGTCCTCGAGCGGATGCTACACTAGGGGCAGTATTACAAGATAACTTTTATTTATGCCTATAACGTATTTTCTTGCCCAGCTCATCGGGCTGTATTGCCTTCTTATAGGATGTGCACTTTTGTTTCGCAAAAAGATGATGGTCGAGGTCATTAATGACATGTATCGCAATCCGTCCGTGCTTTTCGTGGTCGGACTTATCGCGACGTTTTTGGGCTTGCTCGTAGTGCTCAATAATAACTATTGGACTTCTGGATTTCTGGCCCTCGTTGTTACCATCGTTGGATGGGCGGCGTTGCTCAAGGGTGCCGCGATTCTCTTTATTCCGGAGATGACCGTCAGTTGGGTGCGCCTGGCCCGTTTGGAGAAGTTTGCGTATCTCTATGCAATTATTGTTCTCGTTGTCGGACTCTACCTCGTACACGCTGGATTCACCCACGCAGGGCTCCTGCAGTAGTCCAATTACTTCTTGAGAAGCATGGCCGCCTTGCTGAGGTTGGCGCCTCTGCCGATGACGGGTTTCCAGAGATCGCCTTTTTCCTTAAGGCGTTTGAAGATGCTGGTGATAGTGAATTTTTTTGGATCAAGACCTTCCTTGACCTCACTCCACAGAAGGGGAGTCGAGACCGTTGCTTCCTCGGTGGGGCGAAGCGAGTAGGCGCAGGCCATGGTTTGCCCTATCGAGTTGCGGGTGTAATCCAGATGCACGCGGCCCTTGCGCTTCGCCATGCGCTGCTCGAGCGTTGTGGTGGTAGGCAGGCGCTTGTTAACTGCCTGCGACAGGAGAAGTGAACACTCACGCACCGTCGCGTACGTATAGTGCGCTCCAAGCGGAGCGTAGACGTGCAACCCTCTCTTTCCGGAGGTTTTGCAGACGCTTGAGATGCCTACTGATTCAAGAATTTCATGGAACACTCGCGCAACCTCAATAACGTCATTAAACGTGCTGCGGCTGCCCGGATCAATATCGAAGAGGATATAGTCTGGCCTCATGAGATTTCCTTTGCGCGATGCCCACGGGTGCATTTCGATGCTTCCAAGATCCGCCAGATATAGAAGCGTCTCCTTATTCTGGCAGAGCGCATAGGTGACATTCTTTCCGGTACTTTTGGCGCGTATGCCAGTGGTCGCAACAAAACGCGGCAGCTTTTGATTTCCGAGGTTTTTTTGAAAAAAGTGTATTCCATGAATGCCGTCCGGATACCGGCTCAACGCAATGGGTCGACCCCTCAGGTAGGGAAGGAGCGTAGTTGAAATCTTGGAGTAATAATTGAGCAGGTCGCGCTTGGTGTAGCCTTTTTCGGGCCACAGGATTTTATTTAAATGGTCGGATGTGCCTCTCATGTTAGCTTACGCGCTCACGCACGACTTCCATGGCCTTCTTATCATCGCGCAATCCCAGAAATGCCGGATGGCGCATCTCGCCCTTGGCAGTCCATTCGGTGAATTTCACTTCGCCCACTAATACTGGACGCACCCAACTCGTATGCAATTCATCCGGAATCTTCGCCTGTATAGGTTTGTTGCGCAACATTAACGGCACCAGCTTCGCGTGTATGGACTTCAGTGCCAGAGCATCAAAACCAGTTCCGGCCCGACCGGCGTAGCGCCACCCTCCGCGCTCACGCACGGCGAGCACCAGCGCTCCGAAATATTTCCGAGATCGCTTCGGCGCGGTGAACCCAACAATTACCACTTCCTGCTCGTGCACTGCCTTTATCTTCAGCCACTCGCGCGTTCGCTTGCCTGAGTAATAGAGTCCTGCGGAACGTTTGGCCATGATGCCTTCAAGTCTTTTCCTTTTTGCCTGTGCAAACAGGCGTACGCCTTCTTTTGCAGTATGTTTGCTGAATCGTATATGTGCATCCTTTGGGAGAATAGTGTGTAGCATCGCCTTGCGCTCCAGCAGCGGGTACTTCCGCACGTCCTTGCCGTTGAGAAAGAGGAGATCAAACACGCAATACACTAAGGGAGTGTTTGTGTTGAGGGTATTTTGCAAGAGCTGGAAGCGCGAAACGCCTCTGGTATCGAAGGCTACAAGCTCGCCATCTACAACCGCACTGCCCTTTAAGTGTCCAAGCGCCTTCACCATGGACGGATAGTGGGCGGTCACATCTGTGCCGTTGCGCGAATACAAAGTGATTCTTTTTCCCTTTTTTTCGGATATCATCCGGAACCCATCCCACTTGGTTTCAAAGACCCACAATGTATCGTCAAAGGCTTTGTCTATAAGGGTGGCGAGCATGGGCCGATATTCTTTAGGCATCGTATGCTAGCATAGCACCATGGGTTCTGTGTTGCTTCAGAGACATACTGTACGCGCTTATCTATGATAAAAAAGATACAAGGCAAGTATGTAGTGCTTTCGGAGAATGGAAAGCGCTCCTTCGGCACGTACAAGACGCTCACCGAGGCAAAAAAGCGTCTGGGGCAGGTCGAGTACTTCAAACATCGCAAGCAGTGATTATCGGACCCGTACTCTGAACCTAATCCTATCTCCGGTTCCTTATTTTATCCTTGAATGGTGAGCCACTTGCCGAGAATTGTTTTCTCATTATGATAGGAGTCATGAAACGAACGACCCTCGTTGCCGGCACAATCCTCGCAGTATTCCTGTGTACCGCGTCACTGGCATTTGCACATGGCCACCGCGTCGTGACGGCCCCCTATTGGTGTGGCACGTATTATTCCTCCTACCCCTGTGCGTATCAGCCATACTCCACTTCTTACTCGTCTCCGACTTCTTACTCCTACCCGTACAACGATTATTACTACGATGACAACTACAGCACTCCGTACTACGGGTACGTCTATCCGCCCTTCGCGTCCCCCTCCAACGGCTACTGTCCCACCGATTACTTCTATAGCGGCGGTCTCTGTTATTCCGACGAAAATAATTCGTATATGTACAACAACTACCCGTACTCCTCCTATGGAAGCTACAGCAGTTATTACCCTACCTATTAATCGGGGATAAAATTAAAGAGAAGACAATGCTACACTGAAGACCGTATGCCAGATACGCAATCCGATATGGGACTGATTGATTTTATTCGCCGCACGTACGCGTGGATGTGTGGCGGTCTTTTGGTGACCGCAGCGGTCGCCTTCGCGGTCGCGGCGACTCCCGTACTGGTCGATTTCTTCATTGGCAACATCTGGGTCTTTTACGGCCTTATCGTCCTGGAGCTTATCGCGGTGTTCTTTCTTGCTATTGCTGCGCAAAAAATCTCGGCCGCCCTGGCGGGAACGGTCTTCCTACTCTACGCCATGCTCAACGGCGTCACGTTTTCCCTCATCTTTATTATCTATACTACGAGCTCCATATGGCTCACCTTCCTTATAACCGCGGGCACGTTCGGGGGCATGAGCCTCTACGGTTATGTTACGAAGCGCGACCTCACCACCGTCGGCAACATTGCCCTCATGGCGCTATTCGGTCTCATCATTGCGTCCCTGGTCAATCTGTTTCTCTCCAACAGCGTGCTGTATTGGGTGATTACCTACGTCGGAGTCCTTATCTTCGTCGCGCTCATCGCGTACGACACACAAAAACTTAAGAAATTATATGTGGTCGGTGAAAGCACCGTGGGCGGCGAGCGCAAAGAGGCCATAGTAGGCGCCCTGACCTTGTATCTGGATTTCATTAACCTCTTCCTTCTCCTGCTGAGGATATTCGGGGGCCAGCGGGAGTAAGACGTGACCTCCTAACTCTACGTCTTCACGTGCAAACCACAGTATTGCGGTTTACTATGGTGAAAATGAAGACCCTCTCCCCGCATTCTCTATGAAAAAAGAACTGATTATAGGCGCTGCGTCTGCATACCACTCCTACCCGGATAACGGGCGAAAACATCCCGGACTCATTCTTATCGAGGAGATCTGGGGTCTTAACGATCACATCAAAGACGTTGCGGACCGTTTTGCCAAAGAAGGGTATAGCGTGCTTGCGCCGGAGCTCCTGCCCCGGGAGCTTCTTGGGCAGCTCACACCGGAGTTTAGGTCTGCTCTCTTTGATCCTGCAAAACGCGATGAGGTGCAGCCGAAGATGCGTGCCGCGATGCAACCCATTATGCAGCCGGAATATGCCAAAGATACTATCGCGATACTGAAGAAATGCGTCGATTATCTTCTCGTCGACGGACATGTAGAAGGGAAGGTGGGCGTTCTTGGTTTTTGTTTTGGCGGCTCCTATAGTTTTCATCTCGCCGCTAACGACAGGAGAATACGTGCCGCCGTGGCGTTTTATGGGCAGGCGCCCTCAGCCGATGAAATTCCCTATATCGATTGTCCGGTCCTTGCTTTCTACGGCGATCAAGATATTAATCTCATGCAGTCGCTTCCGCAGCTCAAAGCAAGCATGAAAGAGCACGGGAGGAACTTCGAGGCCGTTGTATATCCAAATGCCGGCCATGCATTCTTCAATGACACCAATACGCGTATGTACAACCCGAGCGCCGCCAAGGACGCGTGGGAGAAGACGCTCGCGTTCTTGAAAAAGCATTTAACCACCTAATCTATTCTCTATGCCTCACATAGAATATGTCGCCGGCGTCTGTAATATAGGACCAGAGGAAGTAGCTCGACGAAGAAACTTAGGCTGGATATCACTTGCGGTTTCTATTATATTGCTCGCGGCATTAGTGTGGAGCGGCATAAGTCCCTGGTGGCGCCTACTCATATTTTTTCCGGCAACGCTTTCGGCATCAGGATTTATCCAGGCGTATTTTCATTTCTGTTCCGGATTTGCTCGCAGAGGCATGTTTAACTTCGGCCTCCTGGGGCAACACCAAGCAGTCGCCGATGAGGCCTCCAAGGTGAAAGATAAGAAAAAAGGCACTCAAATAACCCTTTATGCCGTCCTCATTGGGGCAGCTGTAGCTCTTGCTGCACTGCTGGTCTAAATCTCAAGTACAAAAAATGGAAACTCCTACCCCTTTTTGGGTGTCTACTTGTGTCTACTTTTTCTGCGTTTTGGGCCAGGTTCTAGGGGTGGTGGTACACTGAGCATAAAATGAGGGGGAAATATATAGCCTCGGGCGTCCTAGTCCTTCTGGCTTTTTTTGTTGCGGCTGTTTTCTACATCCATGGGGCATATTTTCCGATACTGGAGCCGGCCGGCCCAGTCGCTTTTGGGGAGCGCTCCGTCATTCTCATTACACTTGCACTATGCGCCATAGTTGTCATACCGGTATTCGCCCTACTATTTTTCTTCGCGTGGAGATACCGCGCGAGCAGCCCTCTGACGCAGGTGCACCATCGCCCCGACTGGGAATATATAAGCCCGGCAATCGAAGTGATCTGGTGGCTCATCCCGTCACTCATCATTGCCATATTGGCTGTCATCATGTGGCAAAGCGCGCACGCACTCGACCCGTATCTACCGCTTTCTAGCGGTCCTTCCATGACTGTCGATGTCGTGGCGCTCGATTGGAAATGGCTTTTCATATACCCCGAACAGGGGATAGCGAGCGTTAACTTGCTTGAGATCCCCGAGAATATTCCCGTCCATTTCTATCTTACGGCGGACGCGCCGATGAATTCCTTCTGGATCCCGAGCCTCGGTGGCCAAATCATGGTCATGCCGGGCATGCAGACCCAGCTTAATCTCATGGCAAGCAGAGAGGGAACGTTCAACGGATTCTCCGGCAACATCAGCGGCGAGGGCTTCTCCGGTATGGCGTTTACGGCAAAATCGGTATCGCCAAGCGATTTTGAGGCATGGGTGCAGTCGATAGCGTCTTCTTCAGCGCCTTTGACCGCCGCCACATACACGTCGCTCGCAGCCCCGAGTGAGTATAATCCGGTGACGTATTATTCACTGATCGATCAGAATATATATACTGACGTCATCAATTCGTTCATGATTCCCGGTGATCAAATCCAGGGAATGCCGATGAGTACTATGAATGCAAATCAAACTGCATCGACATCCGCAACGTCGAGCATGCCTATGATGAATATGAGTATGCCGATGGAAATGCCATGAACTGGAGCACCTTCATATTCGGGGAGTTGTCATGGTCTGCGCTTCCGCAGAATCCTATCGCCTGGGGCGGCGCCATAGTCTTGATAGGTGGGCTCTTGGCAGTGGTATGCTGCGTCACCTATTTCAAGTTTTGGAGAAGGCTTTGGAGTGAGTGGCTCACCTCACTTGACCCCAAGCGCATAGGCGTCATGTACCTCATTGTTGCCTCCGTGATGCTGGTGCGTGGTGGCATGGACGCACTTTTGATGCGCGCGCAGCAGGCGACCTCGGTGGGTACTTCGCAGGGCATAGTGAGCGCGACTCATTTCCAGGAGCTGTTTTCGGCGCACGGTTCCATCATGATCTTCTTCGTGGCCATGGGATTCATGTTCGGTCTTATAAATCTGGTACTACCGCTCCAGATAGGTTCTCGCGACGTTGCGTTTCCGTTCCTTAATTCGCTGAGCTTCTGGCTTTTTGTCGCAGGTGCGGCCATCATCAACTTCCCGCTCATCATCGGCGACTTTTCGACCGCCGGTTGGCTCTCGTATCCGCCGCTCTCGGAACTTATGTACAGTCCGACCACGGGGGTCGACTATTGGATATGGAGTCTCCAGATAGCAGGATTCGGAAGTCTGCTATCGGGAATAAATTTCTTGGTCACTATCATCAAGATGCGTTGCCGTGGTATGACCTTCATGCGCATGCCGATGTTCGTGTGGACGGTCTTGGGTGCCATGTCGCTCGTTGTCTTCGCGTTCCCCATATTGACCGTAACCCTCTCGCTTTTGGCACTGGATCGTACGCTCGGCATGCATTTTTTCACCGCGGGCGGCGGAGGAAACATGATGATGTACGTCAACCTCATCTGGGCGTGGGGCCATCCGGAAGTCTACATACTCATCTTGCCCGCGTTCGGCGTGTTCTCCGAAGTCGTTCCCGTTTTTTCTTCAAAGAAACTTGCGGGTTACACCTCCATGGTGCTCTCGGTCATGGCAATAACCTTTCTTTCCTTCACTGTGTGGCTCCATCATTTCTTTACCATGGGCGCGGGAGCAGACGTCAACACCTTCTTCGGGATTATGACCGCTATCATTGCGGTACCGACCGGAGTCAAGATATTCAACTGGCTTTTTACCATGTACCGCGGCCGTATACGGTTTGAAACACCCATGCTGTGGTTCATGGGCTTCGTAGTGCTCTTCACGCTCGGCGGAGTCGCTGGCGTTGTGCTCGCAGAGCCGGCTGCCGACTACCAGCTTCACAATAGTCTCTTTTTAGTCGCGCACTTCCACACGATGATCGTGAGCGGGGTACTCTTCGGGTATTTCGCGGGCTTCACGTATTGGTTTCCAAAAATCTTCGGCTTCAAACTCGACGAGAAACTTGGCCTTAAAGCATTTTGGTGCTGGCTCGTTGGTTTCATTCTTGCGTTCGGACCGCTCTATATTTTGGGCTTTATGGGCGCGACCAGGCGCCTTGATCACTACAGCGCGTCCTTAGGCTGGCAGCCGCTGTTTATCGTTGCCGGCATCGGAGCGGTCCTCATCGCGATTGGGTTCATCTTCCAAATAGCGCAGATACTACGAAGCATCAGGAATAGAAATGATAATCGAGATACTTCCGGCGATCCGTGGGGCGGCCGAACGCTCGAGTGGTCTACTTCCTCGCCTCCGCCATCCTACAATTTCGCAGTGCTGCCCGTGGTGCATACACGCGATGCCTTTTGGGCCATGAAGCAGGGAAGTGCCCCCAGAGAGGAAGCATTTGAAGACATTCATATGCCGAAGAACACTAGTGTGGGGATATGCATCGCGGGCTTCGCGTTTTTCTTCGGCTTCGGGGTCATCTGGCATATATGGTGGCTCGTGACACTCGGCCTCCTCGGTGTGTTCATCAGTATCCTTGTGCGGACGTTCACCGAGGATACGGAATATGTATTGAGTGCCGCCGAAGTGAGGAAGCAGGAGGCACTGCGCCATAATCCGAACGCGACTATATGAACAACGAATCGATGAACACTGAAGGAAATCTTCCGGCTGAGGAGCGGGCCGCAGACTCGACGACGGTGTTCGGATTTTGGATGTATCTCATGACGGACTTCGTGCTCTTTGCGAGTCTTTTCGCAGTCTACGCGGTATTGCGCACCAATACGTTTGGCGGCCCGTCGGGAAATCAGATTTTCAGCGCCCCGTTTGCCCTCGCCGAGACGCTGTTGCTTCTCACCAGCAGCTTTACGTGCGGTTTATCTTTGCTCGCCGCGCGCAAGGGAAGCAAGGGAGAAGTCCTTTTCTGGCTGGGCGTGACCGCCGTGTTGGGGACGTTCTTCGTCGGAATGGAATTTTTTGAATTCAGCCGCCTTATTGCGGAGGGGTATGGACCACAGCAAAGCGGTTTTCTCTCCTCTTATTTCACGCTCGTCGGCACGCATGGACTCCACGTCACCCTGGGGCTTATATGGATAATCGTCCTTATGATAGCGATAGCGCGCAAGGGTCTTTCACGCTTCAACATGCGAAAACTCATCATGCTCGCGACGTTCTGGCACTTTCTTGAGCTCGTGTGGATCTTCATATTTGTTATCGTGTATTTAATGGGAGTAGTACTATGAATACCTATCATTATTTTGAAGACATTGGTGCATGGCCGCAGGGCTCCAGAACTCTTCTCGGCGCCTACGCGATCGGTTTTGTGCTCTCACTCCTGCTCACGCTCACTGCATATTTTTTGGCCGTACACGTGGCTGTGCCGCAGGGGCTCGTCATCGTTGTCCTTATTCTGCTCGCCTGCACGCAATTCGCAGTGCAGATACTGTGCTTCCTTCATGTAGGGGGCAAGCACGCTTCGCGCGACCGCCTTATTGCGTTGGGCTTTGCGGTGTTAGTCGTACTTATACTGGTCTCGGGCTCCTTGTGGATTATGTTCACGCTCAACGGACGCATGATGCCGGATACCGCTCAAATGGAGCAGTACATGCAAAACCAGGAGGGCATCTGAGCCATGCTGAAAAACTACTATACCCTCATGAAGCCGGGCATCGTGTACGGCAACGTATTCACAACACTCGCCGGTTTCCTCTTCGCTTCACGATGGCATTTCAATCCGGTGCTTCTGGTTGCAACCGTCGTGGGAATAGCGCTCGTTATAGCTTCGGCCTGCGTTTTCAACAACTACAGTGACCGGGACATTGACCGGAAGATGGAGCGCACCAAAGACCGCGCACTTGCAACCGGAGCTATTCCGGTTCGCCACGCGCTTATTTTTGCAACCGTCATAGGATGCGTCGGAGTGTACCTATTATTCGCGTACGTGAACATCCTCACGGCTGCGATTGCGCTTCTCGGTTTTATTTTGTACGTCGGACCCTACGGCATCTTCAAACGCATCACCCATTGGGCAACGGTGGTGGGGAGTATACCGGGTGCCATACCCATGGTGGTGGGGTATACGGCAGTGACCGATCGCTTGGACAGTGCGGCACTTCTACTATTCTTGGTTCTCGCGCTTTGGCAGATGCCGCATTTTTATTCAATAGCCATATACAGACTCGATGAGTATAAGAAAGCGGGTATTCCTGTGCTGCCGGCACGCAGAGGGATACGAGTGACGAACGTATACATTGTTTTCTATATTATCGCCTTTCTCATTGCGGCATCCATGCTCACAGTGCTCGGATACGCCGGGTACACCTATCTGGTCTGCGTATTGCTTTTTGGCTTCGCGTGGCTCTGGCTGGGTATACAAGGGTTTACTGCCGCAGATTCTACACGCTGGGCCCGGCGACTTTTTCGTTTTTCGCTCATAGTCCTCGTGGCGTTTTCAGTCGCCCTCTCAATTGCACCGCTCCTGCCATAGCGTCCCAGACTCTCAAAGTTACTCCCTCGCGCGTGATACCATTTTAAATATGCGTACCGTCAACACCCGCTGCTGCATCGCTGGAGGGGGACCGGCGGGTATCATACTGGGGTTTTTGCTCGCGAGGGCGGGAATAGACGTTATCATACTCGAAAAATGGCCGGACTTTTTCCGCGATTTCCGCGGCGACACCATTCATCCTTCGACCATGGAGGTACTTCACGAGCTCGGGCTGCTTGAGGGTTTTTTGAAGCTTCCGCACAGCGAGATGCAGCAAATGGCGGCTCATATGGGTGGGGAGGAAATAGTGGTGGCCGATTTCACCAGGCTCCGCGTGCGATGTCCCTATATCGCGTTCATTCCGCAATGGGATTTCTTAAATTTTATGGCATTAGAGGCGAAAAAATATCCGGGCTTTCATCTCATGATGGAGACTGAGGCTCTCGATATTATTGGGGGGAAAGGAATTGTGGTCGGTGCCAGAGTTAAAGACAAAGAAGGAGAGTTTGAAATACGGGCCGAGCTGGTGGTTGGGGCCGATGGCAGACATTCCACTATTCGAGACAAAGCACGACTTGCGGTTGAGGATCTCGGCGCGCCAATAGACGTGTTGTGGTTTCGTCTTTCGCGTACAGACGACGGTACGAAACGTTCACTTGGCTATATCGACGCGGGAAGGGGTCTTGTTCTGCTCGACCGCAACGACTATTGGCAGTGTGGCTTCATTATTTCAAAAGGTGTATTCGACGGCATCAAGTCGCGGGGGCTTAAGCAATTTAAAAGCGACATCGCCACACTGGCGCCATTTCTGTTGCCGGTGGTTGATGAATTGAAAGAATGGGAACAGGTAAAGTTGCTAAGTATCAGCGTCGATCGCCTTACCACGTGGTTTCGCGAAGGGCTCCTGTGTATTGGCGACTCGGCACATGCAATGTCTCCCGTGGGCGGAGTCGGTATTAACTTAGCGATTCAAGACGCCGTCGCGGCGGCAAATATCCTTGTGCCTGCGTTTAGAAAAGGGAAGCCGACGGTTGCGAATTTTGCGCGTATTCAAAAACGTCGCCAACTTCCTACTCGTCTCACACAGGGTTTGCAGGTGTTTCTCCATCGTCGCGTGCTTGGGGCCGTACTCATGCATAAAGGGCACATGAGACCCCCATGGTTTATTAAGATGCTAGGGAAAGTTCCTATGTTGCAATGGATTCCCGCGTACGTCATAGGCATTGGCTTTCGGCCTGAACATATATTAATAAACAGGTTCGAATCCTAGTCTCCCAGCCAAGTTGAGCTAGGTTATCGCGCTCGAGTCGCGTCATTTTAGACTAGTAATAAGGTCAAGTTTGTTGTATCGTTTTCCTGCACACGGGCTTTAAATTTATGGCGACAAAAACTCATACTCCCAGAATTCACCGTGGCCATTTTTTTCTCCAACCAAAGAGAAGATCTGTTAGACAGAAAAGTGGTTTTAAAGTAAAAGGGGGTAAGACTGGTAGCGAGTGTTTCATTCATAAAACAGATCAAATTAAAATTTCAGGCAAGGAGTTGCTTATATCTTTCAACGACCCTTCGATTAAACTCCCGTATTTATTTTCAGAAAAGATCTCCTTTTATGGAGTTGGTCTATATATTCGTTCCAGTAATGAATTATTAGTAACAAGCACTATACAACTCACCAATAAGAAAAACAGCACTGATACGCTATCAGAAAATAAAGTTAGTAATGTTCCAAAAAATAGTTGGACCAGAATTGGACTTTATCTTGAAGTCAAACCTTCCAGGAAAAGTGATATCTACGAGGCCGAGGTTAAATTAAATTTGTTGTCAAAAGTACCGAATTCGCGACATTCCATATTCCAATACGCCGTCCAAATATCGAAAAACCTCAACACAAGTCCCACTTGCAATCACTTTAAGGTTTGTCTCCATGTCGTTAAGTGTCTCTAGAATCAAGAGAACCGGATCGGCCGGGGCGCTAAAGCGCCGCCGGCCGAGCTCGGCTACTCCTCCGCAAACTCGATGAACGATTCGTACAAACCGGCAAGCGCATTGAGATACTCGATAGCTTCCTCAACAGAAATGTCCCGACCGCACTTTTGTGAGAAGTACGCTCGGGTTCGATCTATTAAATTTTGACTATATGTTGCTTTTTCCTCCTGCATCTTGACGATACAGACAACAGCTTGAAACACATCGCAAAGAAACCCCAATGAGGGATTGCCAAGCGTTGCTTTCTAGCCGGAAGGAATAGCTGGCCTAAAGAGGCCTATCACTTATTACACGGTTAGACACCAGACAGCGGAAAGGTAAAAGTCGAGGGTTGAGGGAGGTTGGGCTGGGTGCAGTATTCGCGTATCAAAGTGCCGGCTGTTCAGTAGACATAACGGATGAGGAGCATAAAAGTTTCGTTTCTGTGGAATTGGAGATTACACGTACATTCTCGTCAATGTGGGAGCTTGACCAATTCTAAATCTCACTGTAATGTGTATAGGTACGGTTCTTTGTAACCGCAAACTTGCAAAGGAACAGCCACGATGAGTGGAACAGCCTTTACTCCCGGTCAAATGGCCGAATTCCAATCGACCGTCTCCGTGAGCGTTGCAACGGCGTTGCCAAAAGTCGCCGCCAAGTTCAACAATCCAAAATTTGTGCTCAAGGCGATCAAGGACAAGAACCAGGTTCTCGCCGACCGAGTCACAGATGCGATCGAGCAAGCTGTCAGAAGCATGTTCGTTCTTGTTCGGTCAAAACAGCTCTCCGTAACAATCTCCGGCGGAGTTGATCTATCGTTCTATGCGAATCGGAAAAATATATGGGTTGGTAAAGAATTTCGCCAACTCGTCCTCGCGAAGGCAAAGCCAATCAAACCTGGCACAATCTTTAAGGTCAACATCGACGACCTCCAGGACGATCTCGCCGACGACGAAATCGAAGAGGGTCTCCCCGAGCGCCATTGTTTCGATGAGAGCACATTATGCGCTGTCATCGCTGAGTTGGTGTCTGAACAGGCCAACGGTGTATCGGGGGACCTCCTCAACAATGGTCTTTCCAACATCTTCTACATAGGCTCGTATCGCGGAGATGTGTATTGGAACCAGGTCGATAAGATCTGGGCGGCGAATATCTACACCTGGAAGATGGAGAGGAATACGTCCAACGGGCATGACACTGGTGACCGCGTTCTGTCCCCTGCAAAATAAGCCCAAAGATTCTATGGTCGGCCCCTCACAGGTGTCCGGCCATTTCTTTTGTTATAGTATCAATTCCGTTCGGATATCGTCCCAGACAGCCAGCTAGCGTTTTTAAATAATTTGTTGTAGTTTCTTCTCTAGTGCAGTTATTGATGGGAGATGCCGATGAGCCGTCGCATAAGCAGGCCTTACTGGAAACCAGTGGACTCTCAAGAACTCAAAGCCCTGAGAAATAAGCTATCCCTGACGCAGATTCAATTTTCTGAATGGTATGGGATGGATTTGACCAGTTTAAGAAACTGGGAACAAGGCCGAGCCAAGCCCACTTCAACGACAGATCTGTATCTTCGAATGATCGCCCTGGATTCAAAAGCGATCGACAAACTTATCATGTCAGCAAAGAAACATTCAGATTTAAATAAATAATCATCTGTTTTGTAGCGATCATCAATCGATGATCGCTCTTTCTTTTTCTATGACGTTATATGGACAATCTTTCCGACCTATTGCAAAATGGTTCCAACATCGTACCAGACACCCAGCTCGTTACAGTACAAAGCTTTTCCAGATAGAAGTCTTGGGCGTATCGAACTAACTTAAAAGAAAAAGAGCCCCGCAGATTACAGAGCTCATAGAGGAAATTTGTTTTTATTTTTTAATCAGCGACGATATGGAACCCACGTCCACGCGGCCGTAAGAGATGCCGTCTCTGCTGAGCTCTGCAGTCCAGGTTCCATCAGGTCGAGGTCCGTCTACTACTCGCGTAGTGTACGTGGGTGTCATAAATCTGCTGGCCTTGCGCAAGCCTTGAATGATCTCGCTGATCGCAAAGCACAAAAGGCCCAGTATGCACACGAGACACAATGAATGTAGGATCCAGAGTTGCGTGAACCATCTTATTGGATCTCCACCATTTCTCCCGATACTACTGCACATCAAGGAAAACAATGTGAGAGCAGGCGCGAGCGAAGTCCAGAATGCGCGACTGTAGTAAGTCTTAGCAACCATTCTGTCGGTTTCTAATTGCCAAGGCGACTTCTCTTTCCTCTGCATGATGCGGCTCCTTTTCTATCCATAGGAGATAGTACCACGCAAAACAATACACTCAAGATAGTTTTTGCTAGCGCGTCTCTAAACTAAGTCCCGTTCGGATATCGTCCCACACTCCCAGTAAGTTTTGTTATACTGACAGCGGACTTATTAATCGTTAACAGAAGCTATATATGTTAGTCGAAGTCAATTATCTCGCCGTTATCGTAGCAGCAATAGCGGCAATAGTAGTGGGCTTTCTATGGTACGGGCCGCTTTTCGGCAAACAATGGATGATGCTGAGGGGCATGGACCCGACGAGTATGAAGGGTATGAAATTCCCGGCAGACAAATTTGCCATCCAGTTCATCGCGTCGCTTGTAACCGCCTTCTTTATTGCCGAGTTCGCGGCATGGCTTGGCGCAGGAGATCTTATAGGTGCGCTCCTATTGGGCTTTTGGATATGGCTCGGATTTTTCGCGACGACCATGCTTGACCCAGTTTTGTGGGAAAAAAGTTCCTGGAAACTTTATCTTCTGAATATCTCGCAGCGTCTGGTATCGCTGCTTGTCATGGCGGCTATAATAGGGATGTGGCAATAAGAGTGGATATACGAACGTTGGGTATCGGCGTATTGCTTTTATTTTTGCTGGCACTTGCCGCCTCTTTTCTGTTATACCGGCCTACACCTCAAACTATGCCCAACCCCGGCCTGCCAACGACCACGGTCACTATAGGCACGACGACTATGATTGCCGAAGTTGCAAGCACTGAGGCCGAACGCGAGCAGGGACTCTCCGGCCGCAGCTCACTGCAGCCCGGTCACGGCATGTTATTCGTATTCGATTCACCGACCGTACCGGGTTTTTGGATGAAGGATATGAGTTTTTCTCTGGACATGCTCTTTGCCGTACAAGACGGTACAATCGTCACCATAGACAGCGATCTCTCACCTTCGACGTACCTCCTCAATCCTCCTGAGGTTTTCTACCCATTGCAGCCGGTTCTCTACGTGCTCGAAGTCCCTGCGGGATTTGCGGCGCAACATGACATCGCCACAGGAGATATCCTGCACGTTGGGCAGTAGTGTGCTATACTGTCCCCCAGCGCGTTGAGTGGCAGCCCCGCTTGAAAGAGCAGGGGAGGAAAGTCCGAACACTTATCCGGCGCAAGCCGATAACAGGTAGCAGGTAACCCCTGCCGCGTGCTCCTGGCGGGCACGAGAGGTGCGAACAGAGACGAGCTCCTTGAGTGGAGGTGAAACGGCAAAATCCTTACCCAGGTGCAAGGCCGTACTCCAGAAATGGAGGGTGCCGCTTGAGGCTTCGGGCGACCGAGGTCCCAGATAAATTGCTGCTCACGACAGAATTCGGCTTACAGACGCGCGCGCTAGATGTGAATCCCTGCCCTAAAGGCGGGGATTTGCTTTTCCACAGGTGTGGCTTCAGGTAGAAATTATCGTTCTATACTTATATGTGGCTGGTCTACAACAGGGGGTTAGTCGCCCCTTTATATAGCAGTCGATTAATTGTTAATCGAATCGAATATGTATTCGAGGCTACTCTCGTGGTCGCGATACCTCTACCTCGCAGGCATGGTGCTTGCCTTGGTACTGGTCGTCCCGACCGCATGGTTTCCGTTCCAATTATTAAAGGTCACGGTGTTCGCGGTGTTTCTCCTTTTCGCGCTGGTCTTGTTCGCGTGGGGAGGCGGCATGCGAGAATTTATCCGCTCGCGCGGGTTGTACGGAGCGCTTTTAGTTGCGCTCCTTCCACTCGCGTACCTCATCTCGTGGTTCTTCTCCATAGATAGAAGCGTGGCACTCACGGGTTTTGGCATTGATCCCGACACGGTGCTATTCGCTGTGTTCCTATTTTTGGCGTTTCTGCTCGCCTTCGCGCTCTTCCGAACGCTGCGGGGTGTCCGACTCCTGCTTACGGTCCTCTTCTGGGCGCTTATAGCGGCAGCGCTCTTTCAGTGCGTCTCTATTGTCTTTGGTTCGGCGGCTATTCCGTTCGCGAGCTTTGCCGACCGCTCGGTAAACCTGGTCGGCAAATGGAACGATCTCGGCCTTATTGTAGGACTTCTCGTCATGCTCTTTTTGGCGCAGGTTGAGCTTATGACGGTGTCCATTTTGTGGCGCGTGGTTGCCGGCGTCGCATGCCTCATTCTCGCGATACTCCTCGGCATCATAAACTTCCCGCTCGTATGGGGGCTTATCCTTGGGTTCTCCGTTATTCTCGGCACAGTGCGCATACTGAGTGAGCGAAGTATTCAAGAAACCGACCCCCCCGCATCTCTTAGGGAGACCTGGACTAGAAGGGCCCCCTGGTTTTCGATAGTGGCGGCCGTTGTGTCAGTCCTGTTTCTATTCTTCGGCTCTACCGTCAATACGAATTTAACCACTCTCTTTCCCGTTTCCTCCCTTGAGGTGCGACCCTCCTATGCCACAACGCTCTCCATGATAGATACGGCGCGCGGAAATTCCTTCTCACGTGTCCTGGTGGGCACGGGACCAAACACATTCGGCGAGGAATGGGATCTCCTGCGTCCGTCAGCGGTCAACCAGTCGGAATTTTGGGATCTTGATTTCAATGTCGGCTTTTCCACCATCATAACGGCGCTCGGCTCAGTTGGACTCCTCGGCGTCATAGCCTGGCTTATACCTCTATTCCTGATACTCGCCGCGCTTATCAGGGTCACCCGCCTCGGGGTTCTCAATCGCGAGGATAGAATAGTGGCAGTGACGCTCGGCATCGCAAGCCTCTATCTGTGGTGTGCCATTCTCTTCTACGTGCCGAGTCAAAACATCATACTTTTGGGATTCATGCTTGCGGGTGCCACGTTCGGCTTCCTCTGGAGACAAGGTCAAAGCAGCGTTGAAGTAGGGGAGGAATCGCGCCTCTGGCAGGTATATACCGCCGGTATAGCAGTGGTGCTCGTGGTGCTTTCACTGTGGGTGAGTGTGGCGAGCGGACGAAGACTCGTCGCGGAAGCGTACGTCGGGAAAGGGACCGACGTACTCTCAAACGGCACGGCGGATGAGGCTATAGCAGATGCGACCCGCGCGCAACAGTTCGATACTACGGGCGATGCGCTCAGGCTCTTGGTCCAAGCCGATACGACCAAGCTCCAGCAGATAGCCGCCGAGACTTCAACGCCCGCGGCAACGCTCCAGCAAGAGTTCGCGACAACGGTAGAAGCTGCCATTGTGGCCGCACAAAAAGCAGAGGCGCTTAATCCCCATGACTACCGTCCGACGCTTGCACTTGCTGAGGTGTATGACTACTTATCAACACTTAATGTCCAAGGGGCTTCGCAAACCGCATTGACGACCTATCAAGCTGCCGCAGCGCAGGATCCGACCAACCCGGCGATACCCTTGGCAGAGGCGCGGCTTGAAGCCGCCGCCGGCGACCAAGCAAAGACGACCAGCGATCTTTCGGAAGCCCTGACGCTCAAACCGAATTACACCGACGCTATTCTTCTCGTGGTGCAGCTTGATGTAGCCAATAACGACATCCAAAGCGCGATAAGGGCAGCCACTGCCGCCGCACAAACCGCTCCCGGGGTGGGTCCGATATGGTTCGAACTCGGGCTCCTCTATTACTCGGCCGGTGATATGTCCCCGGCAGCGCAAGCGCTTCAGCAGGCGATTGACATAGTGCCCAACTACGCCAACGCGCAGTATTTCCTCGGACTCGCGGATTACGCGCTGGGTAATACGGCGACTGCGATACAACTGTTCCAGGCTCTGAACCAATCCAACCCCGGCAACTCCCAGGTAGAGCTTATTTTGGGCAATCTAGAGACGGGCAAGCCGCCCTTTACCGGGGCGAAACCCCCGGTGACGTCCACACCGCAGAACAGTACGACCGCTCCCGTTTCGGAGTAACCTAGAGTACAATAGCCGCAATGATTCCGCGTTTTTTCTCCGCAATTGGCAAAGAAGTGCGGGGAATGCATGAAGCCGCCTACGTGCTGGCGGGTTTTGCGCTCGCCTCGCAACTCCTCGCGCTTCTGCGCGACAGGATATTGGCGGCCAGCTTCGGCGCGTCCCATACGCTCGACCTCTACTATGCGGCGTTCCGCGTCCCGGATTTTCTTTTTGCCACCGTTGCCTCACTCCTCTCCCTCTATGCGCTTTTGCCGGTGCTCTCGCGCCTTCAGGAGCGCGAGGAAGGAATGGTCATTTCGTTTTTGCGCGACACGCTCGTGGTGTTTTTAGTCGGGATGTCTCTTCTTGCAGGCATCCTTTTTATTTTTGCGCCGCTCCTGGCTATTGGAGTAGCACCCGGGCTCACTACGGATCCGACATCGCACGCACAGCTCATACTCCTTATCCGCATTCTGCTCTTGCAGCCGATATTCCTCGGCGCTTCAAATACCTTGGCATCGTTCACGCAACTGCGGCATCGGTTCATTCTCTACTCCGTGTCGCCTCTGCTGTATAATCTCGGCATTATCTTCGGCGCGGTGGTACTCTACCCGTATTTTGGCTTGGCGGGATTGGGGTGGGGAGTGGTATTTGGCGCCGTCATGCACATGAGCATACAATTGCCGTTCTTTTTCTCCGAGAAGGCTTCCGAGCACATGCCGCTCAACACACTGCTCAAGGAATTTTCCCAGGTCTTGGTTCTCAGCGTCCCGCGCACACTCTCTCTTGCGGCCGGACAAATTTCACTCCTAGCGCTCGTTGCGTTGGCGTCGCTTCTCTCCGCGGGTTCGATCGCTATTTTTACGTTCGCCTATAACCTGCAGGCGGTGCCGCTTACCGTTATTGGTGTTTCCTATTCCATCGCCGTATTTCCGACGCTGGCGAGACTGCATGCGCAGGGGAATACACATGAATTCAAGAAGCATATTGAAGCAGCGCTCCGGCACGTCCTTTTTTGGTCGATACCGGTCATGGTGTTCGTCATCGTGATGCGCGCACAGCTGGTTCGCGTGATACTCGGCGCCGGTGCCTTTAATTGGGACGATACGAGGCTCACGGCTGCCGCGCTTGCGCTCTTCATTATCTCCATCGCCGCGCAATCGATGTCATTGGTCATAGCGCGGGCGTACTTTGCCATAGGCAATACGAGGAAGCCTTTCTACTTTGGGCTCATTGACGTGGTCGTCTCCATCGGAAGCTCCATTGCCTTTATAGCTCTCTTTCATTCAAGTGTGTTTATCCGCAATTTTATCGAAGCCCTCTTTCGCGTGTCTGATATTCCGGGTACCACCGTTTTGATGCTCGCGCTCGGCTTTGCCTGCGGCTCTATAGCGGAGTTCGCGGTGACGTTTGTGTTCTTCAGACGTGACTTCGGCATCTCGCACGGCTCTATTGTACGGCTTACGTTTCAGAGTTTTTCGGCCTCGGTCCTCGGCGCCGCGGTAACCTACGGCATTTTATTCCTTACCGGTGTGGCGGGAACCATCGACAAGACGCTGATTCTAGTACTCCAAGGCGCGCTCGCGGGCACGGTGGGGCTTGCGGTCACCGTATTCTTTTTGTGGCTTTTAAAAAATCCCGAATTGCATGAAGCTCTCGCCGCGCTCATGCGAAGATTTATAGACGCGCCACCGGTGGTGCTGGAGCCCTCGGACATTTCCTCGTAAGTTGGCGGTAGGAAATAAAAAAGGTAGAGTGCTCTGATGCGGCACATAAGAAACTTCAGCATTATCGCCCATATCGACCACGGAAAATCGACGCTTGCCGATCGGTTTTTGGAAATAACCAATACCATCGAAAAACGCAAAATGCGCGAGCAAGTGCTCGACTCAATGGAGCTTGAACGGGAGCGCGGCATCACTATAAAAATGCAGCCGGTGCGAATGACCTACAAGGGATACGAACTCAATCTCATCGATACGCCGGGTCACATCGATTTCTCCTATGAAGTGTCGCGTGCGCTCACGGCGGTCGAAGGAGCTATCTTGCTGGTCGATTCGACCCAAGGTGTTCAGGCGCAGACCTTAACTACCTTGCGCAGCGCGCGCGAGCTCGGACTCGTCATCGTTCCCGCCATTTCGAAAATCGACTCTCCCCTGGCGCGAGTTGAGGACGTGAAAGTCCAAGTCGCTACGCTTCTTGATATTCCGCAAGAGGACATTCTTTTATGCTCCGGCAAAACAGGGGAGGGAGTCGACGCGCTCCTGCAAGCGGTTATCGAGAGAGTTCCTCCGCCTACCACCTCTGAATTACAAACTCCGCGCGCGCTTATCTTCGATTTCCAATATTCCGATCATCAGGGCGTTATTATTTATTTGCGTATGTTCGGCGGCGACATACAAAAAGGCGACGCCCTGGAATTTGCGGCCAGCGACAAGAAGTTTGTGGCACTTGAGAGTGGCATATTCTCTCCCAAACCCATGCCCACCGATAGGTTATCGGCTGGCTCCATAGGCTACATTGTCACTGGCATCAAAGAGCCGGGATTTGCGCGGGTAGGCGATACCCTGCGCGCTCGTGGTTCCAAAACCCCGCCGCTTGAGGGCTATGCCGAGCCGCGGCCGGTCGTTTGGGCCTCTGTATATCCCGAGAGCCAGGACGATTTTACCCTCCTGCGCCAGGGGCTCTCGAAGTTGAGGCTCTCCGACTCCTCGCTCTCCTTTGAGGAGGAATCGTCTGGGATTTTAGGCAGGGGATTTCGCTGCGGATTCCTCGGCATGCTCCACCTTGAGATAGTGACTGAGCGTTTGCGGCGTGAGTTCAATCTTAGGCTCATCGTAACGACGCCGACCATCACCTATGAAGTCGAGGTAGTGGGGGGAAAGCGTAAAACGGTGTACTCGCCTCCGCTCTTTCCTGACTTCAGCGAAGTCGTCAAAGTGTGGGAGCCTTTTGTCGCAACGGAAATAATCCTTCCGGCGGAATATCTTGGTGCTATCACGCCGCTTTTGTATGAGCACGAGGTAGTAGTAGAATCTACCGAAACCTTCTCTGAAGGGCGCCTCATAGTGAAGACACTGATGCCGTTGCGGGAACTCATGCGCAATTTTTTTGATAAATTAAAAAGCGCTTCCTCGGGCTATGCTTCCATTTCCTATGAAATGCGGGAATTGCGCGAAGCAGATGTGGTGCGGCTCGATATTCTGGTTGCCGAGGAACTGGTTCCCGCGTTTACCCGCATCGTGGCAAAGCATCGGGCATACGAAGAGGCCGTCGCGGCGGTCGAGAAATTGTATACTATCTTACCGCGGCAAATGTTTTCAACCAAAATACAAGGTCAAGCGCTGGGGCGCATTCTCTCCTCGCGCACGCTCTCCGCCATGAGCAAAGACGTGACGCAACATATGTACGGGGGAGATATTACGCGAAAAATGAAATTGAGGGAAAAACAGAAGAAAGGAAAAAAAAAGATGCTGAGCCGCGGCCGGGTCAACATTCCTGAAGAAGTGTTTTTGAGAATGGTGAAGTCGGAGTGACTCTTATATCACCAGGGCGAAATAGGAGAGGATCATCGAGATGATGATCACCACACCGACCACGATGGCGGCGATTTTCAATATTTTCTGGCGGTCCTTTCCAAACATAGTACTAGTGGCTAGTAGTATACTATTTATATGCGCGATTTCAAGAGGCAACGCGGCCGAGGAGAAAAAATATTGCGCGTGTGCATAAGCGCAGGGGCCTTGCTGGCGCTTCTCTTCGTGACTTTTTTCGCCGTGCGCGGTACCTGGGGCATGTATCAGAAGTTCTCCGAGGCCGCCACCAGCGACGCCGAAGTTCAACAACAACTTGCCTCGCTTCAAGCACAGGAGGTGCAGGTGAGCAGTGCGGTCGCTGAGCTCAATACCCCTCTTGGGGTTGAGACACAACTGCGGGAGCGCTACGGCGTCGCCAAACCAGGGGAGGGGGAGATTGAAATCGTAACCAGCGCCGCTTCGACGACGCCCACGAGCGCCCCTGGCCAAAACTGGCTCATACACTTCTATCAAGCACTGTTCGGGTGGCTGTAGAGTGCTTAGTGCCCCTGTTCGGTCTCGACCCTGTGTTGGTGAGATCCCGCAAGCGTTTTCCTGAGACTTTCAATATAGCAGAGTTAGCCTGTTCGGTCTGGATGTGTATAGGGAGTTTGACATTTCTACCCCCCCGCATACTTAAGCCATTACTCATTTGAAGTTTATTTTATGATGGAAAAATTTAAATCGGGCGAATCAAAAGAACCAGCTTCTTCGACAGAGAAGATGAGGAAGTATCAAGTCTTGCAGACTGAATGGTCGTCCGACTTTTCGACTCTTAATTCATTGGCTGACTTGGCAGGTAAGTTGGGAATTTCTTCTATCATCAGAGACGGTGGTGACGGATTAATTGAGGGTCTTCACAAAGGACAAATGGGCGACATGCGCATTAAATTTGGGGAGGGTGACAACCATTGGAAAAACATCGTGACTCTATATTTACCGAATACCACTATTCACACGGATTTAGATCGATTCCTCACTGAACAACCAGATGATACATTAGTAGGCAAAGGAGATTGGTTCGAATTTGAAGAAGATAACTCGACGGAGACCAAATAAATAGACAAGCTTGCGTTGTTTGTACTCTGACATGAATAGCGCCCGAGTGGTGCGTACCATATTAACTGCATTCTGCCACTCACTACTGCATAAATCGCGAAGCCGCTCGGTCACTTGAACGTTTTAGTGATATGCACTGCTACGGTTGTCCACAACCTCGATAAGCACGCTGTGCTCTTCAAACTCTATTGAAAAAATGACGCGAACTTTGCCGACTCGAGCACGGTAACAACCTCCCCATTTGCCCGTAAGTTTCTTTAAATTGATAGCGACTGTCTCGCCCGAGAGCTTGCGAATAGCTCTTTTCACTGGCTCGATAGCAAATTCATCGGGCAGATGTCTTTGCTGAAGAAATTTGTCGGCCTGACGCGAGAGAGAAATTGTCCAGTCCACAGAGTTTAATCAAATACGAACGCGCGTGGTACGGACAGCCCGGCCGGAAGGCTTTTTATAGAGTTTGTTTATTTCCCGCTGCTCTTTATCAGAAACAGCAAGCACGCTCAAACCGCGCTGTTTCATCAGCTCTTCTTGTAGTACCTCGCGAAATGTCTCACGGGCCAGCTTTTTTAACTCCTTTTTAACCGCCGTGGTCATAAAATTATCATAGCATATTTGAGCACTTTGAGCCTGGTAGGTCGGTCTCACTAACATGTGCGGATAGGGAGAATCGAACTCCCGCCCGATGCTTGGGAAGCATCTGTTCTACCACTAAACCATATCCGCGTGGCGAGTCGATTATATATTTGATATACTGTTTTTACTAGCAGCCAATCACTTATTATTTGTATGGACAAGCACATAACCATTTATTCGACGCCGACCTGCCACTTCTGCCAAATGGCGAAGGAATTTTTCGCCGAAAAACATATCGAGTATACCGCCTACGACGTCGCAAGCGACGCAGCAAAACGACAAGAGATGATAAAACTAACGGGTCAGCTCGGCGTACCCGTCATTGTGGTCGGCGGCGACATCATGATCGGTTTTGACCGCGAGAAACTTGCTAATAAATTGGGAGTAGAAGCGTAACGTGTGCTACAGTGGTGGCGTTTATAGCCCCCGTAGTTCAACAGATAGAACCGCCCCGTCCTAAGGGGTCAATGTGGGTGCAATTCCTGCCGGGGGCACAGCGCTGTGGCGCAGGGAACCGATACCGGCCCCCATCGAAGTCAGTACGGTATCGCCCCTCGTTAAGCTCGTAAGAAACGCATAAGCCGCGATATCAGGTCGCGGCTTTTGCGTTTGTCTAGGCCTTCGCGATTGATATCTGTTTATCCTTCAGCACAATCCTGCCGCGCAGCTGTCCGAGCAGCTCGCGCTTCTCTTCAGTCGTCCCTTCCTCAAGCAGGTACTTCGCGTAGCGCCGCACGTCTATGTCGCGCACCTTCTCTTTTTCCTTGCTGCCAAGTACCTTCGACTGTAGTTTGTTGAAGCGAACAATCTCTCTGTCGATAAGATGCCGGGCACCCAGCTGGTCTATTTCCACCTCGTCGATGATGCCGATGAGCTGCTCCATCATAGCGTCCTCGCGTACATAGAGGCTCTTGCAATGGCGGTCCTTCGACCGACAGCACGCATAATAGCGGTACGTGCGCGTCTCCCCAGTTCCCTTGATGAATTTATCCTTCTCGAATGCCGTGATGCTGGAGCCGCAGTCCCCACACGTCATCATGCGGACAAAGGCGAATTCGTTGGAGCGCTTACGCGGCTCCGTCTCCTCGACGATTTTCTGCCGCACCTGCTCAAACAGCTCTCTTGTGATGAGGGGCTCATGCTTGCCCACGTACCAATTGCCGCTCTTGCGGGGGTACTCGAACACTCCGCAGTAGAAGGGATTTTTCAACATCTCATAGAGGGTGCTGATATTGAGGTTCTTACCGCTGCGGGTCGTGAATTTTAGATCCTCCTTGAGCCAGTGGTATATCTTAAGCCCGCTCCAGCGTTCTTTGGCAACCTTCTCGAATATCATCCTCACCACCGGCGCTCGAAGCGGGTCCAACAGATATTCGCACCTGTGGTCCTTGCGCGTGTCGTTGAGATATCCAATGGGTGCCCATCCCGGCAGCATACCCATCTCCGCCCGAGCGCGCAGGCCCCTCTTTACGTTAATCCGCTTGTTGTCGTTTTCGAGCTTCGCCTGGCTGCACAGGATCATCAACAAGAATTTCTCGTTCGGATTATTCGAGAATTTCTGACTGTACGTTTGTATGCCATGGAGCAGCCCTGCATCCATGAGGTCTACGACCTTGCCCAAGTCCCCGGCGTTTCTGCTGATGCGATCCGCTGCCCATGTCAGTATTCCATTATATGTACCCACTCGTATCTCCTCGAGCATCTCGTTGAAGACTGGCCGCTGATTGGTCTCCTTCGCCGAGTGCGACTCCCGTTTTATTTCAACGATCTCCAAGCCGTCCCGCGTGGCGAGCGCAGTCATCTCCTTGACCTGCGACTCGATAGAGAGCGCTTGCACCTCGTCTTGTTCGGTCGACTTCCGAGCATACAGGCAGTAGCACACCCGCACTGTCTCCTTAATTTCCGGCTTTGTCCCTAATACCCCTGCGGTACCCTCAAACGTCATATTCATATACCTTGTGGTTACTTGCTAATCTGCAAGGTCAATGAATGACGCAACACCCGCTGTGAGTCCAGACCCCATTCCGGTCCCCTAGTTGGTAACTTGTAATAGCGATCTGTGGATAATTTTTTAATAAACGCGTCAGATTTGAAAATTATCAAGCACTATTATTTTGCTCTGTTCGGAAATCCGAGATATGAAAACTTGTTTGCATAAAAACTTCATATGTCGCTTTGCCGAGATTTGCGCACCTAGTCTCATGTGTGGCTTAATAACAGGAAAATAGTTCAGTGGTGAAATAAAAATCCGGAGAGATTTCCTTGCTGTTTCGTTTTCCCTGTTACCATTGGGTCTCCGGTATATGTTTTTTGGCAGGGCAAAATTTTATGAGCAGGGCACCTCATTTTTTGTGGGAAAGAAAAATGTGGGCGGTGAGAAAACTTATCGCAGGCTTTACGCTTGCAACTTTATTGCTCTCTCCGGTGAGCACTATATTTGCCCAGAGCGCGACTGACACTCCTTCAGCGGATGCACAGACATCAATAACGGACCCGAGCTCCACCTCCTCAGGTACTGACGCTTCCGCAACTTTTGATTCTTCACAGTCCTCGGATCAATCGACAGATGCAAATACTACGCCCGATACGCCGAAAGTCACCCCACTGGGCGATATATTAGGAGCATCGACGCAACAACCGAGCGATTCATCCGATCAGGCGACGCCCAGCGCGGATAACGCCACGACGCCCAGTGTGGATACAAGTCCTACCGACAATAGCTCTACTGATAACAGTGATACGAATAATGGTAGTAATCCGAGTAACCCAACGACGCCCGCCCCTAGCAGCCCAACGACTCCCAGCACTCCAGCAAGCCAACCTCCGGGTCCTCCACCTCCTAGCGGTGGTAGTTCTCCACCGACAGTTACGAATCCATATCTATTCACATATCAAACTATTGCTCCTCAAGTGGACAAGACGAGCGGCGCGTTGACGGAAAACATACCGCTCGATATTCCGCCCGGCCGCAACGGCTTACAGCCCGATTTCTCCCTCAATTACAACAGCCAAAACCTGCAAGACAACAGTCTGGTTGGATACGGCTGGTCGCTCTCCATCCCCTACATACAGAGGCTTAATAAAACGGGTACTGATAGGCTCTATACGGACAACTATTTTACCTCCTCTAAAGACGGAGAATTAACCCTTTTAGCCACATCCTCCAACTCGAGCACGTATATCGCGCGTGTCAATGACGGCAGCTTCGTCAAATACGTATTCTCAAACGACACGTGGACCGCCTATGACAAGGATGGCACCCGCTACGAATACGGCACCACGACCCAAGCACAGCAGTTTGATGCCGCCAGCTCAACGCAGATATATACCTGGATGCTTGAACAGGTTGTGGATACGAACGGCAATGACATCTCATACACCTACGCCAAGAACGACGATCAGATTTATCCTTTCCAGATAACGTATACCGGAAACGGAACAACCACGGGCGTGATGAGTATAACGTTTGCTACTTCAACCCGTCCCGACTCGTTCATCGATTACCGGCCGACCTTTGAAGTGACAACCAATTATCGCATCACAGAGATTGACGCAAAGGTGAATGGCAATTTAGTGCGCAAATATGTTCTTTCATATACGACGGGAAATAATGGGTATCGGTCGCTTCTCTCTGGCGTCCAAGAAACTGGCGAGGATGCCAACGGTAACCAACTGACTCTTCCGGCGACGACGTTCCAGTATGCCAGCACATCAGTGACATGGACGTTTCAAAATAATTTTGGATATGCTGCAAACCAATCTAACATCGCAGCCCAATCGCATGGCGATGGCGTAAACGATACGGCAATATCCGGCTATGCTTCCTGCGGAGGTCCTGGGCAGTTATATATAGACAACACGGCCGTCAGCGAGCCTCCTTCGTACACGTGGGCCTGTCTTGGTAGCACGCAGACTCCGGTTGAAAGCGGCACGAGATTCGTTGATGTCAGCGGCGACGGCTATGCGGATGTCGTGCATAATGATCAGGGTCTGGATGGCGCGGCACTATACGAAAATACGTCAGGAACTAACGGCGATTACACCTTTACGGTGCTCGCCTCTTCGACGTTAAACGGGGTCATCCCTCCCTTCGGCCTTTACAATTCCGGCTCGGGCATAACCTACACATCGGGTATGTTTGGAAATCTCGATGGGAACGGATACCCTGGTTATGTCGAAGCATTGCCTTCAGGTTCAGGTATTACGGCGAGTACAAGCTATATGGGCAACGGCAGCGCATGGACCCCCAGTGGTGATTTTACGGCAGTGGAACCGTTTCCAGACGCGGCTGGTGGTACGGTTACGGACTCCCAGCTCGTTGATATCAACGGCGACGGCCTTGATGATTGGGTGTATTCGGATGCTAACAATACGTATGTCTGTATGAATACTGGGACCGGATGGATCCCGGCGGGATCGTGCAATTCGCCTTGGAACATCGCCACGTCCACCTATTATTACAACAGCGGCAGCCATCAATACTTTGATCGCGGTCTTCGGTTTATAGACCTCACTGGCGATGGATTGCCGGATCTCGTCGAATCATATTACAGTCCGATTGTCGGTGGAGTGCACGGCAATGCGCCGGTCTCGAATGGGATCGATATTGTGTGGCTTAATACCGGCTCGGGGTGGGCCACGAGTTCAATACAGCTTCCTTCCTACATCGTTCAATACAATCAGTATGATACTGAGATAGATAACGAATATGTCGATTGGAACGGCGATGGGTTGCCGGACAATGTCGATGAAATAAACAACGCTTCGCGCCAGGACGTACTGACGCAAATTAATTATCCCAAAGGTGGTAACGAGCAGATCTCATATGTTCCGTCGCCCCAGACGAGCAATAATCCCAATTTGCCACTCTCGCTTCTATTGGTGTCAAAAACCCTCACCAGTGATAACGACGACAATACCACCGAAGTCGATTATTCCTACAATGGCGGCGTTCTGTACTTCAACGCGAACGCTCCGCAGGACAGGAAGTTCGCAAGCTTCTACACTATAAAGGAGACACATCCCGACTTCACCACGGTCACCTATTACAACCAAGGCAACGGCGTAACGACCGGCGACGGCGAGCAGAGCGATAGCTATGCCCAAATTGGGCGTGTGTTCCGTGAAGACACCGAAACTCCCAGCGGGACGCTGCTGAAGCGCACCTTCTACGACTGGACTACGTCCACCACCACTCCCTCAACCACCGCGTCTACCGGGTATTTCGTCTTTCTCGCTAACCAAATGACGCAGGATTTTGATCCCAGCGGTAGCAATCACATGGATCATGCCATTCAATACACGTACTCCACCACTACAGGGGATCTCGCGCAGGTTGAGGATCTGGGTCAAGTAAACGGCAGCTCCAATGGCACGTACACCACTATCAGCAGCAATGATGAGAGCATCAAAAATATTACCTATGCGACCAATGCAAGCTCGACGCTGGATCTGCAAGACGACATTATACTTACCAATGCGAGTAGCACTCAGCTTTCAGAAACCCAGTATTACTACGACGGCCTACCGCTGGGGTCTGTATCACTCGGAAATCAGACTAAGGAGGAGGATTGGATTACAGGAAGTACCTATGCGAGCAAGACGAAGTCATATAACTCCTACGGCCTTGTGGCGAGCAGCACTGACCCTAACGGTAATCAAACCAGCTATTCATTCGACAGTTTCAATTATTACCCTGCCACTTCGACCAATGCGCTCAACCAATCCACTAGTTATATGTACGATTATGGGACTGGCAATGTGGCGACCACGACCGATCCCAACGGGCTCACGCATGTCACCGTGTACGATCCGGTCGGGCGCGTTAGTGAGAAGTTGCAGCCTGACCTCAATACGCCCAGCACACTTGACTTGAATACAACTATCGCATATACCGACACGGGTTTCCCGACTTACACCACGACGACCTCCTATCTCAACTCCGCAACCAGCACGGTCTCATACCAATACTTTGATGGTCTCGGCCGCACCATACAAACGCGCACGGAGGCGGCTCCAACCAATACCTATGCCGTGAAAGATGATGTGTACGGTGCTTCCGGCTTGCTGGTGGATGAATCCCTCCAATATTTTGCCTCAAGCACGTCTTGGGCGGCACCTACGACAACGACCGCGCTCTTTACCAGCTATACCTACGATCCATTGGAGAGAATCGCTTCCGTCGATAACGCGGTCGGTTCGACAACCTATGTGTATAATCCGTGGCATACCATGGTCACGGACCCTAACGGCAATCTTAAGGATTTTTGGAATGACGCGTTCGGCAATCTGGTCAATGTGGTTGAACATAGCACCACCACCACGTCCGCTACGACCACATATGCATACGATCTGAAAAATAACCTCACGGAAGTGACGGATGCCAGCGGCAATATCCGCAATTTCACGTATGACGGTCTCAATCGCCAACTCACGGCACAGGACCTTCACGTCGCGACGGACACTACTTTTGGCACGACGACCTATACCTATGACCTTGCGGGCAACGTGACGCAAAAAGTTGACCCCAACGGCAAAACAACTACCTACACTTATGATGCGCTCAATCGCGAGTTGACCGAAGGAACCGGAGGAAGCGGTGCCACCGTCATCTTCCTCACCGTTAATCCGGGTAAAGGCAATCAGACCTGGAACGTACCCTCAAACTGGAACTCGTCGAACAACACTATCCAGTGCGTTGGATCAGGAGGCGAAGGCGCGGCAGGCGTCGCCGACGGAGGCGCGGGTGGAGCCGCAGGAGGTGGAGGTGCCTATGCAAAGATCACTAATCTATCTCTCACGCCAGGAGGGAACATAACCTACGCAATTGGAGCTGATGCTACAACCACGTCAGTGACAACTGCCGTCGGGCAAGCTCGAGAAACGTATTTCAACGGCACCGCCTCCTCGACCGCTTCTTTGTCATGCTCATGGGGGCGTGCGGGGAACGGTACTACCTCCTCTGGCGTAGGAGGTCTAACTTCGCAGTCTATAGGCTCGACAACATATGCGGGGGGAGCCGGTGGTACGTATGCCGCTCATGCGGCTCCAACTGCGGGAGGCGGTGCTGGAGGGTCCAACGGAGCGGGAGCGCAAGGAGGCGCAAATACTACTGGCGGGGCCGGGCCGGGTGGAGGAGGTAATGGCGGCGGTACGGCGGGGAATGGTACTGGAGGCACAGGTAACGGAGCAAATGGCGGAAACAATTCAAGCGGAACAGGACACGGCAATGGTGACAGTGGTTCCGGATGCACCGCCGGTACCAATGGCGGTGGTGGAGGTGGGGGGCAAAACAATACTCCAGCAACAGTCGGGTGTGCTGGCGGCATCGGAACAGAATTTGATGCGTCTCATGGTTCGAGCGGAGGCGGAGGCGGCGGTGCGTCCGCGACAGGAGATGCAGTCGGCTCAGCGGGTGGAAACGGCGGCACGTACGGCGGAGGCGGAGGTGGAGGAGGCGGAGGCGGGGCAACGCACGTAGGCGGTGCTGCGGGCACGGGAGGTCAGGGTATCATCGTAATTACTTACATGCCCGCCAGCGCAAACTCGGTAACGTATAAGTATGATTCTTGTTCAAACGGTATAGGCTTGATTTGTATCGCAACCACAACTGCGAATGCAACTATTGTAACGACCGACAGCTACAATCCTCTGGGGAAGCCTGCACAAGAAGTAAAACAGATTGCGGGACAAACATACACCACGTCATATTCCTACGACCGACAGGGCGATCAGACCGACATCGTATATCCCGACCAGTCCGAGGTGTTATACACGCTAGGTCCTCAAGGGTTGGTTCAAGAAATACAGCAGCGCGAGGCAACGTCATCGCCATGGCGTACGGTTGTCTCAAATGTTTTTTACTCTCCGCTCGGCCAGGAGGCTACCATTTTGTGGGGCAGTGGTGCTACTACTACCGATACCTATGATGCGAACCACCTGTATCGATTAACGCACAAAGTGACACTCCTCCCAGATTCGGGAGCTTGGGGCACTGCGGTAGGCAATGCCATGGGCTTTATCACGCAAACTTTTGCCAACGCCGCATCCTCAACAGGCCCCACTCCTCCATTTGCTTCAACAAATCTCAATACCGATGGTTATTGGTTCTCAAATTCGGTAACCTACGACGACTCATTTGAGTACGCCTCTTCCACAAGTTGGGTGTTTAATGAAGGTTCAAGTATTTCAAGCAGTTCTATCGACTGCACAACTGCCTTCACTGGTGCCTGCTCAGATAAAATTGTTGTTGCTTCGACAAGTGTCAACTATTTACCACAACTCCTACAGCTGCTTCGCGTCGATCCCAACGTCAATTACACTTTGGAATTCAGCGCAAAAGCATCGGCCACGACGACTATCGAAGCAACGTTACAGCAAAATAGCGGGCAATATCTAAGCTACGGGCTCGACGTGAACCCTACCGTCACGCCAAACTGGAAACAGTACTCGTACTACTTTAGCTCGACCGCGACGACGACTGACCTAAACTCACGACTGATATTTTCGCTCGGGGCGGTTAATAGTGCAACGTATTGGCTGGATGATGTCGAACTTATTCCTGATAGTCTTTCTACAGTGCGTAATCCATCGTTTGAAAATATCTCCGATCCCACAGGAAACAACTATGGCTATGGTTTCTGGACAGATAACGGCTCTTCGGAGGCGACTGAAAGCACGGATTGCACTACATCGACCAACGGGAGCTGTTCGGCGAATATAAATGTTCTCCAGGCTACCAGTACAAATTGGTACGTGCAGTTTTGGCAACAGCAGGCACTGGCGACTGGTACCACGTACATACTAGCCTTTGATGCCAAATCAACCTCTCAAAGGAGTGCGGATGTTGTTCTCGATCAAAATCACTCTCCTAACAATCAATTTACACCCTTCACCCCTTTCAATCTATATCCCAATTGGAATCACTACGTAATTACGCTTACGCCAAATGCGGGAGATGTAGATGGACGTTTCGATTTCGATCTAGGGACAACGACCGGTCATGTGTGGTTCGACAATTTCCACTTCTTTGCGGAGCAAAACACCAAAGTTACGGCACCTCCTCCGTACTTCAATGGCATCTATGATTCGTCCGGCACATCAACAGCTTCAGCCTATGAAATTCAGGTAATCCAAAGAGGAGGAAGTTGGGCAACTCCTTTATGGGATTCGGGCGAAGTAACTCTGTCGCCGCAAACGCAAAATGGTCAAAGAACGGCGACATCAACGTATGCAGGACCTACGCTGCCTTCGAACGGAACCGATGCCAACAAATATTTCTGGCGCATTAGAGTCTGGGATCAAAATAACAATCCGTCTCCCTGGTCCAACGGTAACGACTATTTCATGACTCCGGGAAACCGTGTACAGGATCTCTCCTATACTTATGATGCCAATGGAAATATCACATACCTTGTCGATGCGTCCTTCACTAAAACTGCCAAAGTGGTCGATTACACCTACGATGGTCTTAATAGACTCATACAGGCATCTACTACTCCTGACATCTCCTCTGGTGCGCCCAATGCTGGCCGCAACACAATCGAGCAGTGGACCTATGACGCCTTAGGTAACGTACTCACCGACGCCTCCTCCACACTCGGCGGGACATTCGCCACTACTACCTACCTCTACCAAGGCAATACAGGCTCTAGCTATGCCAACCCAGACGCCCCTACGCAGGTAGGCCAGACCACCATTACGTATGATAATAATGGTAACGTCACTCAAGGACTCTCGGGCTTCCAAGGTGCTTGGGATTGGCGCAACCGCCTCAGCATCTCAACCACGACGGCAGGCACTGACACCTACACTTACGATGAGAATGACAATCGGGTAAGAGTGGGCACCGCAAGCACCACCTATTATTATCCCAACGACTACTATAATACCGACAGTGTCTCAATGCTCCCCACCAAGCACATCTTCCTTAATAATCAAGATGTTGCTGACATAACCGGCGCTACGGGAAGCGGGATTATCAACTACAACTACGTCGACACACTCAACTCCGCCTCTGTCACCGCAGATTCTAACAACCACGTGCAGGAGGTCACCGACTACACCCCCTACGGATCCATTAGCAACCACGACCAATTAGCGGGCTACTCATCACTGCGCAAGTATGTGGGTCAGGTGTATGACAATGACACTGGTCTCGATTATCTGAACGCGAGGTACTATGACGGGAGTAGGGGGCAGTTCCTTTCGGAAGATCCTGTATTTTTGTCTCTCGGCAATCCAAATCAAGTTGGGCAGCTTCTAGACCAGAGCCAATATCAGTTACTAGCAGATCCACAACAGCTGAATGCGTATAGTTATAGTAGGGATAATCCTACAACGACTAGTGATCCGCAAGGGCTCGGTGTTCTTGAGGGAAGCATAAATGCCGGGTATATATTTGGCGGAGGGGTAGCGAACTTTGATATTGATACAAATTCTTGGCTAGGACAATTCAGTTACGGTCCCACAATAGGGCCTGGCATAGGTGCTCGTGTTTCAGGCACGTATGACCCCAATGGGTCATTGGATCCTGCGGGCCTTTACTTCCAAGTCTCAGCAGGAGCTGCCGCAGGTGTGGGTGCAAGCTATTCGTCCGAAGCGCCTCTGACTTGGCAAGACGGCAAATTTAAACTTAAATCGGCATTACCGGTCGGCAACGTTGTGCCCGCATTTGGTGCCTATGCCGGGGCTACCGATGCCGTTCTATACAAAGCGTCACCGTTTAGTCTTGGCTTTATTGGTAACGTCATTTCCCAATTCCAAAGCTTCGTAGGTTCTTCCCCCAATCCTTCCTCTGGTTCTGGAGGTAGTAATATTAGCCAACTTTCTGGCGCAGTTATCAATTATGCGAATACCACTGGTGCTAACTTGGCTGATCCTAGTTTTGCTGCGGCTGTAAAAGCCATCAACACCTACAATTCAAACCTATTTTCCTCTCAAATGAGTGCATCGACACCTGGCACCAAATAGCCCATGGAACCCCAATATTTATTAGCATTAAAAATTTAATTCTATGGTTGGTAACATAATCGCTTCTCTTGTATTCGTAATCATAGCCATTGTTTTTACCGTATTTAATAAACAACTGGCAAATCGTTTTGCAGAGAAGTTTATGATGATATTGCCGTCGTCATTGCGACAGGAACGATTCTTTGTAATTTGTTACAGAGTTTTATTTTATTTCTTCTCGTTTTTCTGTACCGTCGCAGTGCTCCTTTTTATCGGTTCTCTGTTATTTAATAAATGATTTGCAATGCGGTTATTAAATTCCGCCATAGTGATCGGGCTCCCACCGCTTTTCTTTTTGTAAGTCGCAAATCGCTCCACCGAGGAAATGTCGCCCTCAAGCTTGAATTCAATTTTGCTCGTCTCAATGGGAGCGTCAGCATCCGTATACGCTTTCATGTGCACGGGTACCGATCCGTATACAGCGACATGATCATCAGTAAATATTATCTTCTCTACGTAGTCGAGTAAGAATTGCCGCTTGGTATCGAAGTCAACGCACTTCTCAAAACGCACCCGAGCGGCTTCGCAGAATTGCTTAACGCTCGTGTCGATCACTTCGCCTTTATGCAAGAGCGGTATGCGCAACACTAACTCTTCGCGCTCTCCCTTAAACTTGTTGGTCTCGTTGTCATACGCGAGTTTTTTTTCATTGAAAAAGTCCATACACGTCCGCAGCTTAATCGGATCGAGCATGGTACTTTCAATTATTCCGAATACGCACGTTTCAAGCATCGCCGCCTTGATCTCAGGATTACGGCAAGAACTGCTCTGTTGTAGGCATCCCAGCCACCTGCCGGCGCCTCGATCGGCAGGCACAATGTTGTGGTCGGTTGGGGATTACTCACTTCGCGCATGGCGGTTGCCGTGCGATACTGAACGTCAGAAGAGCGATTCGCGCGCTTCTGACGCCAATCGTTTTGACCAATCCGTACAGTTGGGGTCTGCGTTATCACGTTCCTCTCCTTCTCAGAGTGGTGGATGGGTAATCAGACTCTTGAGCCCGAACGCGGTGCAACGCGTTCGGGCTCTCCTCTTCTTCAGCTTGTGTCGAAATAGGATTGGGAAGCAGTGCGCGGATCAGAATCAAGGTGCACAATATCCTTTTTCCGACGTATCCATGCAGGTTTGTCGGTAGGAAATCCGACTCAGCTTCGACAATTGACGCAACAGCAGCAAGGCCAGCTATTAATGGACCCACAACAACTCAACTCTTATAGCTATGGACGAGATAACCCCATTACCAATAGTGACCCCTTAGGAAAAGATATATACGGAGGGACGGTTAGTCTCGGAGCAGGGTTTGGTGTGGTAGCAGGTGCAAATGTCGATACCGATCCTTGGGGCATTCAATTTGAAGGTGGCCCATGGGCTGGGTTCGCTTTAGGTGTTAATTATCAGGGCACGTATAGTAAGAGCGGTTCCCTCGACGCATCAGGTTTATACACTTCACCTTCAGCTGACCTTACTCCAGGCATAGGAGAGTCAATTTCATCAGAGGCACAACTTGATTTCTCTGACTGGAAACATCCTAAAGCTGGACCGCCAACTCCATGGACAGAAACTACCACATTCGGTTTCGATATGGGTGCTTCTGAATCAGTTGTTTATAAAACGCCCGCATACTTTGGTCCAACTATGCTAGCGAACGAGTCATTTGGTGTTCAATCTTCTTCGGGAGGTACTAATATAAGTCAGATCTCGAATGCGGTTATCAGTTATGCTAATACTTCAGGTGCTAATCTTAGCGATACTGGGTTCGCCGCGGCTGTAAAGGCGATCAATACATACAATGCAAATTTGTATACCCAGCCGAGTCTGTCGACACCGAGCGTGATTAAGTAGTATATGACGGTACAAACTTATAAATATTATTCGTATAAAATAATCTCATATGGCCACTTTAGTAGGTAATTCAATTTTATTAATAGCGTTTATTGCGATCGCTATTGCATGTACCGTTTTCAATCGGTCGCTAGGAATCTTTCTTGCAAGAAAGCTTCTTCAAGCTACCGGATTTGGTTCGTCAGCGCAACCAAAACGAGAACAGTATCTCACGCTGTTATACCGCATACTATTATATATCGCTTCGTTATTTTGTGTCGCGCTCACAATCTTATTTATTGTCGCGCTTCTATTTGGTCATCAGGGTTAGTAAGAGCCGTTTCTGGAGCGCTGTATCTCTATTAAAGATGAGCTTAATAAAAAAGTAAGATATTTAAGTTTAGATGAGAACCGCCTCCGGCTCCAACACCCATATACGCCAGCAACAATCCGGCAATCTCTACTACGCCGACTCCAACGCTCCTCTCTCTCCCGCCGGCTCCAATACCACTCTACGCCAACAACAGCAATCGGGTAATCTGTATTATGGGGATTCCAACGGTCCTGTATCACCTGCAGAAGCTATAGGTCTTAACTGGTCCATGCCGTCAGCCACGCACTGGATTGCCAACTATTTCTCTATTCCTCCTATGTATGGCAAGTATAAGTACCGTGCGGAATGGCAGGAGCAGGCCAACAAGGCACGGCTTGAGCGCATGGCAAAACTGAGAGGTCCACAACTCCGCACCCTCATCAAAAAGCTCTCCTTTCTGCTCTCATTCGAGAAGGCGGGTATGCAAGTAACCGAGGCCTGCCAGTACTCTCACATCACCCGCAAGACCTTCTATCTGTGGCGTGTGAAGGATGCCACATTCAAACAGCTGCTTGATACCAAGGGTAGGGATACAAGTGGCTGAAATTACACATTTGATACGCCGTTCCGTGTCCCATTCCGGGTAAAATCGCTCGAACGGCAAAAGCCTAAAATTTCTGCTCCCCAAGCACAAACCATCCAATTTTTAGGCATTTTTAGGCATTTCATCTGGTACGGTACCGCCCCTCCTCTCGGCTCATCGAATCGCCCCAAAAATCTTCAAAATCTCCCGCAACTGAGGCATTCCGGCCCCCTTCGCCATCGCATACTATATGTACATCAAAGAACCCTTGGGGTGCTTACCGAATGGGGTACGGTATCGCCCGGGGGCACAGCGCTGTGGCGCAGGGAACCGATACCGGCCCCCATCGAAGTCAGTACGGTATCGCCCGGGGGCACAAAGAGAGCGTGCTATACTTTTTTTGTGGATCCGCAAATAGATGAATTAAAAGAACTTGTTCGTCGGAACATTGCTTTATCAGAAGATACCAATCGCATGGTGCATAAGGTGCGCCGCGGAGCGGCGTGGGGGCGCTTCTTTATGGTTCTGTGGTGGCTTCTTATTATCGCGGCCTCAGGTGTCGCCTACTATTATTACCAGCCATATCTGCTGAAAATCGAACAAGCGTACAGTAATTTGCAGACCGATCAGAAGCAGGCTCAGACGTATGAAAGCCAAATATCAAACTTTTTTGGTGATCTCCTAAATCAACAAAGCACGACCACATCGCACTAGCTAGACGGTGTGCTTGGGGCCGGGCTCGAACCGGCGACCCCCTCCTCTTCAGGGAGATGCTCTACCAACTGAGCTACCCAAGCAGTACACAGAACTTTAACAAAAATAGAAGGAATTTAAAACCCCGCAGGCCGCGGAGTTTTTTTAGTTTGATCGTACTTTGAGTTTTGCTTGCCGTCCTTTGTCGAGTTTTGGCAAGCGTATGATAAGAAGTCCGTGCTTCTCGGTTGCTTCAGCTTCTTCAATTTCAACTTCCTGCGGCAATACTATCGTGCGGGAAAATGAGCCCCAGTATAATTCTTGAAAGAAAAAATCGCCGGCGGTCCCTTCCGTATGTCGCTCGCGCTTCCCGCGCACGGTGACCATGTCGCGGGTTATGGAAACATCCAAATCTTCAGGTTTCACCCCGGCTATCATCGCCTTGATAACGATGTGGGTGGGAGTTTGGTAGACGTCAATGGCAAGCTCGCCGTCCGCTTGCTCCTCCGGAATTTCCTCGAGTTCCTCATTTCTATCTTTTCGCGGATTCAATTTGCGCGAAGGCACGGGATAGCTGCCGGACCCGCTTTCCAGATCATCAAAAGCATAGTCGTCAGAGGCACCGGAGCCCCCGGTAAGCCATTCAAAGAGAGATCGTTTTTCTTTTGCCATGTAAATGAAATCTGACTAACAAGCTAGCAATAATCCTTCTCAGGTATTTTCACGTGCTCCACGAAGAGCAGTATTATGACGATGCCGATCCAAATGAACATAAACACTACAAACGTGGCATTGCCGCCTTGACCCAGTATAAAAAAATTGAACAAGGTGTGCAAGGCAATTGCGAGGACAACTCCGCATACGGCGTATAGTCGCCGCATCGCGGCGCTTTTATAAAACGACATTGCAAGCGCCACGCCTATGGTCGAGGAGGAAAGCGTATGGAGGAGGGTTGCGCCGATAAAACGAAGGTCACCGGTGAGGATGGTATGGAGCACGTCCCCGTGCATGAGGGCTCCCCACAAAAAAAGCGCGTTTTCTATGGAGGAGAACCCAAGCGCAGCCGTCACCATATAAATAACAGCGTCCAGCGGCTCATCGAACACCCAGGAGCGCAGTCCCGTGATGTAGGCAGCGCCGAATTTAAAGAGCTCCTCCGTGGAAGCCCATGCTATGAGGAGAGCGGGAGTGGCAATCCCGCTTATAAGAAAAGCCGGGTCAACGAGCGGAATGGTCCATTGCTCGATAAAAAGGACGGGCAGCACGGAAAACATACCCGCCACGAACGCGTAAAATATGTAACGTTTCGGTTCCGGCTGGCAGCGGTCCTCAAGAAGCCAGAAGCTCAGCCACAGAAGAGCCGGCAGGATCCCGCTTAAAAACGCGATGAACGTCGTCGGCGAAAGGAACATATGTTCAGTATAACGCTACTTTTCAGGCCAACGCTCTACCAAGAGCAGGGAATGTTTGTCTTTGGGAGCCTTAGTCAAAGAGGGCCATATCTCCTCTGTAATGAAGGGCATGAACGGATGAAGGAGCTTGAGGCAATCGCGCAGCACCGCGAGCAAGAATTGCTGACGTGATAGTTTTACCGCCGGGTCGCTGCCTTTGAGAATAGATTTGCTCTCTTCAAGTAGCGTACTCGCGAATCGACCCCATACATAGTGATACAGTTTCTCAGAGGCCAGATAGATACGAAATCCCTCGATATCCTGGGTAACCTCTGTGCACACCTCTTTAAATTCTCTCCATAAAGTCGCGTCGGCATCGGTAAATGTCGGCGCATCTTCAACGGTGATTCCTTGGGTGTTCTCCAACACGAAGCGAGTGATGTTCCAAAGTTTATTCGCGAATTTTTTATACGCGCCTATTTTCCGCGGATCGAGATTAAGATCGGTGCCCGGCGTATTGCCGACGACGAGGCCCATGCGCAATGCGTCGGTGCCGAATTCGTTTGAGACATCGAGCGGGGAGATGACGTTGCCCTTGCTTTTGCTCATTTTTTCTCCCTTGGCGTCCCGCACGAGTCCATGAAGGTAGATGTTTTTGAACGGTACCGTTCCCGTTCGGTATATCCCGAGCATGAGCATGCGCGCTATCCAAAAAAAGATGAGATCTGCGCCGCTTTCCATCACGGTGGTCGGATAAAATGTTTTAAAGTCTTTACCGTCAGGAAAGCCGAGTGTGATAAACGGCCACTGTCCGGAAGAAAACCACGTGTCGAACGTGTCGGGGTCTTTCACCCATCCTTCGCCGGGAAAATTTTCGCCGATATGGATCTCACCGTCCTTAAACCACGCTGGTATGGGTATGCCCCAGACAATTTGGCGCGAGATATTCCAGTCTTGAATGTTCTCTAGCCAGTACAGGATTATTTTTTCATGTTGTTCGGTCAGAATTTTTACGTCGCCGCGCTTAATGGCCACAATGGCTCGCGCGGCGAGCGGCTGCATGCTGACGAACCATTGTTCTTTGACCTGCGGTTCTATTTCACGGCCGCATTTATAACACACCGGCACTTCGTGCACGTAGCTGTGGTCTATGTGGTCCACAAGCCCCTTGCTCTGCAGTTTCTCGACAATCTTTTGCCGAGCGTCTTTTATTGACATACCGGCAAACTCGCCCGCAATAGGAAGGAGCTTGCCGCGCCAATCTATGATCTGCTCGAAGGGTAAATGGTGACGCTGCGCTATCTCAAAGTCGGTCGCGTCGTGCCAGGGTGTAATGGTCATGACGCCGCTGCCGAAGGACATATCTATGGCCTCGTCTTTGACGATGGTGGCGGTTATAGGTCCGTTAATCCATTCAAGTTTAATCTGCTCCCCGTCCTTGTACTTCTTGTAGCGCTTGTCTTGCGGGTGCATCACCACGTATTTGTCGCCAAACTTGGTCTCAGGACGCGCGGTGCCGATGATAAAGGGTCCGTATGTAAAATAGTAGAAAGAATCCGTGCGTGTAATACGTTCAGTCTCTAAATTTGAAAGCGAAGTCTGATGTTTTGGACACCAATTGACGGTGCGCGAGCCACGATATAAGAGCCCGTCCTCGTGTAACTTTTTAAACGTGTCATAGACAGTGGTGACGACACGCTCATCAAGCGTGAAAAGCTCTCGCGACCAGTCACACGAGGCGCCCAGCTGGCGAAGCTGTCCCTCCATGAACGATTTATTGTGCATAGTAAACGCGAGAATCTCTTTGTAGAGCTCCTCCGGTGGCATCCGAAAGCGCGAACGCCCTTCTTTTTCCAGCTGCCGTTCATACACTACCTGTGTTTCAAAACCTGCGTGATCCGCCCCGGGAAGCCACAGCGCCTTATAGCCGCGCATACGCGCGAAGCGGATCATAATATCTTGAAGCGTTACGAACAGTGCATGACCCGCGTGCAGAGAGCCGTTGGCGTTGGGCGGCGGCATGATAATAGAAAACGGCTCAGTACGCTCACCCGGCAAATTATCAGGATTAAAATAGCCACTCTCCTCCCACTTTTTGTATATTGTGCTCTCGACTTCCGAGGGATTGTAGGGTTTGAGAAATTTCTCGGGCATTTTCGAATCGTACCTTATTTTAAGGTCGAAATCGAGAGATTGCCGACCGCTCGGATTTCCTGAAAATCTTTGTGCTCCAGCTTCCAGTCGCCTGAGAGAAGATGTGCGAGCGCAACTTCAGCTATCATTACCGCATTGTCGCCGGTTATGGAAAGTTCCGGGAGGCGCAGTTCAGTGTCAGGGAATTCCTCAAGCACTAATTGCTCCAGCCGCTCGCGGATATAGCGATTGGCCGCGACACCGCCGCCGATTACGAACGTTTTAGCGGCGGTCTCCTGAAGTGCGCGGCGCGTTTTTGCGACGAACACGTCGACAACCGCGTCTTCAAACTCGCGTGCAAACGCTTTCTTGCCATCCTCGTTTAGACTTTTCTCGCGCAGGGCATACAATGCGGCGGTTTTCAGTCCTGAAAAAGACACGTCACAATTTTTATGTGCGAGCATAGGTCGGGGCAAGGTTATTTCCGATGAAAGGTTTTCCTCCCGCGCAGCACTCGCAAGTTTACTTATTTCAGGTCCCCCGGGGTAGGGAAGGTCGAGCATGCGCGCAACTTTATCAAACGCTTCGCCCACGGCGTCATCGAGCGTTTCGCCGATTATTTGATATTGAAACCATTCCCGCATGAGCACGAACTCGGTATGACCTCCGGAGATGAGGAGAGCAAGCACTGACATTTCGACATTTTCCAGTCTCCCGTTTTGCACTAGTGAGGAAATAAGATGCCCTTCCATGTGATTTACCGACAACAGAGGAAATCGACTTTCTTCTGCTAGTTTTTGTGCATAAGTAATACCGGTCCAGAGCGCTGGCTCAAGTCCCGGGCCAACAGTTACCGCCAACGCATCTACTTTTTCATTCTCGAATTTTTCAAAAAGTACCGGCAGATTCTTTTCGTGTTCGCGTTTGGCGAGATTGGGATAGACGCCGCCGAAGGCAGCGTGGAGCTGTGCTTGCGAGAGTAATGTCGCGTCGAGTGTTTTGAAGACAAAACCTTTAGAAGTTTTTTCTCCTTCGACTATCGCGATACCAGTCTCGTCGCACGATGTTTCTATTGCCAAGATTTTCATTAGTGCGCGGTGCAGGACTCGAACCTGCGACCCTCCCCACGTCAAGGGGATGCTCTACCAACTGAGCTAACCGCGCGTCAAAAAACGATACCAAAAAAAGCTCTTTTTGTCAGCGGTTTTGCTGAAATCGTACAATAATGTTATTTTGCTGAGGTTAACGGAGAGGTGGCTGAGTGGTCGAAGGCACCGCACTCGAAATGCGGCGTGGGGGAAACCCTACCGTGAGTTCGAATCTCACCCTCTCCGCATTGACAACTTTGTATCGGCGTGTTCCCGCAATGTCGATGTGTCAGTGCGACCCGCAATGCTCAGCACAAAAAGTTGAACGAAAAGAGCGGCATGGTGGCCGCATTTTCGTTAGGCGAACGTAATCGTTTTATCCTTATATAGCAATCTACTTCGCATGTTCGCCAAGAGCTCCCGCTTGTCAGAAACGCTCCCTTCCTTGAGCAGGTATTTGGCGTAGCGGCGTATGTTGATGTCGTCGTCCTCGACTAACGTGGTGGCTGACGTCCCGCTCACGATTTTCTGCAGCTTGTTGAACCGGCGTATCTCGTCCTCCATCTTGTGGCGAACACCCAACTCATTGAGGTTGATTTGATCGAGGATTTTCAGCAGCTCCTCAATCAACTCCTCCTCTCGTATGTACTTGTTTTTGCAGTTCCGATCCTTGGCACGCGTGCAGCCATAGTAGATGTAGTGCGCCGAGGTACCGTCCTTGAGTGGCTTCCACTTCTCTTCGGCGCTGATACCACTTCCGCAATACCCGCACGTGAATAGCTTGGTGAAGGAGAATTCCTTGTTCTCTCTGACAATGTTGTCCCGCGTCAGCTGCGCCTGCGCCTTCTCCCATAATTCCTGATTGATTAGCGGCGTATGTTGCCCCTGGTACCAGTTGTCGCTTTTTCTTGGGTACTCGAAGAGCCCGTAGTAGAACCGATTATCGAGGATACGATACACACCCGAGAGTGTGAGCGGCTTGTTTCCGCGCGTGTAGAAGTTGAGCTTGAACTTGAGCCAGTTGTATACCTGTCTGCCACTCCACTTCTCATGTGCCACCTTTTCGAATATCTGCTTTACCACGGGCGCACGCAAGGGGTCCACGATGAGCTGGCATTTCTTATCCATGCGCTTTTGGTTAAGGTAACCTAGCGGCGGGTACCCGGGCCACAGGCCCATCTCGCAGCGAGCGCGTAGTCCGCGCTTTACATTGATGCCTCGGTTATCGTTTTCAAGTTTTGCCTGACCACCCAGAATTGTTAGGAGGAACTTTTCATTCGGGTTATTGCTAAATCGCTGGCTGAACGTGCGTATCTCATGCAGCTTGCCCGCGTCCATGAGGTCGACAATGCAACCTAAGTCACCGGCGTTTCTACTGATGCGATCCGGTGCCCACGTTAATATACCGTTGTATTTATTGGCACGCAGGTTATCTACTATCTCGTTGAAGATGGGCCGCTGGCCGGTCTCCTTGGCCGAGTGGCTCTCGCGCTTTATCTCGACGATTTCTAGATTCTCCCGCTCCGCCATCTGCATCATCTCCTTGATTTGGGAGTCAATGCTTAATACTTGGCGTTCCTCTGACTCGGTACTCTTTCTTGCATACAGGCAGTACCGCACTTGCACCTGCTTAACTTCTTGCCGATTGCCCGCTTGGGGCTTACGCAGCGTTATTGTTGATGTGTCCATATCCCTTGTATCGATTAGCTAATACAAGGACAGGGATGACGCCAATCGCCCCAGGAGTCCAGAGCGCCCCGCGATCCTCGGAGTAGGTAAGAAAAGGTTTACAGGGCTTGCTTGAAATGCAAAAGGCCGCCCCATCGCTGGAGCGGCCCGAAGACGCACTACTAAGGTATGCCCGTCTACCAGGCGGGAGAAGAACATGGCGTCTCGCCGAAGACTATCTACTACTGGCTCTCCAAGGGAGTGGAGGGCAATCCTACCCTTGGGCAGATCGTGAAGCTCAAGAAGGAGAACAAAGCGCTCTTGGAACTTGTGGGAGTGATGACGCTGAAGCTCTCTGACACCCAAAAAAAGAAGTAGTCGCCAGACTCTGCGTCATGACTACCAAAGAAGCCGCCGCGCACCTCGGTATCTCGCGCGGCAACATCTCCCGCCAGGATTATTCAGTATCGGCAGACTCAGGTGCCCTTTATCTCTAGAAACAGTCTCTAAAACGCTTAATAAATAAAGACTTTTGCCTCCTCCATTGTTTGGCTTTTCACTAAAAGGTTTTTCCAGGGCGAAAAATAGATCAAAAAAGTTATCCACACCACCTTCTTGAAATGTAGGCAAGTGATGCTACTGTTTCAAGTAGCAGGGCATCCAGCGCAAGCTGGACGCCCTTTCTTTTTATTTATTTTACTCATCCGTTCGCATGAAAGATCACGAATTCGCTAATTTGTTTGCTGCATCCTCGGCCTATCTCGGCCTATTTGTGGCCGCTTTTTTTATGATGACCGGCATAGCAGTTGCCGGAGTTACGACAAGCACTTTTCTCACGCAAACGAGTTCACCTCAGCCGGCTGCGGTAGTGCTCGCCCAAGCCACACCAGATGACTTTGGAAACGGTACCATTAATAACGGTTACTATTGCCCGCAACTTTCGCAGACCCTCTCAAGAGGGGCTACCGATTCCAACACTAATCCCCAAGGTCAGGTGAGTGAGCTTCAGAAATTCCTTGCAGATTACTATAATGTCAACCCCAATGACCTCGTAAGCGGTTACTTTGGTCACTTGACGCAGAGCTATGTAATCCAGTTCCAGCAAACGTATGGATTACCCGCGTACGGTATTGTGGGGGGACTGACTCGTCCTGTTATTGCCAGGGTGTGCGCGGGAACTGAAGCTCCTCTTACCACGTCCACCACTGCGCCTACTGTCCCTACTACATCCACCGCGCCCACCCAAACCACAACCCAAACTCCCACCACCGCACCCACCACTACTAGAACCAATCTCAAAAATACCGTTGTAGACTAAAGGCACAGGGCGTTACCCGTAATTTGCCTGCCCATGCCTCTCACCAACGAGCAGTGGAGCGTCATCGCTCCGTTTGTCACACCCCTCAAGCGTTTGGAAACCCGCGGCCGTCCCCGGCAGGACGACCGCAAGATACTGGAAGGTATCCTCTGGGCACTGAAGACCGGCGCCCAGTGGAAGCACCTGCCGAAAGACTACCCGCCCTACCAGACCTGCCATCGCAGGTTCCAGCAGTGGGTGGAGAGCGGCGCCTTTGACCGCATCGTCGAAGCCCTGGCCATGGACATGGAATACCGGGGGCGCATCAAGCTCAGGAGCTGCTTTCTCGATGCCACCTTCGCGGGGGCAAAAAAGGGGGTCTTGGCGTGGGACCCACGAAGCGTGGGAAAGGCACCAAGATCATGGCGATTGCGGACGAAGGCTCTCTTCCAGTCGCCGTCTATGTGGCCTCTGCTTCTCCGAGCGAAGTCCGGTTGGTTGAAGACACGCTTGCCCGGCGATTTACCCGACAGAATCCGCTTCGCCTCACGGCTGACCGAGCATATGATTCCGATCCGCTGGATGGAACGCTCCTGAACAAATACCGCATCAAACTCATTTCACCGCATCGCAGAGGCCGGGTGCGCAGAGCAACACAGGACGGCAGGGCGCTGCGCTCCTACAAGCGCCGGTGGAAGATTGAGCGGCTGTTCGCGTGGATGCACAACTGGAGAAAGCTCGTGACTCGCTACGAATACAAACTGCAGAACTTTGCCGCCTTCGTGAAGCTCGCGTGCATCATGCTATTACTCAAACATTATTTTTGAGACTGGTTCTAGTGTCTCCACCGCATCTGCCCCTTCCTGCATCGACCTGTCGTATAACCTGTATGCCGGAGTCACTGATGCGACAACTAATGGGGAAGTCACCCAACTGCAATCATTTTTAAGCATAAGTCCCACCACCGGCTACTTCGGTCCTCTGACCGAACAGGCAATACAAAACTACCAGGCATCTCACGGCATTGTCTCCTCAGGTTCTCCTGATACTACTGGGTATGGCTTCGTCGGTCCTGCTACTCGTGCGACAATGTCATGTTCGGGTAGTAAGCAAACACTTACACAAACCACCTCCGCCCCCACCATCTCTTCCTTCTCCGCCTCCCCAAGCACGATAACGGCAGGCAACTCCACCACGCTTTCCTGGAGTGCCACCGGCGCAACCTCGTTCCTCATCAACGGCACCAATGAAGGCACGGCCACCTCCCTCCAAGTCACTCCCACCGTGACCACCACCTACACCTTGACCGCCACTAACTCCGCGGGCTCGGTGACTGCCACTGCGACCGTGACGGTGACACCCGCTCCAAGCGCCCCCACCATCTCTTCCTTCTCCGCCTCCCCAAGCACGATAACGGCAGGCAACTCCACCACGCTTTCCTGGAGTGCCACCGGCGCAACCTCGTTCCTCATCAACGGCACCAATGAAGGCACGGCCACCTCCCTCCAAGTCACTCCCACCGTGACCACCACCTACACCTTGACCGCCACTAACTCCGCGGGCTCGGTGACTGCCACTGCGACCGTGACGGTGAATCCTGTGACGACGACCTGTTCTCCCAGCTCCGTACCTTTGAACGGTACCTGTGTCGCCTCGCAGACCACCTCCGCGACCACCTCCGCCCCCACCATCTCTTCCTTCTCCGCCTCCCCAAGCACGATAACGGCAGGCAACTCCACCACGCTTTCCTGGAGTGCCACCGGCGCAACCTCGTTCCTCATCAACGGCACCAATGAAGGCACGGCCACCTCCCTCCAAGTCACTCCCACCGTGACCACCACCTACACCTTGACCGCCACTAACTCCGCGGGCTCGGTGACTGCCACTGCGACCGTGACGGTGAATCCTGTTATCCCGAATGCACCCACCGTGAGCGTTTCGGCAAATCCGACCTCCATCACCCTGGGGAGTTCATTTACATTCACTTGGTCTTCGACTAACGCAACCTCTTGTACCGGCTCCCACGGCGGTACATATGCCACGAGCGGTTCGCTCTCCATAACTCCTTCTTCCGCCGGAACGTACAGCGCCGGCATGCAGTGTATCGGCCCAGAGGGAACCAGTCCCATGGCAACGGCTAATGTAAGCGTTACAAATATCTCCGCCCCCACCATCTCTTCCTTCTCCGCCTCCCCAAGCACGATAACGGCAGGCAACTCCACCACGCTTTCCTGGAGTGCCACCGGCGCAACCTCGTTCCTCATCAACGGCACCAATGAAGGCACGGCCACCTCCCTCCAAGTCACTCCCACCGTGACCACCACCTACACCTTGACCGCCACTAACTCCGCGGGCTCGGTGACTGCCACTGCGACCGTGACGGTGGCCTGTCCTGCTGGCTACGTACTTTCGGGGGGTACCTGTGTCACCACCTCCGCCCCCACCATCTCTTCCTTCTCCGCCTCCCCAAGCACGATAACGGCAGGCAACTCCACCACGCTTTCCTGGAGTGCCACCGGCGCAACCTCGTTCCTCATCAACGGCACCAATGAAGGCACGGCCACCTCCCTCCAAGTCACTCCCACCGTGACCACCACCTACACCTTGACCGCCACTAACTCCGCGGGCTCGGTGACTGCCACTGCGACCGTGACGGTGACACCCGCTCCAAGCGCCCCCACCATCTCTTCCTTCTCCGCCTCCCCAAGCACGATAACGGCAGGCAACTCCACCACGCTTTCCTGGAGTGCCACCGGCGCAACCTCGTTCCTCATCAACGGCACCAATGAAGGCACGGCCACCTCCCTCCAAGTCACTCCCACCGTGACCACCACCTACACCTTGACCGCCACTAACTCCGCGGGCTCGGTGACTGCCACTGCGACCGTGACGGTGACACCCGCTCCAAGCGCCCCCACCATCTCTTCCTTCTCCGCCTCCCCAAGCACGATAACGGCAGGCAACTCCACCACGCTTTCCTGGAGTGCCACCGGCGCAACCTCGTTCCTCATCAACGGCACCAATGAAGGCACGGCCACCTCCCTCCAAGTCACTCCCACCGTGACCACCACCTACACCTTGACCGCCACTAACTCCGCGGGCTCGGTGACTGCCACTGCGACCGTGACGGTGACACCCGCTCCAAGCGCCCCCACCATCTCTTCCTTCTCCGCCTCCCCAAGCACGATAACGGCAGGCAACTCCACCACGCTTTCCTGGAGTGCCACCGGCGCAACCTCGTTCCTCATCAACGGCACCAATGAAGGCACGGCCACCTCCCTCCAAGTCACTCCCACCGTGACCACCACCTACACCTTGACCGCCACTAACTCCGCGGGCTCGGTGACTGCCACTGCGACCGTGACGGTGAATCCGGCCAGTCCCTCGGTCTCCGTGTCTCCACAAAGCGTCGGTCCTCAGGGTTATGTGACCGCGACTGTCGTTGATCCGAATGAGCAATCGGGAGATGTTATATTAGTCGTTAACTCGAACGGAGTTGAAGCCCCATACCCCGAGCCTGCTGGTTCTGCGTTTATTACCCCGGCGGTCTCTTCCGCGAGTGTGAATGCTTCTGGGCAGGCAGTTATGACTATAACAATGCCGCCAATGGGCGGGACCTACCAATTGCAACTCTGCCGAGGCGGATATACTTTGGCAAATGGCAACATTTACTGTAGCGGTACTGTTTTGGCGACTAGTCCACAAATTACGGTTGTGATGCCCCCCACGCCCTACATTGTGTACTTCGCTGGCAACGCCACGATTGCGGCAGGACAATCCGTGCTGGTCACCTGGGACGTGCTCAATGCGACCTCAATTTCTATCGATCATGGCATCGGCAGCGTCGGCAATTATTCAGCTTCCTACGGCTATAACGTCACGTACTTCAGCCCCACGACGACGACGACCTACACGATGACCGCCATCAACAGCGCAGGATCGGCGACCGCGCAGATAACCATCACTGTGAATCCCAGTACGTCCCAGGCCTCTGGCGGAGGGGCTAACTTCATGGCCGCCGTTATCGAGGCACCATTTCAGCTATTCATGAATGGGTTAAGTGGTCTATTGAGTTTGCTAGGCGCCCGCTGAAGGCACTTAACTCACCTGGCCCGCCCCGTAAGGGCGTGGAGATTCACTGTTCTCTATAGCAGCCCGCATCGACAATTTTTTTTCGGTGTCACGAAAGTAAAGACGCCGAGCTAGTGATATACTTGAGAAAATGGCCTTTTCTTTACCATCGTTTTCTTCGTTGTTCTCCAAAGAAGCAAAAAGTGTGCTGGGCGTTGACATCGGTACTTCCTCCATCAAAATCGTCCAATTGAGGCGCGAACACGGACGCGTCATCCTAGAGACCTACGGCGCCATAGCGCTCGGGCCCTACGCGGGGATTGAGATAGGTCGGGCGACGTCTCTACCCGCCGAAAAAATAGCCGAAGCACTTAAAGATGTTATCCGTGAAGCCAATGTGACTACGGCCGACGCCGCCATATCCATACCCTACTCCTCAAGCCTAGTTTCCATCATCAAACTTCCCGCTTCGGTTGAAAAGCAGCTCGCGCAAGTGGTTCCTATTGAGGCGCGCAAGTATATACCGGTGCCAATAAATGAGGTACTGCTTGATTGGTCGGTGGTCTCCGGCGGCAAGGCAGGTGCCTCTCCGGACGGCAAGCTAGAAGTGCTTCTGGTGGCGATACACAACGATACCATAACAAAATTTCGCTCTATCGCTTCCGACGCCGCACTGGCGGCCGCGTTTTTTGAAATTGAGGTTTTCAGCGCAGCGCGCGCCAGCCTCGACCGCGGTATTGCTCCGGTGGCGGTCGTCGACATGGGCGCCGCCACGACCAAATTCTATGTTGTTGAACGCGGACTCATACACGAAAGTCATATCATCAACCACGGTGCGCAAGATTTGACCTTGGCACTCTCACGCAGTTTGGGGATGACCGTGGCCCAAGCGGAAGAGCGCAAACGCAAAATGGGTCTCACGCAAGGAGAAAGTGTACAATCGCTTGAGCTGACGCTTACCCCGCTGCTCGCGGAACTTTCGCGTACCATTAGCGCCTATGAGCAGCGCGTCAATCAAACGCTCGGTGCAGTAGTGTTGACTGGCGGTGGCGCAACGATCAAGGGTCTTAAAGATTTTGCGCAGACAAAAATTCAAACTGAACTTCGATTGGCTGATCCGTTCGGTAAAACACAGGCACCCGCATTCCTTGAAACTATTCTGAAGGAAGCTGGACCAGAATTCTCGGTCGCAGTCGGCCTCGCACTGCGACTGCTGCAGGAGGTCGGCTAGGATATCACGTTATACTGGTGGGGAGACTATGCAAGAAAGTTCAGAGAATAAAACAATGCGGCGGCCCATGGTGGTAGCACACCGCGGCGGTAAAGTGCACGGGCGGGAGAATGACGCCGAAACGATACAAAGGGTACTGGCCTACAAGCCCGACATTGTAGAGGTGGATGTACGCAAAAGCAGAGACGGCATATTGTATTGCTATCACGGTTCGGTGCCTTTCGGTATCATTGCTGCTTCCTTTTTCTATCACTTCAGCTTTAGGTGGATACAACGCCTGGTAGGTAAGCGCGACACCCTGCAGAAGATTTTGAGTGTGATACCGGAGGAGACCATTGTGCTTCTTGATCTACAGGACAAGCACATCGGGGAGGAACTGGTGCCACTCATTAAAAACAGAGATAACGTCTGGATCATGACGACCTCCGACCGCCATATGAAACTCCTGCATAAGACCTTCGACGAGGATGTCGAGTATGTGTTGCGCAAGCCGTTCTTTTTTGTCCGCCACGTGTTGCCCATGGTATTGGGGCTCACGGACACCATGGAGCTCGTCGTAGACGGCGAACGCGAACAATTCCTCGTTACTCTCTCAAAGGCACGTCAATAGTCAATCTTCGAAAACGAAAAAGGTTCTGTTGACAGCGCAGCGCTTGCTTTTTTTCCGCGTTATACTTAGGACGAAATGGACCCCCAGGTTTCGACGTCGTTCATACCTAAAAAACCCGTAGACACCGGGCTGCGCGGGAGCGGTGGCGTCTTCGGTCTTTTTTTTCTCATTGCGCTCCTTATTTTCATCGCCTCTTTGGTCGCCGCCGGCGCCGCATTCCTCTACGGGCAATATCTACAAAACGCCATCGCCTCAAAAAGCAACTCCCTTCAGCTTGCGGAGGGAGCCTATGACCCCTCGGTTATAGCTGATCTCTCGCGACTCGACAGCCGGATAAACCAAGCGGGAATACTCCTCCAGAGTCACATCTCGGTTTCAGCTTTTTTTAACTATCTCTCAACCCAGACACTCCAGAACGTCTCCTTCAATAGTTTTAGTTATAAGCTCAACCCCGACGGCAGCGCCGCGATAACACTGACGGGGGAGGCCGATAGCTTTTCCACCGTCGCGCTGCAATCTGATCAGTTGGGCAACAGCCCCATGCTCAAGAATGTGGTCTTCTCCGACATAGCACAGGGTCAAGGTGGCGGGATAACCTTCAGCGTGGCAGCGACCGTCGTGCCGTCTCTCCTCTTATATAGCAATTCTCTTGGGCAAAGCGTCCCTGCAGCTGACATGGAAGTCTCTACGACCAGCGCGACATCGACTCCTCAGTAAATACTATGAGAGCTTTTCTACCCATCGTACTCATTATCGCGGCCATAGGCCTATTCGTCGTCTATATCAATCCGACCTACCAAAACGATCAAGGGCTAGAGACGCAGGTAGCCGCCTATAACAACGCGCTCGATCAATCGCAGCAGTTGCTCGCGACCCGTAACCAACTGCTTGCCAAGCGCAACACGTTTTCAACCACTGATATCAATAATCTCGAGGAGATACTGCCCGACAATGTCGACAATATCCGTCTCATCATCGACGTCAACAACATCGCCTCGCTTCATTCTCTCTCACTTCAAAATGTCCAGCTTGGTAGTGTCGCCGGTGCCAATACTACGAACGCGCTTGCCGCAGGTTCTCAGAGCGGTCCGGTCGGTTCCGTCGATGTCGGATTCGCCATTACCACCTCCTACGCCAACATGTTGGCATTTCTGCAGGATCTTGAACACAGTTTGCGCCTTATAGACGTCGAAGGCCTCAGTTTCACTGCCGGTCCAAACGACCTTACCACCTATACTTTTACCATCCAAACGTATTGGCTCTATTAACAATTTGTATGGATTTTTTGAGACAAAATAAAGTAACGATAGGCATCTGTGTAACGGCGGTGCTCGCGCTCGTTATCTATTTCATGTATTTCTCGGGGGGCTCTTCAGGTGCCCCACTTACCTCAAGCAGTAGTGCTTCAACTGCATCCCAGAACATACTGGTAACCTTGCAGAACCTTAATACGATAAAGCTCGATCCCTCCATTTTTACCAACCCGGTGTTCCTCTCTCTCACGGATTTCGGCGTTACCATCCCGCCTGAAAATGTAGGGCGGCTCGACCCCTTCGCACCACTTGCCGGGGTGAGCCTCAAGACAGGTCTCACGCTGCCTACCGGCACCCCGTAAATTCGCATGGACCTTCTCAAATTATTAAGCGACAGCGGTGTTGTCGATAGAGGGGCCCTTCCCCAAATAGAATCTGAACTCTCAAAAGCAGGGAGCACCGTGGAAGGCGTGCTCCAAAAAAACGGTGTCGCGCTTAAAGATATTCTAAAGGTTAAAGGAGAGTATTACGGTATACCGACCCGCGAGGTGGGGGAGAAGGCGGTTCCCTTTGATATCTTGCGCTACGTGCCGGAGGAGTCCGCACGCCACTACCGTTTAGCACCGCTCGGTATCGTTGACGGCGCGCTTGAAGTCGGTATCACCGACCCTGACAACCTTGAAGCGCGCGACGCACTGACGTTCATCTCGGCGAAAATCGGCAAACCCTATAAGGTCTTTCTTATTACCGATACCGATTTCGATACACTGCTCCAAGAGTACAAAGGGCTATCCGGGGAAGTAGGAAAGGCGTTAGGTGAGTTTGAGACGGAAACGACGGTGGAGATGCAAAAAACCACCGCTAAAAAAGGAGAGAAGCCTTTTTCGCTTGAAGAGGCGGAGGTCACCGAGACGGAGTCCTCCGCCATCACTGAGGACGCGCCGGTCACCAAGATCGTCGCTACGATACTGCGCCACGCGGCCGAACAGCGCGCCTCCGACATTCATATCGAGCCGCTGGTCGACCAAACACGCGTGCGCTTTAGAATAGACGGCGTATTGATCACTAACATTACGCTTCCGCCAAAGGTCCACTCAGCCGTGGTCGCGCGCATCAAGGTGCTCTCCAACATGCGCCTCGATGAGAAACGGAAACCGCAAGACGGCCGTTTTTCCGCGCGCGTAGGCGGCAACAAAGTTGACTTTCGCGTGTCGACGTTTCCAACGTACTACGGCGAGAAGGTGGTGATGCGAATTTTGGGGAGCTCTGCGCAAGAGCTTAAACTCGACAACCTCGGACTCTCAGAGCGCAACCTCAATCTTATACGCACGGCGATAAGAAAACCCTACGGCCTTGTACTTATCTCGGGTCCCACCGGCAGCGGCAAATCAACAACGCTCTACGCTATCCTCAACGAAGTCGACCGCGAAAAGCAGAATGTGCTTTCGCTTGAAGATCCGGTCGAGTACACTATCGCCGGTGTATCTCAGTCGCAGGTGCGACCTGAAATCGGTTATGACTTTGCCAATGGATTGCGTACGACCCTGCGCCAAGACCCCAATATCATTATGGTCGGCGAGATCCGCGACAATGAGACGGCCAACTTGGCAGTGCAGGCGGCGCTTACCGGACACTTGGTGCTTTCGACTATACATACCAATAATGCCATAGGTATCGTGCCGCGCCTCCTTGACATGGGCATTGAGCCGTACCTTATTCCACCGGTGCTTATTCTCGGTATGGCCCAGCGCCTCGTGCGCACCTTGTGCCCCGGCGGCGGCAAAAAAGTAAAGGTCGAGGAGAGTATGCAAGCTATGCTCAGCAATGAATTTAAGGATCTGCCCGCCGAATATCGCAAAGAGGTCCCTCCGCTTGATGAAATTTATTTGAGAGAGCCTACTCCAGATTGTCCCGCCGGCACCCGTGGTCGCATGGGCGTGTTTGAAATGTTTGACATGAATCTCGAGTTGGAACGGGCCATCCTCGCCAACAAACCCGAGGACGAAATATTTTCGATCGTGCGCAAGACTGGCATGCTCACCATGAAAGAGGATGCTATCATTAAAGCCACCAAAGGAATCATCCCGTTTGAAGAAGTGAACACGCTTGGCGGCGAATTCGAACTTCCCGAAGAAGAAGCAAAGCCGCTGAGGGAGGAGAAACCCGTGGTGCTGGGCGAAGACGTCAGTGACGAAGAAGTAAAAAAAGAAGAAGATACCCCAATGCTCACTAAAAAGGAACTCGAGATATAATAGAGCCAGACCATGCCGAACTATGCACAAAAATTAGACCAGCTTATCGAAATCGTCGTCGCACAAGGTGGCAGCGACCTGCATTTAAGCGCCGGCATCCAGCCGGTCATCCGCGTCTCGGGGGCACTCACCCCGCTTCTTACTGAGCCTGCATTGACTTCGCAGGACATGCTCGGACTCGTCGCGGTGATGCTTCCGGGGGAGAAAAAACAAAAATTTTTGGATACCCAAGAGGCCGACTTTTCCTATGCGCACGCAGATACGGCCCGTTTCCGCGGCAATGCCTACTTTGAGCGCGGCACTATAGGCGTGGCACTCAGGCTTATTCCAAAAGTCATTCGCACCATACGCGAGCTTAATTTACCCGATGTTCTTGAGGGTTTTGCCGCGCGCGAGCAGGGGTTTTTTTTAGTAGTGGGGCCAGTCGGGCAAGGAAAGACCACCACATTAGCCGCGCTCATCGAAAAAATAAATCAAGAGCGTTCCGAACACGTTATTACTATAGAAGATCCCATAGAATATTTATTCGAAAATAAAAAGTCGCTCATTGAGCAGCGCGAAGTCCGTGTCGATACTGCTGATTTCGGCACAGCACTCCAGTCGGTGTTTCGCCAAGACGTTGACGTGGTCATGATAGGCGAGATGCGCACGCCGGAAACCATGGCAACGGCAGTCACTGCCGCCGAAACTGGTCACCTCGTGTTCTCAACGCTCCACACCAACAACGCCGCGCAGACGCTCGACCGCATTATTGACTCCTTTCCGGCCCAGCAGCAAGAACAGATCCGCATACAGCTTGCCGGCTCCCTTGCCGGCATCTTTTCCCAGCGCCTGGTACCCAGAATTTCCGGCGGCCTCATACCGGCCTACGAACTCCTCCTTAACAATAGCGCTGTCTCCAACCTTATTCGCGAGAAACGCACCCACGAGATACAAACGGTCATAGAAACGAGTGCACAAGAGGGCATGATAGACATGAACCGCTCCCTTGCCGAGCTGGTACGCATGGGCGAGATAACGGTCGAGAGCGCCTACAGCCGTAGCTGGAACCCGAAGACTTTGGAACATTTGCTCTAGTCATACTATGGAATTCAAGTACGAAGCGCTCGACAATGCCGGTAAGCCTCAAGGGGGCATCGTCAATGCCACCACCCAGGACGCGGCCATTGCGGCGCTCCAGCGCAAGGGCCTCACCATTACTTCGCTCACCGGTTCTGGAAACGGCGGGTTTATGGCCTCGCTCAATAACATAACATTTTTTAGTCGCGTCTCCAGCCGAGACCTGGTGCTCCTCTCGCGCCAAATAGCAACGCTTTTTGAGGCGCAGGTCTCCGCTCTGCGCATTTTTCAACTCTTGGCCGAGCAGGCCGATAAACCTCTGTTACGGACGACGTTGACCGACATAAGTGACGACCTTCAGGGCGGTAGCGGCATTTCAAAAGCGCTCGACAAGCATCCCAAAGTATTCTCACCCTTTTACGTCAACATGGTGCGCGCAGGCGAGGAGTCGGGCAAGCTCGATCGGACTTTCATGTATTTGGCCGATTACATCGACCGCTCCTACGAAGTAACCTCCAAAGTAAAAAATGCACTTATCTATCCGGCATTCATCTCCTGCACGTTCGTGGTGGTCATGATACTGATGCTTACGATTATCATTCCCAAAGTAGGTGAGGTGCTGACCACGGAGGGCGGTTCGCTCCCAATCTACACACAGGTTGTGCTCGGCATGAGCTCTTTTTTGATAGATTATGGTGTCTTTCTTCTTATCGCGCTTATCATCGGAAGCTTTTTTGTCTACCGTTTTGTGCAGACGCCCCAAGGACACCTGGCGTTTAGTCGGCTTAAGCTCTCCGTCCCCTATATAGGTAATCTCTATCAAAAACTCTACCTCACCCGCATCGCCGACAATATGCATGTGATGTTGCTCTCGGGCATTTCAGCCGTCCGAGCGCTCGAGATAACCGCGAGCATCGTCGGCAATGACGTCTACGAAGCAATACTGCGCGAAGCGGTCGAGAACGTTAAAGCGGGAAGCTCAATGTCGCAAAGCTTCTCCCAGCATCCGCACGATATGCCTTCCATATTAGTACAAATGCTTCAGATAGGGGAAGAGACGGGGGAGTTAGGCAATATTCTGGAGCGCCTCGCCAAATTCTACCAGCGCGAGGTGAACGTAGCCGTCGATACGCTCGTTTCGCTCATCGAGCCGGCGCTCATCATCGTGTTGGCTATTGGCGTCGGGTTCCTTCTGGCTTCTATTCTCATACCTATTTATGACACGACCGCCAATATATAAGGGCTTACCCTTATCCACAGGCCTGTTTTTGGGGTTTGCTAGGCCAGGTATACTAAGGGGGATTAGGAATTCATATATCCTATTTATTAGTTTATTTAGATAATCTTCAGATTATGCACAACAGCTTTAAAAAGTTCTATCTTAAGGGCTTCACCCTCATCGAGCTTTTGGTCGTCATCGCCATTATCGGTATTTTGGCTTCTATAGTGCTCGTGTCTCTCTCCAGTGCACAAGGCAAAGGTCGGGACGCCGCCCGCGTAGCATCTCTGCAAGAAATGGCAAAAGCCATTGCAGTTGCCGACTCTACACCCCCACCCTCGATCGCTAATTGTGGTGGATCTTTGACGAAGGATGTAAGTGTTACAGGTTGTAGCGGGCCATCCCCAATCAGCTTCGTTAACTATATTGATCCTTTAGCTGGCTCTCTTGGCACAAACAATGGCGGCACAGGTATGTGTGCTGGAGCCCTAGCAAGCGCTGTTGGAACAGGTGTTTGCCAGTATTCCATCTCAACATGGAGCGGAACAATAGGTACACAGGCCGCTGGCGCTCCAACCACGGAGAATTATGAAATCTGTTCGGTTCTTGAGAACGGCAATAAATCTTATAATGGCACAGCTGGAAGCTACGGTTCAGTCAATGTAAGCAGTGCTACCTCAGAGGGGGTCATTGCAGGTTGTTAACGAGAGCGGTCGCCTGAAACTTCTCTGAAAATCCTCTAGACCTCATGGTCGGAGGGTTTTCTTTGCTAAGGAACTCTGCGCATGAGGCACTAACAGCTTATATTTCTGTCATGCGCTGACTCTCCACAGGATACATTCTTTGACTGGAACCACTACATATGGTACAAAACAATACAAACGTTATGTACAAGACCATCCAGGCACTCTCCTTCACCTCGGGGCTCCTTTTCTTTCTCTTTTTTGGAGCTTCCATCGCGTTTGCTCAGAGTATACCTACTATTATTATTCCTAGTGATGCAACGACCACCCCGCAATCACAGTTCACCTTTTTTTGTGACCCGTATTCTTCCTCCTTCGTGGATGGGGGATCTTATGTACTCAACAGCAACACCACCTGCACGTACGGATTTCCACAGCTCTCGGGCGGGAATGTGTTCTTCGGTGTTTATAGTGGAGTACCCGGAACATCTACACTCCTGAGCTACGACGCTACCTCTTCGCCGTATACCGTACTCGAAGTCTATCCTTTCAATTTTGTTGGCTCACAAGGAGAGAACTTCTACACCGTAGCAATTGGGTATTCTGGAGCACCTACTGATTTAAGCGAGGTAAGTCTAGATGACGATTACTTTGAACACGGTCAGGGCTTCCCGCCACTCCCGTACTCCATCATTCAGTGGCAGTGGGGAGTGACTCCCATAGGGATTACTGTCACCGCCAACAACCAAACGATTGAGCTCGGCTCCTCACTACCTAGTGTCTTCACCGCTACTCTCAGCGGCTTCGCGGGGAGCGACACTGCTGCGGAATTTATCACCGGCTCCCCGAGCTGCACTACCACGGCCACTTCTGCGAGTCCTGCAGGAACCTACCCGATCACCTGCACCGTGGGTACGCTTGAAGCAAGCGGCTACTATTTCATTTCGGTCTTTGTCCCCGGCACTCTTACCATACAAGCGCCACCTACCGAGACGCCGCCAGCAGGGGCTTGTCAGATGCCCGCTGTAGTACCAGCAGGCTATACGCTCATAACCGCAACTACCAATGCTACCGTCACCCTCGCTCCCCAGACTATGTTCGTTGGCGGCAACAGCAACGATACTATTACGGGAGGAAATGGTAGTTACATCGTTTGCACTGGCGAAGGAAACTCCACAATTACTCTCGGCAACGGCAACGACACCATACAGACTGGCGCCGGCAATAATACGATCGCAACTGGAGTGGGTAATCAAACAATAACGACCGGAGCCGGCAATCAAAATATTCATACGGGCAATGGCAACAGCACTATCGTGACCGGCGCTGGAAACCAAAACATAAGAGTCGGCAATGGAAATAACCTCATCATGACTGGCGCCGGCAATAGCGCTCTCATTACCGGCACCGGCAATCAAATAATTACAGCAGGCATTGGCAATAACACCATCAAAACGGGCACGGGTAGCGACACCATAACGATAGAAGGCAATGGAAATAACTCTGTCGTTGCCGGAGGGGAAAGCAGCACTTGTACGGTTGGTAGTGGCAACAACACTGTCACGGGTTGCCAGCTATAACTACTCCCCCAACAGTGACTCAGGAAGTTCTGAAGAGGGATTATTCATGACGTACTGAAAATTGATATATAATACAAATATGAAAAAGGGCGGTTTCACCCTCATCGAACTTCTGACCGTTATCGCCATCATCGGCATTTTGGCCTCCATAGTATTGGTCTCGCTCAGCAGTGCAGAGTCTAAAGGACGCGACGCTAAGCGCATCTCCGACATCCGCACCATACAGCTGGCGCTTGAGGAGTATTATAACGACAACGGTCATTACCCAGATACCTATTCTGACTTAGTTACGGATTTGGTCCCCACCTATATTCCGTCCATGCCTCTTGATCCTCTCAGTACGACTAATAGTCCAATCGATTATGCCTATTATGGCTGGTCTCTCAATGGTGTTACTTGTGGCAGCAACCCGTCGATAGTGGTGGGATTTCACTTAGGAGCGGTGCTTGAGAATTCAAATAACCCTGCATCTACAGCAGAAGCCAATGGAGCGGCAACACCTATAGTTGGCGGTACTACCGCCAGGATTTGTACGGGAAATGTTTATTCAAGTGGGTTCACGGGTGGATGTACAACCAATGGATTATGTGCTGTCAGCTCGCAAGGAGCAACAGTACCGAATAATGGTGGTACGAATGCGTGTACAAATCTGGGTCCGTGCTACGATGTCACGAATTGATGCAGATTTTCTTTTTTGTCGCCGCCGCTGTGTTCGGCGCCATTCTCGGGAGTTTCATCAACGCGCTGTCATTTCGCTTTAATACTGGTAAGTCAATCGTCCGCGGCCGTTCGCGGTGTATGAGTTGTGATAAAACGCTCAGCGCACGCGATCTGGTTCCCATTTTCTCATTTATCTTTTTACGCGGCAGGTGCCGACAGTGTGGCTCGAAAGTTTCCTGGCAGTATCCGCTGGTCGAATGTATCGCTGCTCTGCTCTCGCTGCTCGTCTACTTTTCCTATCCGGTCTTCGGCACAAACGTACAACCACTCGCCTACGCCTTCTGGCTGTTGGTATGGATGGTCCTTCTTTTCGTTGTCGTCTATGATATCAAGCACAACATTATTCCTTGGTCGTGTTCGGGTTTTTTGGCCCTATTGGCGTTAATTTCTCTTTTTTTCTCTTTTGGCGCAGGAGTTCAGTTTATGATGCCAAGCGTTTCGGTACTGTTGAGTGGTCCCCTGCTTGCGTCCCCGCTTGTTTGCCTCTCCCTCATATCCTGGGGCAGGTGGATGGGATGGGGCGATGGCGCACTTGAACTCAGTATAGGGTGGTTGCTCGGGCTGTACGCTGGTCTTACCGCGCTCACGCTGGCTTTTTGGAGTGGAGCCTTCGTGGGTCTTGCCATGCTGTTATACCAGCGGCTTTCATGGCAATCGGGGCGCTCCCATCTTACAATGAGGAGTGAGATACCGTTCGCGCCGTTCTTGGTGCTCGGCGCAGCGCTCGCATATTTTTTTCATGTGGACTTCTTTCAACAAATCTCGGTTCTCTTCTAGGCATACCAGTGGGCACAGAGGCTTCACACTCATCGAACTCTTGGTGGTTGTAGTTATTATGGTCGTCGTCTCAAGCGTGATTCTTATCCAACAGCAGAAATTTGACAGCTCCACTGTATTGCGCAGCCTCGCGTACAGTGTGGCACTCTCTATCCGTCAAGCACAGGTATACGGAGTCAGCGTCTTGGGCACCAGCACCCAAAACGGCGTGGTTAATTACGCACCAGCTTATGGCGTTTTTTTTAATTCGACCGATACTCAGTACATCCTTTTTGCCGACCTCCAAAACAGCGGCCAATACGTTCCAGGAGAAGCAACGCAAGTGTTCACGCTGAGCAGCGGCTACATCATCAGTGAATTCTGCGCGACTACTGCTGGATCCTCACCGAGACAACGCTGTTGGTACGCGAACAATTCTGGCGGCAGCACCCTCTCTAGTCTTTCGATAGTATTCAAGCGTCCCAACCCGAACGCGTGTTTTTCAACTACCCCGGTTAGCCCTTCCGCCTGCGCCACTCCTCCCAGTGGTGAAACATACTCGAGTGCTTATATTCAACTCCAAGCCGCTGGTGATCCAGCCAACACCCGCAGCGTCAGCGTTTCATTAACGGGCGAAATATCGGTCTGTGCGATAGCCGGATGCTAACATGATTCTGTCTTCTAAGACACGCGGTTTCACGCTCATCGAAATTCTCGTTTCGGTCGCGATATTCACGGTAGTCATGACGATAGCGCTCGGCGCACTATTGGCCATATCAGCTTCCGATGCCAAAGTCGAAACGTTGAAATCGGTCACTGATAATCTTAACTTTGCCATCGACGACATGTCACGCGCACTTCGAACTGGCACCGGATGGGGGTGTGGTACTACACCTGGTTCTACGTGCCCTACTGGCGCAAACGAAATAGTGTTTACGTCTTCCGCCGGTATGACCACCTACTACCAACTTGATAGTTCCTCGAGCGCGTGCGGCCAAACTGCCCCCAACATCGGGTGTATCGAGGTTGGCACTGTGCAGAACAACATTCTAACTTGGTCGCCGCTTACCTCTCCCGATGTCATCATCAATAATCTCTCAGGAAGTGGCTCATACGTTTTTTATGTCATAGGTACTCCGGGCAGCGTGCAGTCAAGGGTGGTCATTACCATTTCCGGCTATGCGACGGTCAGTGCAACGCAACAATCATCGTTTTATATGCAGACCAGCGTCACCCAGCGATTTTATGAATAACGCAATTGAAAAAATACAAGGCGGGTTCACGCTCATCGAAACCTTGATGGCGGTCTTGCTGCTCTCGCTTGCCATTGCGGGGCCGCTCACCATTGCTTCAAAGAGCTTGGAAGCCACACTCACGGCCAAAGACCAAGACACCGCATTTTATCTGGCGCAAGACGGGATGGAATACGTGCGGTGGGTGCGCGACACCAATACGCTTGAGGACAATAAGGACAATACTGACTGGCTCGCAGGACTGGACGGCACTACTCCCACCCCCACTAATTTTCTTACGGCCGTCGGTAATTGCGCGAACACCACTGGGACACAATCTTGTACGATAGATTCCTACGCAAACACCGTTAGCTCATGTACCACTGGCGCGAGCTGTCCGGTTATAAACTACAGCTGGGCCACTCTCAGCGGCGTCAATTATTTCAGCCATTTTACCTATGCAGCAGCAAACGGAACGACTATTACGCCGAGTGTCTTTACCCGCACTATAAGCATTGAGACCCCAGTCGGCTCTAATAACTGTACGACTGGGCACGGATGCGAGGCCAGCGTTACCGTTACCGTCTCGTGGTGTGACCAGGCGAGTGTGTGTGGCGGGACACCACGTACGGTAACGTTGCGAGAGGAATTACTTAATTGGCAACCATAGGTATGAGAGGATTTACGTTATTTTTTGCACTTCTGGCCGCAAGCCTGGCGCTTGCCATTGGGTTGGCAATTCTCGACATCACGCTGCGCGAACTCGAGCTCTCTTCGACGGTGGCCCAATCGGAGTATGCTTTTTATGCCGCCGACAGCGGAGCGGAGTGCGCGCTGTATTGGGATTCAAAATATAACGGCACCGGCAGCGTGTTCGCGACCTCAAGCCAGTCGATCGCGCCGCCTTCGGGTACTGTCTTTTGCAACAATCAAGATATAGTTGCCGCCGGTACGCCGCCTTCACCCATTGTCGCTCCACCGACCGGATGGAGAGCGTGGACCGTGACCACATCCGCGGCTTCAGCGACCACGACGTTCACTCTTTCTTTTCTGCCAAGCCAAACGTATTGCGTCCAGGTGACGGTCACCAAAGTGGGCAACCCTCCGGCAACCACCGTAACCTCCGACGGCCTCAATACCTGTCAGGGTGTCGGCGTGCAAGTTGAGCGCGAGCTCCGGGTGAGCTACTAAAAAAAGCTACGTGGCTCTATACTACTGCCATGGTGCCCCGAGACGTCCGTGACCGCTATGAAAAGCTGAAGCATTCGATTGAGCGCTATCGGCTTCAATATCATGTGTATGACAAGGAGGAGATCCCGGAATCAGCCCGTGATTCCCTTATGGAAGAACTTGTCAAGCTGGAAGAGAAATATCCGACACTTGTCTCGCCGAACTCGCCGACCCAGCGCGTGGCGGGAGCGCCTTTACCGCAATTCAAAAAAGTGCGCCACAAGGTGGCGCAATGGTCGTTTAATGACGCATTCAATGAAGAAGATATACGGGATTTTGATGCTCGGGTGAGGCGGATGCTGAAGAGTACGAAGCCGATAGCGTACGTGTGTGAATTGAAAATAGACGGACTCAAAATAGTGCTTGCCTACGAAAAGGGACTACTGAAGACCGCGGCGACGCGCGGCGACGGCGTCGTGGGCGAAGACGTCACACACAATGTGCGCACTATTGAATCGGTACCTCTTTCCTTGGAGCGACCAGTCGATATCATTGTTGAGGGAGAGGTGTGGATGAGCGAAAAGACGCTCAAGGAAGTGAATACAGAGAGGAAGAAAAAAGGGCAAATGCCCTTTCAGAATCCACGCAATGCCGCCGCGGGTTCCATACGGCAACTTGATCCACAAGTAGCAGTCTCTCGAAAGCTCGATACGTTCATCTACGATGTCGCACAGACGTCCGAGCGACTGCCGCCGACGCAATTGGAGGAATTGGAGTATTTGCGCGGACTGGGATTCAAAGTAAATCCGCATTTTGTGCTTGCCCGCTCAGTTAAGGACATACTGAGCTATTGGCAGAAGTGGAAAATCAAATCAAAATCCCAAGGATATTGGATTGACGGTATCGTCATCAAAGTAAACGAGCATGCCTTGCAGGATTCGCTCGGCTACACCGGCAAGGCGCCGCGCTTCGCCGTTGCGTTTAAATTTCCTGCCGAGCAGGTGACGACCACGGTCGAAGCTATCGCCCTTCAGGTGGGCCGCACGGGGGTGCTGACCCCGGTCGCACATTTACGACCGGTCTCGGTTGCGGGATCGGTAGTCTCGCGGGCGACGCTCCACAACGAGGATGAAATAAAACGCCTCGGTGTACGCGTGGGCGATACGGTGATACTGCAAAAAGCGGGGGACGTCATACCGGATATCGTGCAGGTACTTCCAGAGTTGCGTCCTACAAGCGCCCGAGCATACCGCTGGCCTACGCGCGTGTCGGAGTGCGGGGGCGACGGACGCATTGAGCGCGTGCCGGGGCAATCCGCGTGGCGGTGCGTCTATAAAAATTCCTTCGCGGTTGAGCGCCGGAAACTGCGCCATTTTGCAAGCAAGGGTGCACTCAATATAGAAGGGTTGGGACCCTCGACCGTCGATGCGTTGCTTGAAAAGGGATTGGTACAGCATTTCGATGATTTTTTTTCACTGACCGAAGGTGATCTGCTCACGCTCGAAGGTTTCGCCGAGGTGAGCGCAAAAAAATTGATTGCCTCAATCAAAAAAGTATCTACGCAGGTTTCTCTCCCGCGCCTTATAGCTGGCCTCTCCATCCCACAGGTGGGGGAGGAGACTGCCCTCCTGCTGTCGCGGCATTTTAAAACTATTGATAGTATCGCCGCAGCGGATGAAGGCCAGCTGAGCGAATTAAACGGGATCGGCCCTATAGTCGCAACATCAATCGCTCTGTGGTTCAAAGAAAAAGAAAACAAAACATTAATTGAGCGACTGCACAAGCACCTCATCATCCGTAATCCTGAGTTCACGGCGAGAATCGGTCGCGCCACGTTGCCGTTTGCGGGCAAAGCATTCATCTTGACCGGAACACTTCAGTCAATGACGCGTGACGAAGCCAAAGAGACGCTGCGTGCCCTCGGAGCCAGTGTCTCCAGCACGGTCTCAAAGAAAACCTTCGCCGTAGTAGCGGGAGAGGAAGCGGGTTTGAAATTAGATAAGGCAAAAGAGCTCGGGGTTACCGTTCTTACCGAGGTGGAGTTTCTCAAGTTGCTTCGATAAGGTACTATGGTTGCATGATTTCGAAAGAAGAGGTTCTCGCATTGGCTGAGTTAGCGCGGCTTCAATTGAACGAGGGGGAAGTGACGCGTTTACAGAAAGACATGTCGGACATTCTTAACTACGTCGGCCACGTAAGTGCCTTTGAGGTTAAGGAAAGGACGAATATGAAGCCCGTGTTGCGCAATATCATGCGCGAAGATGTACCGCGTGCGGCAGGGGACCCCTTGTGGGACAAGGAAGAAGCCCTGCGCAGCGCATTCCCCACACGGGAGCATGGTTTCAACGTGGTACGGAAAATAATACAAAAAGATGAGTGAATTAAACCGGCTCTCAATAGCTCAAGCGGTGAAAAAATTGCAGGCGAAAGACATTTCCTCAGTCGACCTGGTGCGCGCGTGCACCGACGAAATCAAAAGACGAAATTCGTCACTCAATGCGTATGTGGAAGTGTTTGATGACGCAGAAGTACAGGCAAAAAAAGCCGATGAGAGGCGCTCTAAGGGTGAGAAACATCCATTGCTTGGTATTCCTCTGGCTATCAAGGACAATATTTTAATTGAAGGCAAAAAAGCCTCCGCGGCCTCGAAAATATTGAAGGGTTACACCGCGACCTATGACGCGGCGGTGATAGGGAACTTAAAAAAAGCGGGAGCCGTGTTTCTCGGCCGCACCAACATGGATGAGTTTGCCATGGGCGGCTCTACGGAACACTCCGCATTCGGCCCGACTAAGCATCCGCTTGATGAATCTCGCGTGCCGGGAGGCTCCTCCGGCGGGTCAGCGGCCGCGGTCGCCGCGAACCTATCGCTGGGAGCGTTAGGCACCGATACCGGAGGCTCCATCCGAGAACCCGCAAGCTTCTGCGGCATCGTTGGACTGAAGCCTACTTATGGCATGGTGTCGCGTTCAGGCCTTATCGCCATGGGCTCAAGCCTTGATCAGGCGGGGCCGCTCACTAAAACCGTCGCGGACGCAGAACTACTTTTTTCTGCGATGCGAAGTCACGACATGCTCGACAGCACCTCGATCGATGAAGGACTGTACCCGAAGGGCAGCGTAAAGAAAAAGATAGGCGTCCCGAGACATTTGCTTCAGCAAGGAGTGGACAGCGATGTACTGCAAAAGTTTGAAGAATCGCTTGCACTGCTCAAACAAAAAGGCTACGACATTGTTGATATCATGCTGCCATCCTCAATGCTTGCGCTCGCAATCTACTACATCATCATGCCGGCCGAAAGTTCAACCAACCTCGCCCGCTTTGATGGCGTGCGTTACGGGCTCTCGCTGAAAGGGGATTCATTATTGGAAGATTATGCCAAAACCCGCGGCGAAGGATTTGGACCGGAAGTGCGTCGCCGTATTATGCTCGGCACCTACGTGCTCTCGGCCGGCTATTACGATGCGTACTATGGCAAAGCAACCGCCGCTCGCTCGGCGCTTGCGGCCGAAGTCAATGTGGCGCTTCAGAGAGTTGACGCCATTGCAACGCCGACCGCGCCTACTCCTGCGACAAAACTTGGGGAGAAATCCGACCCGCTTTCGATGTATTTGTTGGATGTGTTTACCGTCACCGCGAATTTGACGGGCAATCCGGCCATTTCAATTCCCATGGGCACTGTTGCGCGAGAGGGAAAGAAGCTCCCTGTCGGCTTGCAATGCACCGCCGCGCACGGCGATGAGGCCGCGCTCTTTCGCATAGGGAAAGAGATTGAAACTCGCTGAAGGCATAGGTGAAACGTAGCTTATAATTAGGCGATGGACGCGGTGCACTTTTTGAATCTCGAATATTTTGTGCTGCTGGTCTACCGGATATTCACCGGAACCAATATCAATATCTCCCAGATTCCGACTCAGACGTTGCAGTTGATAACGGACATCGCGTGGGTGGGGCTTGGATTGTCGTTCCTGTTTTTGATTGGCTTTATCTATGCGAAGATGCAACTCCATACGGTCGAGCATGCGGGATGGCACAAGCGTCGGGAGGAGGAAGCGCTAGCACACAAGGATGTGCACGCTCCCAAAAACCCACAATGGGAGCACGTACTCCTGCTTGCGGGAAGTGCCGTTGAGGGCGATTGGCGCCGTGCCATTATCGAAGCCGATATCATGCTCGGTAATTTATTGGAGTCGCGCGGCTACGCAGGGGCCACTATCGGGGATAAGTTAAAGGGCGCAAGTCCCATCCAATTTACGACGCTTGATCTGGCCTGGACCGCGCATAAGGTGAGAAACGACATCGCGCACGGCGGGGAGCAATTTCATCTCACCGAGCGTGACACCAAGGCCACTATCGATAAATACCGCCGAGTGTTTGAAGAATTTGATTATCTGTGATAGAGTTCCTCCATCGCGGGAGAGTCTTCCCGCATATCGCGGGGTGGAGGAGTAGTACCTCACAAGGCTCATAACCTTGGGACCCGGGTGCAAATCCCGGCCCCGCAACACGCAATTTTAACGCACACAGTATTTGCTCTTGCTGTTTTTAGTTTGAGAATCATAGGTTTTCTGGGACCGCACTTTTTTGAGCGGTTTCTTCCTCTTGCTCCGCAATCCACTGGTTGCCCACGGGTTGCCCAAAATTTTCATATTTCCTTCTTTTTGGGTTCAGCATGTCTATTGCCGTGCGCAAGGTAGAGGGGGCAACGTGCGCGTATCTCATCGTCGTCGTGATGTTGGCATGCCCCAGAAGTGCCTGCACCGTGGGGAGAGGCACCCCCTTCATTGCCAGATGTGACGCGAAGGTGTGGCGTAGCATATGCCAACCGACCTTTCGCATTCCGGCCTTCTTGCGTATTGCAGCCAATCGGCGGTTCAGGCGCTTGGTATTGAAGGGCTGTTTGTCTATGTCTGTGAAGACGTACCCCTCGCTTTTCTTTCTCTTGAGAAGCATTTCATAGATCTCGCTATCGAGAGGGATGTACCGTTCGCGGTTACTTTTTGGCGTATCCAATACTTTTCTGAAGTCGCATCGTGCATGTCTGACTATAAGGCTGCCGGTTTGCCAGTCGATGGAAGACCACTGGAGCCCTTTGAGCTCTCCCAGCCGCATGCCGGTGCGGAGCGCGGTGAGTATTACCTCGTATACCATGCCGTCCGCATGGGACAACAGCAATTCTGACTCTTCTGGGGTGAGATAGTCCGTTCGGGTCGGAGCGCATTTGGGCCACTTTATCTTTGGCGGTTGCGTTCCAAGCTCAAGCCACTCATACGCGGTGGCCAGGCATTTGTGCAATACCGTCAAGTGATTCTTGAGTGTCTTGCCTGTGATTTTACCGTCTTTAACTTTTTGCGCCTTATATTGCTCAATATGGTGGGCGGTAATCTGGCTTACCGGTATCTTTCCGAAGAATGGCACCAGGGCGGCGTCCAGAATGTATTTATTCGTCCTCTGCACCGAAAACTTATTGTTCGGCAGGACATACTCCGTAAACCATTTCTGCGAGAATCTCCCGAAGGACTGTTCTTGCGGCATCGTGTGCGTCGCTTTGTCGATTGACTCGCCACGCGCTAACTTTTGCCGTAAGTTCGCTTCGTAGGCCTCCGCTCCGGCCTTGGAGTTTTCAGGGCTTCGTTTTCTATATCGCAGGTGGGCCGCCCTGATGTCCACCCACCATGATTCTTTTATTTTTCGTACTGCCATATCTCAATCTATTAGTCGATTGCTTCCACCCGTCGTTTCCCCAGGTAGGATTCGATGTCGCTTTTGGAGAAACGGATGCTGCCACCGACTTTGTGGAACGGAAGGTGCCGCGCCTGGTAGAGGTGCCGCACTCCGGATACAGAAATTTTCAATATCCCCGCAACTTCAGGTATGGTCAGCAACTCGATTGCCGAGTTGGAACTGGTCGACGATTTGTCAAAGAGCGGTACACCACCCTTCGTCTTGGAGTGGTTTGGGGGCTGTACTACATTACCAAGTCCCCGCAAAGACTCAAGCGTTTCTTTGCTGAATATAGGGGCACGGCGCTCGGCGCCTCTTTTCGGATAATTAGGGGGGATATTATCAGGCGTCTCGCCACCACCTCTGGGAGGGGTAGGGGTCATAGTGAGTTCCACCAGTCCTTTTGGACCCCCATCACTTTGGGAAGTTCCTTACCCTGTTGGTACTTATGTCTATATATAATCGGTATCCAGGTCATGGTCTGTTAAAACCCATTTCAATACTTTTATTTCTATTTCACTCTTTGCTTTTGCAACCTCATCTGTACTACCATCCATTTCTTCAACAAGTATCTCCAACCAACTTTCTGCTGCCGCCAATTTCTTTAGAATTTGTTTTTTGGTTTTCATTTTGTTTTTTGGTTGCACAATAATGGCCCTTTTGGGTTCTTATGGGGGCCTGTTTGCATGCTTCCCCATATCATTCGTTGAGCAGATCAAGGAGGGTGTTTCGGGCTCGCTCGTATTCGCGCGCAGACACCTGGAGCGCCGCGTCGTCTGCGGCGCCGAAGCGATAGGTGTTGACGAGTGCCTCTATGTCGGGCGAGTGCGTGAATTCAAATTCCTTTTTTGAAAAATTTAGGGGGACAATGCCCGTGAGGTGCTGGCCTTTGAGGTATAAAAAAACGGCCAGAGGCAATGAGGTCGTTCTATATCCATCTCTATCTCCCATTCTCCCACCGTACCCGATAGGTAAATACACTCAATTGCTGTTTGGTTGCTACTCAAAAAGCCTTATTTTGCAACTTCGAATGCCTTTACTTCCTCTATGTCAAACATTTCACGGTTGAGAAGATAGCCGCCCGCCGTCGGCTCATTGATGATGAGGTCGTGCTGGAGGAGCAGCTTCTCCCTGCATATTTTATTTATATCCGCAATGTTGTGGGACACTTGAGACCCATCGCCCCAATAGGCAGGAAACGCGTCCTTAAGAGAAAGAACGTCAGTGCCAAGTAGCGTGAACACAAACTTCCACCGCATACCCGTTATCGGATATCGCTTGCCCACCCCATCCTCCCTGTAGATGCCCTTGGTTCTATCGAAACAAACCTTAACCTTAACCTTCGTCATGTCCTTCACGAAGACGTGCTTATAACGCGCGCGTAATTTTCGTCTCCGTTTCTCCATCTTGGCATCAAACTCTTCCGCATAAGGCGGATAGTCATTCGCCCAAGAATTATTCCCCCGCAGGGAGGGGTAGCGTGCCAACATCAAGTGCCTGTAGGTAGAATCTTCGGTACAAAAGGCAGTAAAATCCGATATGGGAGCATCAGGGTCGTTAAATTTCTTCAGTACGCCCTGCTTCAGCAATCCAGGGCACACAGCTTCAAAAAAGGTTCGGTCGCCAAGTCCATGTTCAACCAAAACTTTGTCGCTTATGCGAACTTCCCCCTCTTCGGTTGAGGGAAGTGCCGCAAGAAGGTTTAAAAAGGTTTGCCTTTGTTTTCCAATCTCCATATCTATATCCGAACCGCTTGAGTATGCCACTAGGGGGCTTCTCAATCAATATGGGTGCTGGCGCGCCTATATTCACTTGCACATTCCAGAAGCCCTATGGTACTATTTATATTAAGTTACGCGATGAGCGTAAGTGCTTCCGCCAAGGATGCATACCTAGCAAGACATCTTGAACGTAAAGATGCGGTGAGAGATAGAGATAGAGAAAACGCCAAACGCGTTGCTCTTTTCTAAGGCAGACATACCACGGCAATAAAAGTGTTTTCTTAGCTTATGCGGGAATTGCCGCCTCGCCGTGGTGTTCCTGCCGAAGCTAAAAGCACGCTTTTACTAGATAGTACAAGCGTACAATGTTCAAGAAAAATGAACGCCCCAGCGAGGCTGCGGCGTGGTGCGATACGGATGAGCAAAGTGAGCATGAGTTTTTCCGTGATCTGGAGGATGTATGGCGCGAATCTTTGCCACATCTGAACGATTTTGAGTGGCTGGAAGTATTCCCGGAGGCAAGGGGTGTACTGCCTGAAAAAATAAAAGAGTGGGAGGCCGAGGAACAACGGCTGATTGGTGTCGCCAAAAAATACCTACGCGAGAGCACCTCCGAGAGCTATTGGGAGATATGGGTTGCCCTGCGGGTGCTTGTAGAGCCGCGCATACTTGCCGTGGCACAACACATTGCCCGGCTCAAGCGCCAGGTGAGTCACCTCTCCCCGAGTCCAATGCAGGGGCGCATTACTGATGTCGAGATACAACGCGCCAAAGACATCCCTATCGCGTCTCTCTTCTCATCTAATCTCCGCAAGACCGGGAGGACATTCACCACCAACTGTCCCCTGCACGCAGACCGCTCTCCTTCCTTCGTCATTTATCCCGAAACGAACTCCTGTTGGTGTTTCGGTTGCCAGCAAGGTGGCGACAGCATCGCCCTCACCCAACTGCTCCACGGCTTCCCGTTTATTGAGGCGGTGAAATTCCTGCTGTGCGTATGAGCACTATTGACGACATAGAACGGGAACTTGGAGGAGAATCTGGCAGCGATCAGGCGGAGTCGACCGCTCAGGTTTGTGAGGCCTTATTACATACAATACCGAAAGACACTCCAAAAGAACGTCTGATACCGGCCCTCAAGCCGCTTCTGGAGGCACTCGCCTTTGGATTAAGTGCTGCAGAGGCTGAAATGTATATCCGTAACAGAATAAAAAGTGAATTGAATCTCAAGACGAAAGACGTAGATTCCATACTCAAGTATTTCAAAGAATTACAGGGGCCTATACAGACAAAAAAAGAAGCGGCAAAAAAGAAAGCCGAACACGCAATATCGGAGACGCCTCTCACCGAAGAAGAGCGACAAGCGGCCGAAGCAATCCTAAAATCCCCGACGCTACTCCATAACTTCCTGCAGATGGTCAAAAAGCTAGGGGTGGTAGGCGAGGAAAAAAACATCCTGCTCCACGGCATTGCACTGACATCCCGCTTATTGAATCGAATTTTGTCCATTGCCGTCAAAGGCGACAGCACGGCGGGGAAATCATTCACATTGAGTACTACTCTCAAACTGTTCCCCGAGTCGGCCTACATAGAATTCACCGATGCGACTCCGCAAAGCCTCTACTATACACCGGACGATTATTTGAAGCACCGCATCATTGTTATCTTCGAAAATCACGGGAGTGAGCGAGCCGACTATCCCATCCGGACCCTCCAATCAGAAGGCAAACTCAAGATATTGGTTCCCTTCAAGAATCCCGATACTGGGCAATTCGAAACGCAGACGATTGAGAAAGAGGGACCCACGGGAGTCATCACCACGACAACGGCATCGATGATTCACGGTGAGAATGACACGCGAACTATTTCAATGTTCCCCGACCAGACGACCGAACAGACGGTGCGCGTATATGAGTCCGTCGACGCGCGTTACTTGGCCATTCGCAGACCGAAGGAAGATGACCTAAAACCGTGGCAGCACGCGCAGCTGTGTCTGGAATCACTGCCAGTAATTATCCCGTTCGTCCGAAGCTTTAGGAAGTACTTTCCAAAGAACATACTCCGAACGCGGCGCGATTATGAGCATTTTCTCACGGTCATCGAGACTTCGGCGGTATGGCATCAGCTGCAGCGCGAGAGGGTTGAGATTGAAGGGCAAACGTATATCCGGGCCACCCTTGCAGACGCGCACATAGCGAAGGTCATTGTTGAAGAAGCGCTTTCCCGATCTATACATGAGCTGCCGAAGAAAAGCATTGAAGTAATTGAGGCCGCGCGCCAGTTGGTCAAAGGCCTGTCTGGTGAAGCGGCCAAGTTCACTGTGACCAAGCTCTTTAAGAGTTTGAAATGGGGGGATAGAGATACGGTGGCAAAGTGGCTCAGACCAGCGACCCAAAAGGGCTACATCACTCAAGTTGCAGAAAGCAAAGGGCCAAAGGGCGCTGAGTACGTGGTAGAGGACAAAGACCTCCCCGGTGCATCGTTCCTGCCATCGGTGCTAGACCTGTTGGCGGATAACCCCGAGGAGAGTACCGCGGGCATATATGACCCCATTACGGGACGAATAGGGCTCCCAGACGCTAGTACCGATGCACCTACGGAGGAAGAAGGGGGTATAAAAACACCCCCTGGCCCATCCGCGTGTTTTGAAGGGGCATCTGATGGCATCGGTGCATCGGTACAAGACCCTATGAGCCAAGACGCGCCTCCCAGTAAGCCTGAAATGGATACCCAAGATACTAGTGAGCACCTTCAAGGAGAAGAGCTTGCTAATGCCACCAAGGACATGGCGGACTGGTTCGACGAGTTGCCGGTTGTGGAGCCGGAGCCCGCAACCCCAACCCCTTATTCGCATTTCCACGGCGATGACTTTATTCCCCAGGAATTACAACGCCCCTTGCAGGGCTGCGTTAAAATTCCGTGCAAATGGTGCGGACGAAAAGAAAAAAATGAACTTAACCACCAAAAGCCCATTAAAATAACACACGCGTTGCTATGAACAAGATTCAAGAAATATCGGTAGAGATGATAAAGCCCGATCCAAACCAACCTCGTAAATCATTCGACGAAGAGGAAATAGAGGAAATGGCGAAAAGCATCAAGACCACGGGAGTCATCAATCCCATTGAAGTAGATACGAAATACGTCATCATCACGGGGGAACGCCGTTGGCGCGCAGCAAAAGCAGCAGGACTGGAGAGAATGCCGGCCAAAGTGATGAAGATAAGCGATGAAGAGCGCTTCATGCGTCAGGTCATTGAGAACATCCACCACGACACCATGACCGAGTTTGATACGGCAGTGGCCCTACAGAAGCTCGTAGACATGGGATTTAATCCGCCCGGCGGATTAAAAGAGCGCGGCAGGCCGGAGACGGGCACCACATGGCTTTCGGAGAAGATAGGGAAGTCCACTTCATGGGTGGATGAAAAGTTGGCCCTACTCCGTACATCCAAACAATTCCAGGCGGCGGTTAAAAAAGGAGACATCGCGGCAACACACCTTCGGGCATTGAGAGCAGCCCCAGAAGAACACAAGGAAGCGATAGAAAAGAAGATACTCGCGGGGGAATTCAGAACCAGAGACGCTGGATTGGAGGTAGTGGGGGCACTCAACCGCGCTCCTATTATGGCTCCCGAGATTCTTGCCATAGATTATTCCAAATACCCAACATCTCAAGAGGTGGCGAAAGTAGTATCAAAACTTGCTCCAAATCGCGTAGATAAATTCCAAGAAGCGATGAAGCCCACGGAAGAATTAAGTGATCTCGCCACAGCAATCATCTCATGGCTCGACACCAACACTCCTCAAACGGTAGGAGTGTTTAACCTCCATCTCGTCGTGGGGAACCTGCAAGCAGTAGAGGAAGAAATTAAAAAGTGGCTGAAGAAAAAATAGCACTTTCACGGCTAGTTGAGCTGAGACTCTTACGTAGCGCGCGCTTGTGCGGTATAATGCGGTTATCTGGTTCTACCCAGTGAGTGGGGTGAACAAACGCCATCAGATAAACATCTATGGCGACTCCAGCACAATTAAAGGCAGCGCGAGAGAACGGCAAAAAAGGCGGTCGTCCAAAAGGACTTGCCAGCATTGAAGCCGACAAAATGCGCGAGTACATCGCGGCCCGTGTAGCCGAAAAAGGCGAAGCGATAGTGAGCGTGCTTCTCAAGAAAGGTTTGAAGGGAGACATCAGTGCCATACGTGAGTTATTTGACAGGGGTTTTGGTCGCGCCCCGCAGTCAATGGATGTAACCTCTAAAGGAGAGGGAGTAACGAATAAAATTTCCTTCGATGAAAAACAGTTTGATCAGCTTGTCGCCGCAGCAGCTTCGGGAAAAGTTGTTCGTGCAGGCCGCTAACCAGGGCTTCCCAGAATTTTGCGTCGCGGTTGACCCCAAGTATTCTTTGGAGTGGTTTCACCAAGAGATAGCCCTGCGCCTTGAACGCGCGGTGAAGCAGGTTGAAGCGGGTGAGGATGTACGGCTGATGATCTTCATGCCGCCGCGTCATGGGAAGTCAGACCAAGCCACGCAGAAGTTTCCCTCATGGGTACTGGGCCACCACCCCGACTGGCCTTTTATCATTGCATCGTATTCCTCCGAACTGGCCACCGACTTTGGTCAGGGCACGCGGGATTTAATGAACCGTCCTTCCTACGCTTTTATATTCGATACTCGTTTGCGCGAGGACACCACTGCCAAGGCCAAATGGATGACCCAAGAAGGCGGAGGATATACGGCCGTTGGTGTCGGTGGCGCCATCACGGGGCGCGGCTTTAAGATAGGCATAGTAGATGACCCCTTTAAGAACCGCGAGGAGGCTGATAGCCCTGTGACGCGTGAGAGCGTGCATAAATGGTGGCGTTCGACGTTCTATACGCGCCAGGAAGGAAATTCCCTTATCGTGCTCATCCTCACCCGTTGGCATGACGATGACTTGGCCGGCCGGCTATTAAGGGAGCAGCGCGAGGCTGAAAAGAACGGCGAAACCGACTATGACCATTGGGAGGTTTTGGAATACAAAGCCCTGGCTGAGCGCGATGAACTGCACAGGAAGGTTGGCGAAGCTCTCTGGCCCGACAAGTTCAGCGTATCGAAGCTGAACATAACGCGCGCGGCGCTGGGCAGTTATGAGTGGTCGGCCCTGTACCAGCAGAACCCCATAGACGAAGACAGCCAAGAGTTCAAAAAGTCTTGGCTCCAGTACCGCACGATGGAAGACGTGCTGAAGATGAAGACGCGGAAATTCGCCACCATAGACCCTGCCGGTAGCCGGCACAAAGACTCCGACTATACGGGTGTCACCCGCAACTGGGTGAACGATGACAACGAATGGAACATAAAAAGCACCCGCTACAGGGTGAATTCAAAGGGCATTGTTGATCTCATTTTTACTTTGCACGAAGAAGGATTTGAGGACATAGGCATCGAGGAAGGAGTGTTCACTGACGCCATCGAGCCTTTTCTGCGGGAGGAGATGGACAAAAGAAAAATATATCCCCGCATCACTCCCCTAAAGCACAGGGGCATAATGAAAGAGACGCGCATACGCGGTTTGATTCCCCGCTATGAAAATCGAAAGGTATATCACATAGAAAATTCCTGCACTGACCTTGAGGAAGAATATCTGCGCTTCCCTAAAGCGGCACACGATGACTGCTTGGATACCACGGCCTATCAAAACCAAATTGCCGCCCCTCCGTCTGCGGGCGTGGGGGACGTTGTGAATGTAGGAGACTTCAAGCGCTGTTTGAGCACGACAGTAAACAGCCAAGACGGGGTGATATTGATAGGCGTGAGCACGGCGCTTCCCGTGCACTACGTCATAGGAAACAAAGAGGGGTTGTTTTTCTACGCCGCCACTGCCACCCCCAAAAAGGATATTTTGGAGCATTTGAGGGACTTCAAACCGTGTTATGTCTTCGCTGACCGCGTGGGCGATTCCTTATGGCTGGACGAACTAAAAGAAGAACATAAGGGCAAAATAATCGTGTGCCACCTTAAAAACGACCCCGATTCCCAATCTGTCATCAAGTGGGGTGAAGGGGACAAATACGGCGAGCTCGACATCGGCCGATCAAGCATGATCCAATCGGTTCTTAACGAGGTGAGGGATGGCCGCTTTGTATTGAACGGCACTTCCGATGATTGGAAAGAATATATTGCCGAATTTTTGACTCTATATCGTCGGTGGGATGTTACCCCCGCAGGCGCCAAGGTTGGAGTGTGGGAGAGTGGCAGCCCAGAAGGGTTCATTAAAAGCACCATCTTCTTCAGGGCTGGCATTTCCAAGTTCGCGCAGCGAATGGCAACCGTCACGGAAGATCATAACGTGTGGGTTGGGGTAAAAACAGGGATGACCGCGAGCGGTACGGTGCGCGGTGCCGCGGTTATCCCGCAGGGCTACACTCCGCAGGACGTTAGGGATTACCGGATAGAAATTTGATTATAAAAGTGACTAAAGGTGGGTTGATGGCAAGTGGCAACTGCTGAAATAAGCAAAAAGGCAAAATATTACACCACACGCGTTGGCACGTAAGGTTTGCTACGCCACAAACGCGTCAAATCTTTGTGGTTTTTACCTTATCTAATTTCTTGAGTGTGCCAAAATTACGTTGTGGTTAAGCCATTATTTAGGGACATTTGACACTAATAGAAATGTTGTGTTGCGCGTTTGTTAGCCTTATTGAGGTGCGGAGTAGTCCCCGCACGGGATGTTCATTGAAAATATGCCAACCAAGGCAAAGCAAGCAAAAGTTATTCGCGAACTCTATGAGTATGACCATGCGTTCCTCACCCCAGAGGGCGCGGCACACTTCGCGGAGCCGTTCGGGTTCAAACCTCACCTCTATGTAGAGAAGGCCAACCCGCAAGACTTCAAAGGTCTGACGCTCCGCGACGGTCTTACGGAGGCGGAAGGAGTTGAAGCATCAAAGCTCGCGCTCCAAATCGCCAGCCACTTAGGAGTTACGGTGCCCGATATGTACGGCATTGGTTCCCAACTCCGAATCGCGTGCGCCCGCATCTTGGAGCACCTAGTCTCAAAAGAAAAGGTCGCCGCGTGAACGGCAACCCTTTCTCAATGAAACACTTATAAACTTTAGCACGCCCGCCACAACATCCCTGGCGGGTTTTGCTTACCTAATCTTGGCGGCGGCGAAGCTACTGCGACGCGGCACTTTCGGGAGCGCGGTGCGGGTAAGTGCGTACCTAGGCATTAACCGATTATGTGCGGGCACATTCCGTGGTAAAAATACCCGCAATGCGGTTAGTTGATTGTGATTCCAAAAACTCATAGAAATAGCAAATTTTGGGCAACCGGTGGGCAACCAGTGGATTGAAGATCAACGGAAAGAAACCGCTAAAAAAAGTGCGGCCGCAGAAAATCTATAATTCTCAAGCTAAAAACAGCAAGAGCGATCACTGAATACTTTCAAATTGCTTGTTGCGGGGCCGGGATACTATACCGGGCAAGCTTGCATATTTTTTGTTGATGTGGTACTGTGCCAGCAGAATATAGGCCTAAACCCCGCACGCCATTGGGCGCATAGGGCATGGCCGCAAGTCGTAAGACACAGAAAACCCGTTATCAGGGGTGTGTCTTACGCTATGCAGGGAAACTTGCATAGGGCCGAAAGGCCCACCTGGTGGCGGGCTTTGTGTTTCCAAAAATACGCAGTATGACTTTCTTATCCCACATATTTCTATCCATAGTCCTTGCGGTGCAAGGATTGTTTTCAGCGCCCACAAGCACTGTTCCATATACCCCGCCGATTACCGGTGCACCTTCGGCGGTAGTGGCGATTAGCACCGTTACCACCGTTACCACAACCGCAACGAAAAGTTACTACTTAGCACACGGCAACTTCTCCGCTTCCTTTCCCGAACAGCCGACCTTTTTTACGGAGCAGCAGGATTTTGGAAATGGGAATAGCGTTTTGGATGACGTATATGGTTATACGATAAATGGTCAAGCGTATGAACTTATGGCAACTTATGCCGCATCTGCGTTTGCAAATCTGACGATTTCGCCCGAGGAAAATTTAGAGAACGAACTTTCATATACTGCGAATGAGGATGGTGATAAATTGATTTCTTTAACCGCCACTACTTACGATGGCTTGCCAGCGGTAGACTACCGTGCATATGTCCAAGCCAGCAATATGTACGCAGTCGGTGAAGATATTGCAAATGGTAATGATTTATACATGATCGGGTATTACTATTTCTCTGGAAAAGAGGATAAAGCACTCGAAAATTCCTTCCTCAATTCGGTGACCTTTCCCTCGCCCTCTTCCAATAACACGGGCCAAACAGCCACTAACGCTGCCACTCCAATGGCAACTCAGCCACTTATTCCTGCACCTATCCCTGTGGCTACTCCTACCGCACCAAAAAGTCTCCCTGAGATCATAGCCCAGTGGAGCCCAAGCGTTGCTATTGTTGTGTGCACATATAGCGATGGCAGTGCTGATTTCGGTTCAGGCTTTCTTGACCAAACAAGCATTAACGGGGTAAGCGGTATAAACGTCGTAACCAACAAGCATGTCTTTGTTGAGGAATCCACGGGAGACTTGGCTACGTCGTGTGCAATCAAAATTCCAGAGGATGGTACTAATTACTACACCGTCGAAGCTGGGGGAACCCCTGGAGGCCCCAGCCCAAATTTTTTGGATAGCACCGAAGGCTACGATTTTGGAGATATAGTGGTTCCAAATGGCGACACCTATTTCAACGATGTTGCTGAGGAGAATCTTCCAATATGCCAGCAACAGGAGCAAACGGGCGATAGCATTATCATTCTCGGGTATCCCGATTACGCTGGGCAATTTACCGAGCCTACCGCAACCCAAGGAATAATCTCGGGCTATGCTGCACCCTATTACACCACTTCGGCTGAAATTGAATCGGGCAATTCTGGAGGCGTTGCAATAGATACTCAGAATGATTGTTATGTTGGTATTCCGTCTGCCGTGGCTGAAGGAAATTACGGCAACCTCGGTAGGATACTAAGTGCCGCCATCCCATATGAGTTGCTTTATTAGACGGTAGCCTCCGCCGCGCTGTGACAGTAGTATTATTCGGTAGCTAATCTAAATATGAAAAAAATAAATCCAATTTTTGCCCTCGGAGCTTTAATTTTTGGCCTCTATGTAGTAGACCACTATGAAAATATAGATAAGGAAGAAGCCTTAAATGCTCGTTTGGACGGTATAGAAGCGGCACTTACAGATGATGAATATGGCCCGAATAATCCCTTTAACCCTACTGCTGTTGCAAACGGCTCAACAGACCCAGATGATATTTATGGGCCATTAGTATGAAAATATTGATGACAATCGGTACTTACTTTTATATGGGTCTCTACCTTTCATGTTTTGCGTTCCTTGTTGCGGCAATTCTGTGGGTACTTCCTTCCGCGACATCTGCCGTTATCGGGTGGTTGTTGGGGCCTTCCATACTCCAGATGGCTGTTCTAGGGGGACTAGCTGGGGGGTTCTGCGGCGCGTGGCTGGCATTATTTAAGTAGTACATGGAAGAACTTGCACTCGGGGGAATAGTTATATTTGTAATCGCCATGTTCTTTAACTGGTATGGCGGTAAAGAAGATTGGTGGAACTGGTGATTTTACTGACTTTACTGCTCTTGCCCCGCGCGCAAACTGACTAATCACACTAGTCGCTGCGCGCTCACTGTCGCGTGGCGACGGCGAGATTAAGCGCGCATAATGCGGTTTGGTGGCGCGCGGCACTTCCAAGCATATCGCCGCCATGCCGTGTCTTTCATGGCTGACGCGGAAAGGGGTAGAATAGGCCATGCAATCAAACCCCACGAACCTCCCAGAGGCACTACAGCCCATGGGAACGATGGATGTCCTACTACCGCACAGCACCGTAACGTTGCCCGTATGCCGCCCGGTCTTTTCAGCATGGAGCGGATCCCCGGTGAGTTTTGATTACGGCAGAAAGCCCATACTCGACTACAAGGGCGACGCCTGTTTTGCCGAGTTGGTGATCTTGCATTTGTTACTTGAGCAAGGGTGGGATGGCGTATGGGTGGAGGCATACGGCGGCACGCACTATCTCCGCACCATGCCCAAAAAGTGGAAACTGGAGTCAGAGCAGGTATCTCTTCCGGCGGATAAGGAAGAGCTGCTGCAGAAAATCTGGAAGACCGCCAACACCACCGCTTGTTTTGACGTATTCGCGTGGCATTATGACCAGATACTCTTTTGCGAAGCAAAGCGGGCGGGGAAGGACCGATTTACTGCGCCTCAACTGCGGTTTATAGAGGGATGCTTGATGTGCGGTATCTCACCGAAATCGCTTCTCGTGGTTGAATGGGAATCACAATAGCCGAGTATGAGTAAAGACATATTGGAAAAGGAACTGCTGGAGATTGCCCTCGGCAACCTATCTGCATGGAAGGCCTCCGGTATTGTGAAATTGCTTCGGTATTACTCTGCCGACGACAACGCGGTATGTGTGGAGTGTCAGAAGCACAGTGGTCGCATACTAACCCCCAGCGAGGGTGACATTGGCACCAATTTACCGCCACTCAATCAATGCCGCAATGCTCGATGCCGTTGCTATTTTAGGCCATGGGATATTTCATTTGAGTAGAAATACCCTGTCTCTATTGATGATACGTGTACCAACCATCACTTAATTTATGAAAGTACAATCAAAATAACTGCTACAATATAGGACATGGTGAGGATGTGGTGGGTAACTATGTATCTCGTACGATATTACCCAGCGAACACCCCATCAGTTATTGAGTGGCATAATGGAGAAGTCGTCCGTGATAAGTTTGTGTGGTATCTCATTTTCATTAAACATTATAGAGAAGATGTTAGAGACACATTAGGAAGATGGGGAGCATCACTTTTGAAGGAAGATACATTTCGTGGCGAACTTGGGAGGGCACGGAAGCAACGGAGAAGTATTGATGATACCTTAGATGGGTGCATTAAGCGTGGCTACATAAAAAAGAGGGAAACGGCATTACACCCCACTACTTCCGAGGTGTACCTTTCTGCCTCACCCGAAGGGCGCGATTTCGTTTACAATCCATTCCGATTTGTCGATGAATGCCTAAAAGAATACGGGTATATTGTGAGTTTAATTGGAGGCGGTATCATAGTAGAGATACTTAATTTCATCCTTCACACATGAACAAGGCTAGTGCCTTTTAGGTTGTCAAAAGATACCCCATGCTATTGGCAGTATTGATTGGTGCTGCTGGCGACGATCTTATTAAGATCAAAAATACCAGGGAAGTAATCGGGTATGAGCATGAGCCCGCAAGCCAACGAAAACCGCAACAAAATAGCCGATATCCGCCAACGTCTGCTACAGGGCGAGATCACCTATGAGCAGGCCCGCACCGAGGCTGAGCCCATTCTCACCCAGATGAACGCCGTGGGGGCAAGAATCGCGCGAGAATCGGGCATGAAATTTAAGCCTCTCACGTTCGCCTATCTAATCCGCTGAACGGCGTTTGGACCTATGTGACGGGAGGAGTGCTTGATACAGTGGTGGCTGGCTCCTCAGAGAGTTTTTTTGCCACTTCTTCGTCTAGATTATAGATATCCCATTTCAATCTCGCGCCTTTTTCCTTCGCCTCAAGTATGATATCCCTCACTCTCCTTTCATTAGTGTTCAGGTCGGACTTTCCAGTTTTGACCTCTACAAAGCCGATTTCCGTGATATCGCCCCCATCCATTCCTTTGAAGATTAAGAAATCAATCGGTTTTCCTACGTGCCTCGCCTCAGAGAAATTACCAGGAAAATGGGGCAACAGCGCGGAAATCTCTTCATTAATATTTCCGCGCGTAATTTCTCTCGAGTCTTTTACTGCTTCTTTTCTTTCCTGCGGGATTTTTTTTACAGCGTCCTGATAGCCTTTCGTATAGCCGTCTGTCGTTCCTTGGGCTATACCCTCATCCTTGCCCTTAATTTGGCCCGCCAAATACCCCGAATTTTTCCCGACCAAATAGCTTATAACTAAGAATAGTATGAATCCAATTATTAATACGGCTATTACAACGGGTGTCATGGGATGATGTCGGGATCTAATTAGTGCTTCAATTCGAAGTCCCTCAGAAGTTCGAGATATTTTGCCTTAATCCGCGGCTCCACCCAATTATCCGAGAGGGGATTTATTTCGCCGCTATTTGCGATGGGGCTACAAGGCGCAAAGAAAAACCCCGCCGGTGTCGCCACAAACAACCAAGACGGGTTCCATGTTTTAAGTGTAGATTCCGCAATTTCTCTCATTTCGTCTGAACGTACATGTGACCTATATTTGACCTCAACGGTAAAAACGTTCAGTTTTCCGTCTCCGTTTTTTTCTATGACGACAAAATCGGGAGCATTCCTGATATTATCCAAGACTTTTTTGACCTCCACTAAATGTTGGTATTGCGCTAACTCGGGCAGGGTATATTCATACCCAAAACGAAGAATCGTAAACCGGCCGACATCCCTGAACATTAATTCAAAAATAAGTTCAGCGATTTTCCCTTTTATGAGGTCGTATGAAAATTGTTCGGTAGATTCCATATGTTCCATTATACGTTCGAAAATGCCAGAGTATCGCAATGTCATCAGGAGCAGTATGCTGTCCCTACATGACCCAAGACGAGGCCCTGAACATCCTTAAGACCGGCTGTAATGTCTTCCTTACCGGCCAAGCGGGCAGCGGTAAAACCTATCTCCTTAACCAGTACATTCAATACCTCAAGGGTAAGAAGGTAGTAGTAGCCGTGACCGCTTCGACCGGCATCGCGGCGACGCACATGGACGGGATGACCGTGCACTCCTGGTCGGGCATCGGCATCAAGGACTCCATGACCGAGAGGGAATTGCGCGAGCTGTTCCACAAGGACTACCTCAATGTCCGCTTCCGCAACACGAAGGTGCTCATCATAGACGAGATTTCGATGCTCGACTGCAACCGGCTGGACCTGGTGCAGCAGGTGTCTCGCATGATGAAGGGCAACTTCGAGCCCTTCGGCGGGATGCAGGTGATTTTATGCGGCGATTTTTTCCAGCTGCCGCCGGTCATCAAAGAAGGCAATCTGTCACTGTACTTCGCGTTCAAGTCCGATTCATGGGGTGCAATGGACTTACGCGTGTGCTACCTCGACAGCCAGCATCGCCAGACGAGCCCCGAGTATCTCGCTGTACTCAATGCCGTCCGTTCCAACACGGTGGGCCAAGAGACGATGCATATCCTCAAACGCCGGCACCAAGCGCCGATGCAGGAGAAAATCACGCGCCTTTATACACACAATATGAACGTCGACGCCATCAACAGCATTGAGCTGGCCGAGCTCCCAGGCAAGCCGAAGGTCTTTGAGATGCAGAGCAGCGGGGTGGAGAGGCTGGTGAGAGATCTCAAGAAAAACTGTCTCGCGCCGGAGGTGCTAACGCTGAAGGAGGATGCGGTCGTCATGTTTGTTAAAAATAACTTTGACCGCGGGTACGTGAACGGCACGCTCGGCGTAGTGAAGCGCTTCGACGAGCAAGGCAATCCCATCGTGCGCACCCGCAAAGGCGATGAGATAGCCGCCCTGCCAGAAAGCTGGCGCTACGAGGTGGATGGCCAAGTACTCGCACAGATACACCAGGTGCCGCTGCGACTGGCGTGGGCTATCACGGTGCATAAAAGCCAAGGCATGAGCCTGGATGCGGCAGAGGTGGACCTTTCCAAAGCCTTCGTGCCCGGCATGGGCTACGTCGCCCTCTCGCGCATCCGCAGCCTCGACGGCCTTCGCCTTATGGGCCTCAACGAGCAAGCGCTCCAGGTGGACCCTGAGGTGCTGGCGTTTGATATGGAACTGATGGCGCTGTCGGAAAGGGAGGTCAAAAAACTCCGTGGGATGTCCCGGGTCGATTTGAAGCGTTTGCATAAAGAGTTTATCGACCGAAATAGGTCAAAAAACAAAGTCTAAGGCCCTTAATGACTTTTAAGGGGTGTTTTGGTATATATGTGGCGCTACCGCTAGGGTGGTTTTTATGCAATTACGGAATACAGCCATTGCTAGTACCCTCCTAGATACAGGGTTTTTCTCCTCCAGTTCGGTCATTTTTGCCGGGTCTTTTGTTGTCAATGTTCTCAATTACGTCTTTACGCTCCTCATGGGCCGTCTATTGGGTATAGAGGCGTTCGGCGAAGTTGCAGCAATGTTAAGTCTTCTTCTCGTCATTTCCGTTCCCTCAACGGCTCTTACAATGTTGATGACCCGGGAGGTGGCATTCCGCTCCAATGGGGAGGTCAGCGCCGTGCGGGAACTCTTCCTATTCCTTCGAAAGCACGTAGCAATAGCAGCGCTCGGGCTCTGGATCTTCTTTCTTCTACTGACCCCGCTCCTGTCGTATTTCCTTCACATCCCTTATGTGCCCCTTCTAATTTTCAGCGCCATTATTCCGTTCTCGGCTCTCGGCGCGTTGCAGGCAGGCACGCTGCAGGGACTCCAGGAGTTTTTTATGCTCTCCAAGCAAAACGCACTGAATGCCGCTATTAAGTTATTTGTTGCTATTTTGCTAGTGCTTATGGGATTCTCGGTACCGGGCGTGATGTTCGCCCTCGTACTTGCACAGCTTGCGAGCTGGATGTACGGCTATTTTGCCACCCGTGCAAAGCTTGGCGCAGATAAAAGCACAGTGCGGCCTCTGCTTGATGCGCGGAACATACGCACCTTATTCTCAGCCATCCTCCTTACCACCTTTCTCTTGGCGCTGCTCTCTAATATAGACGTGCTCTTGGCGAAGCATTTTCTCCCACCCCTCCTTGCCGGGCAGTACGGGGCGCTCTCAACTGTGGGCAAAATCATCATCTATGGCATCGGTGCGTTCACGACGGTGCTTCTGCCCATGGCCTCGGCAGCTCATGCAAGGGGGAAGGGAGAAGAGAAACACATTCTTGCACTATCCCTGTTCATCATTACGGTGGCTTCTATGTGTGTGTGGGCATTGTTCTCCGCATTTCCCAATTTCTTCGTTTTGGCAGCTCTTCGGCGCACGGTATCTGCCTATAGCGGCGCATCTGGGGCTCTTCTCGGTTGCAATGGGATGTATTGCGCTCGCAACCGCGCTCATCAACTATTTCGTCGCCATCCGCAACACCTCTTTCATGTACCTTCTTGCGCTTGGCATTGTCATTGAAGTGGCTCTCATCTCCTTCAGCCACGACTCGCTCGGTGCTATCACTACCATGCTCGTCGTCTCTCCTCTACTATCCTGTTCGCGCTCATGTCCCTCAATTATCTGTGGCGCATAAACCTCGTACCGTATGAAAAAGAAACTAATTTCCATCGTCATACCGGTGCACAATGAGGAAAAGAATATTCCGCTCGTCTATTCGGAAGTCCATACGATAGTCGGAGGCCCGGCGTTCCATTACGCGTACGAGATCCTTTTCGTGAATGACGGGAGCAAAGACGGCAGTCAGGCCGCAATTAATGCGCTGACAGCCAAGGACGAAGCGGTACGCGGCATCGAGTTCACCCGCAACTTCGGCAAGGAGGCCGCTACCACGGCCGGTATACGTGAAGCCGTGGGAGATGCGGTGATTTGCCTGGACGCCGATCTCCAGCATCCGCCACAACTCATCCCGGAGTTTATCAAACGCTGGGAGGGGGGGGTAGAAGTTGTCGTGGGCGTGCGTTCAAGCAACAACGGCGAAGGCACTGTGAAGCGATACGGCTCAAAGCTCTTTCATGCGCTCATGTCTCGCATCTCGGATACGCCGACCATACCGGGAGAGACCGACTTCTGCCTGCTTGACCGCGAGGTGGTGGATGCGTTCTCAATGCTCCACGAACGCGGGCGCATGACCCGCTCTCTTATATCCTGGCTCGGATACAGGAAGGAAATAATTCCCTTTGTCGCGCCAGCCCGTTTGCACGGGGAGGCGCAGTATTCCTTCGTGAAGCTTTTCCGCCTTGCCATCAACTCCATCGCGGCAAACTCGCTCTTCCCGCTACGCGCTGCCGGGTACCTTGGCTTTTTCATTACGGTAGTTTCATTCCTGCTCGGCGTGACCGTATTTCTTGAACGGTACGTGTTTAGGGACGCACTGCACTGGGGTGTCTCGGGCACTGCGCAACTTTCCATCATCAATGCCTTTCTGATAGGCGTCGTGCTGATGGCGCTCGGCATTGTGGCGCTCTACGTCGGGCGTATCAATGAGGAAATCTCACGCCGCCCGCTCTATGTGGTGCGCAAGCCGCGCGAATAGAGGAATATGGAAGCTACACCAAAGATATCAGTGCTGATGCCTGCGTATAACGCCGAGAAATATATCGGCGAGGCTATTGAAAGTATTCTCAACCAAACATTCAAAGATTTTGAATTAATTATTATCGATGATTGCAGTAGCGACGCGACTCCCGAGATTATTAAGAAGTATGCTGCAAAAGACGCTCGCATCGCGAGCTTCAGAAACGAAAAGAATCTCATGGTCTCGCATACGCTTAACAAGGGATTGTTACTAACAAAAGGTAAATACATCGCACGTATGGATGCGGACGATTGGAGTTATCCTGACAGATTGCAAAAGCAATTCGACTATATGGAAGCTCACCTGGAGGTCGGTGTGAGCGGCGGCACGATGGAGGTCTGCAATGAAAAATTGGAGCGAATCGGATACAGGAGATACAACCTGACCGATACCGAAATACGGAAAAAGCTCTTCAGATACAGTCCCTTCTCACACCCGCTGGTTATTCTCAGAGCCGAGGTGGCAAAGAAATTTGAGTATGGTCCTGTCTTGGCCATTGCCCAAGATTATGACCTCTATTTCCGTATTGGGAAGATTAGCAATTTTGGAAATATCGAGGATGTGCTCATGAAATATCGGATGGTAAACCAAGGGACCTCCATATCAAAAGCACGGATCCAAGAGAGGTACGCGTTTTTGGTAATAGCCTTGAGGGAATTCTTGCGGCATTCGTACTTCTTCTCGTAAGCGTTATCGTAAGCGCAGGGTTCACAGTAGTGCTGCTTAAAATTGCCCGTGGCCAACGTACTTCATACAAAGACATTCTTCCGTCGACGCGCGTCGTCGTTGTATATACCGCTGCCTCTCTCTTGGCTGCAGTTGTCATAGTCGTCGGACTCATTCTCCTTATCGTGCCGGGTATTTATCTGCTCTTGCGCTATTCAATGGTAAGGTTCTCTGCCGTAGACGGCAACGGTATCCTCGAGAGCTTGCGGAAAAGTGCTCTCATGACGCAGGGGGTTAAGTGGCACCTCCTCGGCTTTCTGCTGGTTATTCTCGTACTCAATATCATTGGTCTGCTTCTTTTCTTTGTGGGGCTTTTAGTCAGTATTCCGGTGACGATGCTCGCGTACGCAGATATTTATCAAAAACTGCAAAGTCGCGTTGAAGGGAAGGCTTAAAAATGCTACTTTGACTTCACGTCGGCGTAGCTCAGGTAGTTAGAGCATGGGACTCATAAACCCAAGGTCGAAGGTGCAAGTCCTTCCGCCGACACCCGTTAAAAAAACTGGAAAACCCTCTGTTTTTAAGCTAAAGTAGCCTTGTTTGTCGCATATATGCGGGAGTAGCTCAACTGGTTAGAGCGCCGCCCTGTCACGGCGGAGGTTGCGGGTTCAAGTCCCGTCTCTCGCGCACGGAGGAATAGGTATAGTCTAAGTATATGACTTGGAAACAAACAGTCGACGCCTTAGCCGGATTATCAATTGCATTTCTCGGTGTCTACTTGGCTTATGGCAGGCCAGTACCCTTATGGATTATTTTTATTCTTGCCCTTGTCTCTGTATGTATATCCGTATACGAATTCAGCGAGAAGCCGAGTCTATGGCGAGTAGTAGATTTCATCCCCAGTGTTGGCGTTCTGTTCGTAGTGATATTAGGCGCCTCCGTATGGTGGTTGGTATTCCTCGGAGCCTGCATTGTCATCGCTGCGTTCCCGATGGAGGGATGGACGTCTCCGTGAAGCGACATGGCGACTCTTAACGATACAAAAGAGCCTCGCTTATAAATTGAAAAAGTCTCGAAAATACGCTACTGTGCAAGAGCTTTTGCAAGCCGAAGTAGCTCAGATGGTAGAGCAACTCCATGGTAAGGAGTAGGTCGCCGGTTCGATTCCGGCCTTCGGCTCCCTGATATAGTTTCAGGAATTGTTTTTTGTTTGCCGAGGTAGCTCAGCTGGTAGAGCAGCGGTATCGTAAACCGCAGGTCGGGAGTTCGATTCTCCCCCTCGGCTCAGAATTTTTTTGAAAAAAGAAGCCGTAGATGTCCTTCACAGGACTCTACGGCATGGTCGGCTATGCTGTCGCTTTAGTGTTGTGACGGTCACGACCAAGTGGGAGGATAAGTCCAAATTCTTCAAGCTTTTGGTAGTGCTCGGCCATGAACTTGCCTTCCCGAACTATGGAGTAGAACTCATCAACAGTGAAGAACTTCGGCATCTCGCCCTCGTTCTCCTTGTGATGATTGTTCATCCAGTCGCGGTCTCCTTCCGTGATGTCCGCAGTGAACAGACATTTCCAGTGATTGCCACGGGCCCCGAGCCATTTGTTGACATAACGAAATGCCTCGGGCAAAGCTTTGATGCCAGTCTCGCCCTCCAACTCCCTGATTGCCGTATCGAGTGGTGTCTCGTCGGGAATTTCTCCCGGAAGAGTCTTTTCGAGGCTTTTCTTATGCCCGGCAGCGAGTTTATGTTTGGCCCGCGAACCGAATTTTGGGTCGATAACAGAGATATATCCGCATAGGGGCCTATCACCTCGCTTCTCCCAACCCATCAGCTGCCCTGCAGTGAATAGCTCTGAACCGCAGAACACCCTCGGAAATATGAGCGATGCCCAATCGTCGATATCGCCCAATTGATAGTGGGCAAGACCCGGAAGTCTCATAAGAATGGTTTTGGCCACAGTGCACCTCCAGTGCGTAGGTGTGTAGGTAGATTCGAATTGGTCTTCCGCAGACCAAGGTATCACATATTTTATATAAAAGTCAAGTCTGTGCTATACTCACCTCTATGCAATCAAAGGAGGAAATAGTCCTGCACATACAGGAGATTGAGGCCGCCATGCAACAGGCGAACTTTTGGAGCAATCCTGCTGAAGCCCAAGCCCTTATTAAAGAACTGCATGATTTGAAAACGCTCGCGGAAGACGGCAATACCTACGACAAGGGGAATGCCGTCGTCACGTTTGTGGCAGGCGCAGGTGGAGATGATGCCGAAGATTTCGCGCACATGCTGTTTGAAATGTACCGCAAATACATAGAAAAACGTGCCTGGAGTTGGCGGGTATTGCATAAAAACGAAAACGACCATGGCGGCTACCGAAACCTTTCTATAGAAGTCGAGGGTACGCATGCCTACGGTACGCTCAAAGGAGAATACGGTGTGCACCGTCTGGTGCGCATATCGCCGTTCAATGCAAATAAAAAACGACAGACATCGTTCGTGCTCGTTGAGGTGCTTCCGGTGATAGATACAATTTCAACCATTGAGATACCGGAGAGCGATCTGGAGATAACGGTCGCGCGCTCCTCGGGTCCCGGGGGGCAAAATGTCAACAAACGCGAGACAGCGGTACGCATCGTGCACAGGCCAACCGGCATCTCAGCGCACGTTGACGGGGAACGTACGCAAGGGGCTAACAAAGAAAAGGCCTTGGCGATAGTGAAAGCGAAACTCCTGCGGCAGCTTGAAGCGGAACGTAAGGAAAAAATAGACGATCTTTCCACCGCATCCAACAAAATCGAATGGGGTAACCAGATACGCTCCTACGTCCTCCACCCTTACAAGTTGGTCAAGGACCACCGCACAGGTATGGAGGTTCGCGACGTCGAAGGCGTGCTTGGGGGCGACCTCGAGCCCTTTTTGGAAAAAGCTCAAGAATAAGGCTATTTTGCGCATCAGGGGATTGCGGGTACAATAAGAAGGTTGTGATATATTACGATCGCGTAAGCAAAATTTACGCCGATAATTCTGTTGCACTGGAGGACGTGAGTTTCTCGGTTGAGCCCGGAGAATTCATCTCCATCGTCGGCCACTCAGGCGCTGGGAAGACTACCCTCATCAAAATGCTTCTCGCCGAAGAGCGACCCTCCTCCGGCTCGGTGTTTTTCGAGTCGATAAACGTGCATGAGATACCAATGAATCGCATCAATGACTTGCGGCGCAAAATCGGCACGGTATTTCAGGATTTTAAGCTGCTTCCGACCAAAACAGCCTACGAAAACATCGCATTTGCCATGGAGGCTGCCGGAAGAGTTGAGGAGGAAATTCGCTCTGATGTGCCGCATGTGCTCGAGCTTGTCGATTTAGGTGACAAGCTTAATAACTTTCCCGACGAGCTCTCCGGCGGGGAGCAACAGCGTGTCGCCATTGCCCGCGCGATAGTGAATCAGCCGGACGTCATCGTGGCCGATGAGCCGACCGGCAACCTTGATCCCGTCAACACGTTTGAAGTCGTTCAAATTTTAAAAAAGATAAACGATTTAGGAACGACCATTATTTTAACGACGCACAACAAAGGCGTCATCGATTCGCTGAAGAAGCGCGTCATCACCATGGACCGCGGCAAGGTTATCCGGGATGACCGGGAAGGGAAGTATATACTGTAGGTATGGATTGGATGACCGTAAAAAGAATATTCCGAGCGGGCTTTCTCGATTTCTGGCGCAATGGCTTCGTCTCTTTTGCCTCAATCATGATGATGGTCTTCACGCTTTTTATTATCGGACTCGCCATTTTCACCGGCGCCATCCTCAACACCACCCTTCAGCAATTCCGCGACAAGGCGGACATGAACGTCTATTTCACCACTGACGCTCCGGAGAGCCAGATTTTGGCGCTGCAAGCGTCTGTCAACGCGCTTCCTGAAGTCGCCTCGACCCAATACATCTCTGCCGACCAGGCGCTCGCGCAGTTCCAGCAAACGCATGCGAACGACCAGTTGACGCTCCAGGCACTCAATGAGCTGGGCACGAATCCCTTGGGGGCGGTGCTGAACATCAAGGCGAAGGATATTTCCGACTACGGCTCCATAGCCGACTTCCTCCAGGGTCAGGAGGCCCTCCAAAATGGCCAGCCGCAAATCATAGACAAAATAAATTACTTTGATCCGGCGCAGCAAAACGCCATAACGGAGTTGGCACAGATAACCGACTCGGCCAAATGGATAGGCCTCGCCATTATTGCTATCTTCGTTGTGGTCACGGTCGCCATCTCCTTCAATACGCTGAGACTCGCTATTTACACTTCGCGAGAAGAGATATCGGTCATGCGGCTCGTCGGCGCGACCCAAGGCTATATCAGGGCACCCTTCATAGTTGAGGGAGTCATGTACGGGCTCATCGCCGGTCTCATTACGCTGCTTCTTTTTTATCCGCTCACGTGGTGGATGGGAAATACGACCGAAAATTTCTTCGGCGGCATTAACGTCTTCTCCTATTATTTGGATAATTTTGCCCTGCTTTTCCTTATCATCGTTGGTTCCGGTATCCTCCTCGGAGGCATTGCAAGCTATCTCGCCGTTAGACGATATCTCAGAATCTGATATACCTACTAGAGTATGGCTGCCCGCAAAAAGACTCCCAAATTCATTTTCATAGTCGGCGGAGTGATGAGCGGCATCGGCAAAGGGGTGGCCACCTCGGCGATGGCAAGGATTTTGAAATCCAAGGGCTTCAAGGTCACCGCCCTTAAGATTGACCCGTACATCAATGTCGATGCGGGCACTATGAACCCGACCGAACATGGCGAAGTGTTTGTGCTTGATGACGGGTATGAGACCGATCAGGACATGGGAAACTACGAGCGTTTTTTGGGTGAGACCCTTTCGAGCATCAACTACATGACCACGGGACGCGTGTATAGGGAAATCATCCGGCGCGAACGCAATCTTGAATATAAAGGAAAAAACGTCGAGGTGGTTCCGCATGTGCCGCTCGAAGTTCTGCGCCGCATCAAAGAAGCGCAGAAAAAGGCGAAAGCCGATATTACGCTCATTGAGGTAGGAGGAACCATAGGCGAATACCAGAATATTATTTTTCTTGAAGCGGCCCGCATGCTCAAGCAGGAATGTCCGAAGGACGTCGCCACGGTCATGCTCTCCTATGTTCCTATCCCCAGCAACATCGGTGAGATGAAGACGAAGCCCACACAGTATGCGAGCCGGGAGTTGAATTCCGCAGGGCTCCAGGCCGACGTTATTCTGGCGCGCGCCATTGTGCCGCTTGATCAGAAGCGCAAAGAAAAAATAGCGCTGTTCTGTAACATCGAGCCCGGGCGCGTCATCTCCGCCCCAGACGTAGAAAGCATCTATGACGTGCCGCTTAATTACGAGAAAGACGGTCTCGGCGACATTTTGACGGAAGTATTGGGGCTCTCAAAAAGAAAGAGCAAACTTCAGGACTGGCGCGGATTTGTTAAGAAGTCAAAGAACGGCGGCAAGGAAGTCACCGTCGCCGTGGTAGGGAAGTACTTCGATTCCGGCGAATTTGTCCTTTCGGACGTGTATATATCAGTTTTAGAGGCGCTCAAAACCGCCGCGCATCATCTGGGATTGAAGCCGAAGATAACGTACTTGAATTCCAAGGATTTCGAGTCGGGGAAGCTGTCACTCAGTGAACTCGACAAGTTTCAAGGCGTCCTCATTCCCGGTGGCTTCGGCGAGACGGGTATTGAAGGCAAGCTAAAGGTTATCGAGTACGTGCGGGAGAAGGGCATACCGTATTTCGGGCTGTGTTATGGTATGCAGCTCATGGTTATCGAGTACGCGCGCCACAAAGCAAAACTTACCGGCGCGCACACGACTGAAATTGATCACGACGCGCCGCATCCGGTGGTTGCGGTCATGGAGTCGCAAAAAGAACATCTCGCGAAGGAGTCCTACGGCGGGACCATGCGGCTCGGTGCATATCCTTGTAAGCTCACAGAGGGAAGTATTGCCCGTGCGGCCTACGGAAGTCCAAAAATATCGGAGCGTCACCGGCACCGCTATGAAATAAATCCGAAGTATATTTCGCGTCTGGAAGAGGCGGGGCTCGTCTTCAGCGGCCGCTCGCCTGATGGGGTGCTTATGGAAATAGCAGAACTTCCTAAAGAAGTACACCCGTTTTTTCTTGGCACGCAATTTCATCCGGAATTTCTGTCACGTCCGCTTAAACCCCACCCTTTGTTCGTGGCCTTTATGAAAGCCGCCGGAAAAAATGAAAATTGATTTTTCGCTTTGTCCATGCTACCATGGCGAGTGATGAAATCATTTTCTAAAAAGTTTGATCCAAGCGAGAATTTGATGTCAGTGAAGGAATTTCTCCTCTCGTACAACGCGACTATTCCGGAAAACTTCCCGAAAGCCTCTTTTGCGCTGCTCCTTCAGTATCGGCAAGAGCACCAGTCATTTTTTAAGCACGAAGATCAGTGGTCACTTTCTGAGCATCGCAAAAAGATAATGGATTGGCTCCAACTCGATGCACAGGGCTTCGTTAGAAAGCCAAATCTTTCTTAGATTGCTGCAGGAACTGATTCTTTCGTTGTGCGGCCGAAGAATAGTGGCAGCATCAAGAGAGCCAACAAGGGAGCGGTATTGGGATCGGTGGCGGTGCCGACAAAAAGAGTGGAGAGCTGGCCGAAATCCTGTCCGAACCACCATACCAAAAAGAGAAACAGGAGTGCAATCACACCAATTATTTTATTTGGTTTAAGCACCAGCAATACCCCTACGATGCACAGGACAAGAGCGAGCTGAAAATTTGATAAGACAGGATGAAAACCGACGGCATTGTAAAGCATGTTCGGCCAGGCGCTCAAGGCATGAAGCGGATCCATCATGGACGTCATAAAATTCCCCTGGACTCCTCCGGTCGTCCAAAGAGAAGGTTGCAATTGCAAGAGCGATCCGAATATGCATATCCAACCAACGATCTTCGGGTACCATTCAGCGCTCACTTTATTGGGAATTAGTAGAAGTATCGCTATAAGTACGTACACAAAGACCGCGCCGGGCGCTCCGGTGTAAAAACTCGCGCCACCTGTGAAAAGCAGCCCCGCGCCTTCTCCGCACAGCCACACGATAGTACCCCACACTATGGATATCCAGAGGCCCACCTTGAACGTTTTGCTTGAAAGAGGGAAAAACAGCAGTACCCCTATGGCTATTTGTAGCAAGGCAGCCATAGTGTCCGTTATGGCCGTATTCGTGTTCCAGAGACGTATACCCCAAGTGATGAGCAGGTTTAGGAAGGCTGGTTGATTGTTCAGGAGTGGTGAGAGAATATTAGTCACGAAGTTCGGACCAAACATCTGTGGTTGAAACTGGAGCAGTCCGTCCAAAAGCCACAAAAGACCGATTCCCTTGGCGATATATTCTCTAGATTTTTTCATAGGACAGCCGTTCCGCGATTTTTTTGGTATCGGTCTGATGTCGAAACCTACTTTTTTCACCAACGCCAATACAAAGAAGGCAATCGCTGTTTGATATATGAATCAAGACTGTAATATCGCCAACATCGTCCAAGCCACAGGGCGACAAACAGTAGTGCGTATATTATTGCCGCACCAATGTCGGTCGATCCTGCAACATATGGTCCGCCAAATCCCTCAGCCGTAGACCAAATGACCAGCGTCATGGCGATACCGCCCGCAATCGCAACTTCGGTGAACAGTCCGAATAAAAGGCCGATAGCTATTGCCGTCTCAGAACAGGCTACGATAACGGCAAACAAATGTGGATCGATACTCACTCCTCTAATCCACATATCAACCCACGCCTGAACAAGCGCGGGTTGACCTTGGGCGCCTTGAACCAGATACTCTGTAAAATTATTTATGAAGGCGGGGTTCCATTTGAAGGAAGCATCAACGAGCCACACGATTCCAAAAATGATTCGAAGCAGTGCAAAGGATGTATCTTCCACTTCACCCATACGTTTATTGTACCTTGTGCGCTGGGAGCCGGGGACTACGGTGGAACCCCGGACCGCGCTTTCAACGATGCATACAGCCTGTCCAACAAGGCCTGCGCATTCCGCTTATAGACGATTCACCACATGATTTGAGTCTCAAAGGGGTCAGCTACCGTCCGCCCTTGTCTTTTCGATTGAGAGTCACCGCAGCACGGATGACGTTCTTGAAGGCTGCCTCATCGATCTTGTCGCCTTCGCGTATGACAACGGCGCGGAAAGCGTTGAAGAGACCTTTTGGGTCCTTGAGAGAGGTCCCTTTGGCGAAGGTCAGCCGTAGGTGGCTCTTGTAGGTCTCGCCGGTGCAAATCATCCCGTCGTGATACCACACGGGAATCCCGCCGGGATTAGAGGGTTTTCTCCATTTTATTTTCTCGACTACCTTCGGGTCGGCTCGCTTGATAAGCGCACGAATCCGCGATAGTGTCTTTTTGCGCCAGTCGTCAAGGTTTCTGCTTTTCTTGTTCATTGAGGTAGGGACAGATTTCAATAGGGCAAACCTGTTCATATGCCCCTGTTAGTGAAAGTAAATTATTTTGCTTGCCACTCCGTTGGCTGCAGAAGCCCGAACCTGTTCCCTTCGGAATCTATCGCGCGAGAAAACCATCCCAAGCCCTTCATCTCCCATTTTTCCTTTCCCTCCCAGGGCTCGATTTTTCCGCCGTTCGCTTTTATGGCTGCGATAACTTTTTCGATATTGTCCACTTGTATCGTGCAGTCAAATGTCGTGATTTTGCGTTTTGGATTATCGGACCGCTTGTATAGTCCGCCGTTAATGCCTGGGCCTTCGCCCGTCACGACCATCCAATAATCCATGCCGACGCCCGGCATGGTCGATTTGTCTATTTTCCAGCCAAACGAATTTTCATAAAATTTTTTCGCCCGCTCTGCGTCGTCCGCCTGAATCTCAAAATGTATTGGTCTGTTGCTCATATCATTTTATATACAGGTTAATTTTTAACTTTACCTCATTCTACTATTATTCTATTCAATCTACGATGTTATAGATGAACGGAGGATGAGTGTAAATTGCTTGGTGTCTGGTACGATGTTGGAACCCTTATAAAAGAAAAGCTTTCTTAACAGAGTCGCAGTCATCAAACATCGGCAGGGTTTGTAAGTCTTTTTTCGACACCCACTTCATTTCTTCAACTTCGGTAGCGTCGGTCCTTATTTGCACATCGTCGCAAGTGCAAGTGTATGCGATAAAAACCTGATGCATGTTGCTTTTGTAATGAAACGAGGGTTCAACGCGAAAAGGTTTGATATTTTTTATTTCGAGACCAAGCTCTTCTCTTATTTCACGGGCAATGCCTTCGACCGGAGCCTCTCCTGCGTGCAAACGTCCGCCGGGAAACTCCCATACCTTGTCCCCTATACCTCGGCAGACAAGAATCTTGCCGCTATTCTCAATGATTGCTTTTTGCGCAACGTTACCGAGAAAATGTTTCTTTTTATCTTCCATAAATTTGCTGGGAGCGTGGGACGTTATCCGAACTTTAATCAGAGACGAACTCGTATATTAGGTCTTTAATATGTGCATCCTTACCCGGTTCTAGAGGTTGGTCAATTTCTCGCAAGAGTTTCAAGGTGTAGCCGTTTTCCTTGCCGATTGACTCAATTAACTTCAAGTCGGCACTGTCTCCTGTACCTAAAAGAAGCTTACCATTTTGTGTTAAATGATTTTTGGCTCCAGCTATGTATCCCCTCAGACCTTCGTATCGCGGGTCAATTCCCGATGCAAGTAACATATCAACCGGCATATCCCATGAATTAAACGGATGTGCCCAAAATATAAAATCAAACTTTTCTTCTGCAGAAAGTGGTTCGTAGAGATTGCCTTCTCTTATTGAAACAGGCAGATTGTGTTTTTTGGCATTTGCTTGTGCATTTTTTACCGCATCGGGGTTGATGTCTGTGGCTACAATTTTTGCGCCGTTTTTAGCGCAGAAAATAGAAATCACTCCCGTTCCTGTACCAATTTCCAGAAGAGATTTATTTCCCACAATTTCCTTGAGCTGTTTTGCATACCACAAGCTGTCATCGAAAAATTCGGGCGCATATACATTTGGAAACACAACCAGTTCTAAGCCACCATAGATGACAGTGTATGGTGTTTGGGACTTAGCTTTCATCCTTTCATAAATACCAAAGATTTTATCTTTCCAATTTTGTAGTTCGCTTGGAGAAAACTTTCGTGTTGGTAAATTACTCATAACTTAATTTGCTGGGAGACTAGGATTCGAACCTAGATAAACAGATCCAGAGTCTGTTGTCCTACCATTAGACGATCTCCCAATAAACATAAAAGTAAAACGAAATGACTCAATATGCAACACACCGCTTGGAAAGGACTATTCGTATATATAGGTGAATACATGAAAAATAAACTGATATATATCATTGGAAGTTCGATGGTTGCGGGCTCGCTTCTTTTTGGAGGCTCGGCACTCGCCGCCGAGAAACAAAATGTCCCGCCGGCCATTTTCGGCTCGGTAACCGCAATTAACGACTCTACTATTACTGTTTCAGGGAAGAGCGGCAAACACGGTGTCACCACAACATATAGGGTGGATACGTCCGGCGCAAAAATAACCCAAGGACTCGGTATTGGCGCAACTGCGCTTTCGGTGGAGAACGTCTCGGTGGGGGACAAAGTCGCGGTACTTGGGTAACCGAGCTCCAAAAATAGCCATATAACGCTTCCAATTAGTAGTATCTGCTACAATGGGACGGATGTATAAACGAGCCTTACTCTTTTTTGTTATTTTAATGCTCATGCCGGTGAGCGTACTCGCCGCCGCACGCTCCCTCCATCTCGGTCTTTCGGGAAGCGACGTTGTGACCGTGCAAGAGGAACTTATATCCCAAGGCTATCTTCCTCTGGGCAACCAAAGCGGCCATTTCAACGTGGCGACGCAGACGGCAGTGGAGAATTTTCAATGCGCCGAGGATATTACCTGTTCAGGCGGTTCAGGTTATGGCATCGCTGGACCCCACACTCAGGCCGCGCTTGCAAATGACGGCACCTCAATCTCGCAGGTGTTCTTAACGGGGGACTCTCTCACCGGACGTGCCACCGGGCCGTTTGAGCTTTCAGGCTGGATACCGGATTGGAGTGCCGCGTCGGGCACCGAGGATGTATTCCCACATCTGAAAGAAATGACCGCGGTAATGCCATTTGGCTACACGGTCTCAAGCGACGGAACCCTCGTCGATTCCGCCGACATAGAGCAAGCACCATGGCCCGCTTTCATAGCGCAAGCGAAGGCTGAAAAAACCTGGATCATACCGACGGTTGAATGGGGCAACGGGGCGGACGAACAGGCCGTATTGAGCAGTACTACCGAGCGTATCGCTCTGGAGGAGCAGATAGCGGACACAGTCAAAGAAAACGACTTCGACGGCATCGATATTGATTTTGAAGCGAAGGAAGCCGAGACCCGCGATTATTTCTCCACATTCCTCCAAGGTCTTTATGAGCGCATGGGAAACAAATGGGTATATTGCACGGCAGAGTCTCGTATGCCGCTCACCGATAGATATGACGTGGAAGCCACGGTTCCTCAAGACGCCACCGATTATGCCAACGACTACGTTGCGATGAACAAATACTGCGACCGAGTCCAAATCATGGCGTATGACCAAGGGAGCGTCGACCTCTCGCTCAATGAAGTGCAAACCGGTCCGTATCAGCCGGTTGCAGATCCCAAATGGGACACCGATTTGGTGAATCTCGCCGCCCAATCTATTTCGAGAAATAAAATAATTCTCGGCATTCCGACCTATGGCTACGAGTTTCAAGTGACACCGGTCGTCTCAAGCACGACCGGATACGCCTATGAATACCAAATGCTATGGCCGTTTGATCCGCCGTACGCGACCGCGCTTGCAAGCGTGCTGGATATTTCACCCATTCGAAACTCCGCGGGGGAGCTTTCCTTCAGCTACCACTCCTCCGGCAATTACCAACCGACAGGGGATCAGCTCGACTTGGACCCGGGGAGTTCCTTTGACATCCCAGCAATCTCCTACACGGACGGTACCTCTACACCCACGGGAGCGCCGGTGTTCAATTTCGTCGACTGGAGTGATGCTAACGCCATCGGGCAAAAAGTGGCGCTCGCAAAACAGCTGGGCATACGCGGTGTGGCCATATTTAAGTTCGACGGGGCGGAGGATCCGAACATCTGGAACGTGTTATAATCGACGTATGATGGTAGGACTCATAGTCATTTTGGTCGGCATATTTTTTCTCCTTCATAACCTGGGGCTTCTGCCGTCCATCTCGTGGGGCGTCATCTGGCCTGTCCTTCTTATTATCATCGGCATCTCCATGCTTGAAGGCCGCCGTTGGTGGTGGGGAGGCTATCGTATGCGCCGGTATTGGCGCAAAGACAAAGAGTGGGGAAAAGGAAATTCCGGCACAGATGATGACGATAGCAAGGATGAGTAGTTGACAAATAAGGTTTCATTTGCTATTGTTAACGTCTTAATGCCTCAGTATCATCAGCGCAGCGAAAGAAGTTTCAGCAATCGAAACAAGTATTCTCGCAGACCGTTCAACCAGCGTCGCCCGTTTAATCAGAACCGGGGGAAGGGTTTTGTGCAGCCGCGCATCGACATATCCAAATTCATAAACAAGGCGGTCATCACCGAGCAAGTCGAGCACTTCGTGCCGGAGCATCAGTTCACCGATTTTGCCATTGAAGAGTCGCTGAAGAAAAATATCATTGCCAAGGGCTACACGACGCCGACCCCCATACAAGATCGCACCATTCCGCACATTTTGCGTGGGCTCGATGTCGTCGGTATCGCCAACACCGGCACGGGAAAGACCGCCGCATTTCTTATTCCGCTCATCAATAAAATTTTAAAGAATCGAAGCGAAAAAGTACTGATCGTCGTTCCCACGCGCGAGCTGGCGGTGCAGATAGGGGAGGAGTTGCGCGGCTTCGCGCAGGGGTTGCGTATTTTCTCCGCCATCTGTGTCGGGGGCGCATCCGCCTACAATCAAATTCAGGACTTGCGCCGCAATCCTAATTTCGTCATCGGCACGCCGGGGAGGCTCAAAGATCTCATGGAGAGGAAAGCCTTGGTGCTCACGGGCTTCTCCAACGTCGTGTTGGACGAAGCCGACCGCATGCTCGACATGGGTTTCATAGGCGACATGCGCTTTATCCTCTCCCACTGCGCCAAAGTGCGCCATACGCTTTTTTTCTCGGCGACACTCTCGCGCGAAATAGAGGTGCTCATTAAAGATTTCCTTAAGGAGCCCGTGCGCATATCGGTTAAAACCCGCGAGACCCCGAAGGATGTCGAGCAGGACGTGGTGCGCGTGCCACCCGGCGCATCTAAAATTGAAATACTGCACGACATGCTCATCAAACCGGAATTTAACAAAGTACTTGTATTTGGCCGCACCAAACACGGGGTTGAAAAACTTTCAAAAGCTTTGGTAGCCCGCGGATTCAAGGCGGAATCTATACACGGCAATAAAACGCAAAGCCGCCGGCAAAAAGCGCTCGATCTGTTCAAGCGCGATCACGTACAGGTGCTGGTGGCGACCGATGTGGCTGCGCGTGGGCTCGACATCAACGGCGTCTCCCACGTCATCAACTACGACATGCCCGCGAGTCATGAAGATTACATACACCGCATCGGCCGCACGGGGCGGGCCGGCAAAAAAGGCATCGCGCTCACATTCGTTGAAGCGCATTGACAAATAAGGGTTTTTCGCGTAAGGTTCGCAGGCTTTCATGGCCGACCAACCCCGAAAATACGTTCAAACCAAAGGGCCTACTAAGACTTTCCAACAGGATGGCCACTGGGTTGAAAAAACCCATATCACCCCGGTAATTATTTGCCCGTGCGGCAACCGCTACCTAAAAACGCGTCCGGCACAAAAAGTATGCTTGCGCTGCCTTACTGACGTCAAACGCCTGCAGAAATAAAAAAACAGCACGCGGTATTGCCGCGTGCTGTGCTTTTCAGTGTCCGCCAAGATAGGTTTCAGCTTCTTTACAGATCGCCAATACTTTTTCTTGCGCAAGACCAACGTACTTTTCTGGCTTTCGAAAGAGGAGGTGCAAATCAAGGGGGATGTTATTCCACGCTGCCTGTAGTGTTGTGTCCTCCGTCGTCAGAAACTCCACAGCCTCAACAAGCGTCCGGCCGTTACTGACAAGCGGTATCGCCCGATGATTGATGACTTCATGCGCATCGCCCTCGTACCCGTACATCTGAAGTGCGAGGTATATCGGCTCGGCCAGAATGACATCGCCCTGCCGCTCCAAGTTTCTCCTGCAGGCTTCCTCGTCGACAATGAGCCGATCGAGGAATGATTCTCCGGTAGAGTTTTTTCGCAGAAGCGTATCGAGCTGATAGGTCAGATTGACGAGGATAATGGGGAAGTCGCGCGCGACCGAACTTCCGACAAGATCCCGCTGATGCTCGCTAATGAGCGTATCGAGCACCTTGCCGAACTCATTCTTGTTCTTGATCCACATTCCTTCCGTATTTTCGAAGTTAAGCGGATTGCGCTTGTGCGCCATGGTCGAGGAGCCGACCTGGCCCTTCTCGAACGGTTCCGCAAGTTCGCCTATCTCGCTGCGCATTAGATGTCTGGCATCGCGACCGAACTGGCCCAGCGACGCCGAGAGCATAAGACACGAATGGAGATAGTAGGCCAGCGGCTCCGGCGGCACTATCTGGGTGCTTATGGGTGCAGGTTTGAGTCCCAGCCTTTCAAGCACCCTTCTTTCGAAGTCCATGCCGCCGCGCGTCGCGATGTCGAGACTCGCCGATGCGTTGTACGCGCCGACGGCGCCCGAGATCTTTCCGACAAGCCCCTGAGCGTAATGGCTTGCCTCCATAATGTTGAAGAGCACGCGGTTGAGGATGCCCGCGAACCAGAAGCCTACCGTTATGGGTAATGCGTGCTGCCCGTGCGTTCTGCCTATCTGCACGAGGTTCACGTTATCGAGTGCCTGATGATACAGACAGGCGATGACTTCTTCAACTTTTGGACGTATGACCGCGGCATGCGCCCACGCAAACTGCAATGCTCGCCCGGTATCAATGACGTCGTAGCTGGTCAGTGGCAAGTGCACCCACCGCCGCAGCGGCGCAGGCAGGATGTCCTGCATCACCCGCACGAGCGCGCGGATATCGTGCTTGGTTATCTCCCGCTCGACCTTGTCCACATCGGACGTAGTAATCGAGAGGAGTTTCGTTTCAACTTCCATGGTGAACAGCTCGATGTCGGCTCGCTCGATAACATTGAATTCAGCGAGCGTTCTGATCGTCGCGATTTCCACCTGGATGAACGGCCGTACGAGCCTGTCGTAGCCGAAGTATGGTATAAGGTCTTTCGGCTGATACCGGGGGTTGCCCGGCAGTGCGAGATTTACCATCTCGTAACCTCCTTGTTAGAGAACGTTCAATCCGCACTGATACTAGCGGGTATGTGGAAAAACACAACCAAAAAGGGCGGTATACTACTGGGGTATGGCGAAATTACGATCCAAAGGGAAGGGTCGCAAGGGCGAAGTAAAAAACCGCTCGCAAGTGCTCTCCTCGCGCAACAAGCGCTGGACCAAAGTTAACAATAAGACCGGTCGCTTCATGGATCAGATGGCTAGGAAGGGGAAGACTTTCAAGGGTGTGCGGATGAAATAAGGCATTTCTGCTACTGGCCTTGAAGTTCCAAGGATTGATCCGAGGTATCAGTAATGGAAGCCGGCGCTTTGCAGGCTTTTGCCGCAGCGGCAAACGCCGACCACGCACTTCTCCGGCTTGAATTCCATGTTTGCCGCGCATTCTTTGCTGAGCTTGTAAAAGTGCGCCACGCACTTTGTATGTCCGTGTGTACCTCGCTTGTGGTACTTGCCTGGTAGGCACTTGCAAGTGCAGCCGCACGCGCCGTGTAAGCCGCATTTACTGCACCCGTGAAAGTGATTTCCGCGGTGTCCATGCTTTGTTCACGGGTTGCAACTGCGGCGCCCACGCAGGCGATAGTCGTGCTTGAAACGTTCCCTAAGGAGTTTCCATATCCGCCGAAGGGCCGCGTCGTCGATGCGGTTGTCGAGCTGAAAGTATTAAACTGTGGTGGAAGAGTCGTCGATGCCGTTCCTCCGAATCCGAAGAAAGCCGCGGTAGTGAGCCCCACCCCCACTATGCCCGAAAGAATGCTGTGCCACATATGAGTTATGTTTGTTACTAGCGGTTATTAAATAGACCTCATGTAAAGTATATACCCCTTTAGTTTCGCTTCAGGGTGGGGTGGTGATATACTAACCCGCGTGAAATGGGCCCTTTTTCTTGGTGTTTTTTTGGTCATCGCGGCCGGCCTGGTATATAGCTACCGCGATTCTACATGGCTTACGTCCTTACTCGGTTCGCCAGCGCAAACTCCGCAAGAAATTAATCAAGTCACGTTTTACTGCGACGGCGGCAAGTCGATCGCCGCCACCTTTTATAACGGCACCACTACTCCTTCCGCGCCTGCCTATGGGCAACCGCCCATACCGACTGGGAGTGTCTCCATTGTGTTAAGCGACGGACGTTCGCTGAGCTTGCCGCAGGCTATTTCCGCCTCCGGCGCGCGCTACGCCAACGCCGATAACTCATTTGTCTTCTGGACTGAAGGTGAGAACGCGTTTACGACCGAAGGCACCAGCACCAACGCTCCCGAAACTTACAGCGGCTGCATTGCGGTCAGCAATATCTCCGGCCAGGAGGGATGGAACACCTTCGCCTCCTCAACGCTCGGCTTCTCCATCCGCTACCCACAAGGTTATACGGTTCAGCCTGATTATCAGTACACGTATCTCGGACCGGGACAGACTATCAACGGCGTGAAATTTGTCATCGACCCGGCCATAGCGACCGGCACTAATCTCTCAAGTTTCGACACCGGCGTTTCGGTGGAATGGCTGCCGGGACTCTCGCAGTGTAGCCCGGAGCCGTTCATGAACGATTTGCAGAGCACCACGACCTTGGTTGATAACGGGACGACGTATTTGGTGGGGCAGGGAGGCGGCGCCGGCGCGGGTAATTTCTATGCTGAAATGGTGTACGCCATTCCGGGCGCTAGTCCCTGCATCGCCGTGCGCTACTTTATACATTCAACCGACATCGGCAATTATCCGCCGGGTGTTGTCGTGCCCTTCAATCAAACGGCGCTTCTCTCGCAGTTTGACGGCATTCGCCGCTCCCTTATTTTGGGACAATAGCGATGCAGTACTGGCTTCTGAAATCGGAACCCGAGAGCTACGGCATTGATCATTTGAGACGCGACAAGGTTGAGTCTTGGAGCGGAGTGCGCAACTATCAGGCGCGCAACTTCATGCAGAGCATGGAAGTGGGAGACCTCTGCCTCTTTTATCACTCAAGCACTAAGGAGAAGGGCGTCTATGGCGTAGCGAAGGTTGTCGCCAGTGCGCATCCGGATACAACTCAGTTCGACAAAAAAGATTCGCACTTCGATCCCAAAGCCACGAAAGAGAAACCTATTTGGTACTGCGTCGACGTCGCGTTTGTCGAGAAGTTCAAAGAGCCGGTGTCGCTCTATCAAATGAAAGCCGATCCTGAACTCAAAGGCATGCTCGCGCTCGCACCTGGTTCCCGTCTCTCCGTTCAGCCGGTGTCGCAGAAACATTTTATCTACATTAGAGATAGGCTCAGTCGGGGAAAATAAAAACCCGCAGCGATGCTACGGGTCGTTTTTGCGCGCTCAATTGAGCTTGGAGCGAGGAGTGCCTCGCGGTCTCTCTTCGCGGGCGACTATTTGCTCGAGATCCTCGAGTGGACCAAAGCCCCACTCGCTTTCTTCCGGATCAAAATCGAATGATCGGACAAGAAAGGTAACAGTCGTATCGCCGGAAGCGATCGCCATCTCAGCCTTAAACTCCAGGCCCGAGATAGTGCCCATAGAGCCGTGTTCCCACTTCGTCGTGAGCACCCCCACGCACTCCTCGCTTTTGAATTTAAGGCTCTTTTTCTTTTCGCGAACCATTTCCTTGGCCTTCGCGAAAAGTAGGTTACCGACTCCATTGGAGAGGGGCTTACCTGTATTCATCAGACAGTAAATCATCCGAATCTCCACCACTTGTTCCGCCGCGCACTATACACTTCCGCATTCCCGATGACAATTTATAGAAACAATAGAGCGACCCCCTGCTATTATAGGGCGATGAAGCGCTGGTATATCGCGGGGGCTCTACTCATTGTTATCGCGGGGCTCCTTGTATATTACTTTCGGCCTACGCCTTCGCCTTCCTACATAACCAACTATCCCTCGAGCGGCACCGACATTATCGCCTTCGGCGACTCGCTGGTAGTGGGTGCGGGCTCGACTCCTGGACACGATTTTGTTTCTGACCTCTCGGCGGATATCAATGAGCCTATCGTTAATCTGGGGGAGGATGGCGACACGACCGCGCAGGCGCTCGCGCGTATCAACGTGCTCAGCGCCTACCACCCCAAGGTCGTTATTCTCCTCGTGGGCGGCGACGATTATCTGGACAAAGATAATATGACTCAAGCGTTTGTGAACCTCGGGGAAATTATTCAAAACATACAAAGCAGGGGAGCAGTCGTGCTATTGGTGGGGGAGCGTATAAGCCCGACGGTTGGGAACTTTGACGGACAGTTTGTGCAGCTGGTGGCCACGTACCACACCGCATACGTACCCGGTGTGCTTGATGGCGTCTTTAACAACCCGCAATATATGTCCTCTGATGGAATTCATCCCAACGATGCCGGCTATGCCATTATTGCTTCACGTATTTTGCCGGTGCTGAAGGAGGTGATGCAATAGATATAAGCTTCCAATAAGGAAAGAAAATTGCGATGACAGTTACAAATTGAAGGTTGCTCAGGATTTTTTCGAACAATTTTTGTCTAGTTTCTTCCATGGCTGTCAGCATAATTCCCCGTCTCCATCTTGTCTACCGTAATAGCAAAATTCGTCAAATTTGTTAGGCTGGAAACAAATGAAGAAGAGAAAGATTTTCTTTGTAATGGCTGGAGGGGGTCATGAGACCGACCAGCATTATTACGACACAATTGAAAGGAAGCGCTCGGTACCTGAGCTTTCCAAATTTCTTGATTCTACCGAAGTAGAAAAGCTTCAAGCATACTCCCATGGTCGCCCGTATCCAATCTGGGGCGCAGTTCCTGGTCCTAGTAATATTCGTAACTGGGAGTCTATGGAACCGGGGGATTACGTGATGGTTTATCGAAAAGGGAAAATAATTTTAGCCGCTGAAATTGCATTAAAGACAAAGAATCCTGCACTTGCGGAATATCTTTGGAAAAAAGATGTAGATGGTCAAACGTGGGAATTAGTTTACTTCATGATTAATGAAGTTGCTTTCGATGTAAATTTTACAGATTTAAATACATATCTTGGGTACAAAGAAAATTATCACCCCCAAGGATTTATGGCCATAGAGCAGTCTAAAACTGATCAATTAATGACCAAATATGGTGATTTAATTTCTTTACTTGAGAAACTACAGAGTGGGGAACAAGTAGAGGAAATAGATATTGATAGGACAAAGACTTTTGAGGAGGTTGAAGAATTAGTCGATGAGAAGATTAAACGACAACCTACTGAACATAGTGAAATGCAATGGCGTCTGATTCGTCTCGGGCTCCGCTCCCATTTCGATGTATGGGTTCCTGAGAATGATAAAAATAGAGAGTGGAATGGAGAGAATTTTAGACCAATGGTATTGAAAGAATTTCACGAGACGTTAGACGTACCTATTTACATAAAAAATATTGATACTGTTTGGAAATTAGGACAATCGGTCAAAGCTGCGTTTGAGGTCGAAAATTCAACTTCAGTTTACTCAGGTATATTACGTCTTTCAGACTTGCGAGCTTTAACTCCTAATTCAACTTATCCGCTTTTTATTGTGGCTCCTAGAGAAAGACGGACCAAAGTATTTAATGAATTAAGACGACCTACTTTTGCTAATCCTTATTTAACTTTAGATAAGGCGGTGAAATACCTTTCTTATAACTCTATTCGCGAATTGGATGAAACGATAAAAGATGATCCGGCACGTTTTAATATAGATTGGCTTACTCAAAAAGCTGAATCAGTAAATTAGAATAATTTGTTATAGTATAAACTCATATGGAAAAAATATTTCTCATCATCCTGGGTATTATTGTCATCCTCGGCGGGGGAATCTGGTTTTGGACCACCTTCAATAACACAACTCCCGCGCCTGCCTCTTCTTTACAAGTAGCGTCAACCACCATCACGCAAACACAAGCCACAAGTTCAACAGCCACTACTACTAATGCAACCACCACCGTGCCAAGCAATATCACCGAAGCAATACTTCACACCAGCATGGGCGATATCACTATTCAGTTTTATCCCGACCAGGCGCCCATCACCGTCGCCAACTTCATCAAGCTTGCCGAAAGCGGCTTCTACAACGGCACGAAGTTCCATCGCGTCATCGAGGGCTTCATGGACCAAGGCGGAGATCCTCTGACCAAAAACGACGCTGACGAGGCACAGTGGGGAACCGGGGGCCCTGGCTACACCATTCCAGATGAGATAACGCCAAGCAATAACAACGTGGCGGGCTCAATCGCCATGGCCAACACGGGGCAACCCAACTCCGGCAGCAGCCAGTTCTTTATAAACGCGGTCAATAACCCGAGCCTCAATAGTGCCTACACGGTCTTCGGCCAGACCATAGCCGGCATGAGCGTCGTCACTGCCATAAACAACGTGCCCGTAGACTCCCAGGACCGTCCACTCACCCCGGTGGTACTGGAGAGTATTACTCTTAAATAGGGGTATACTAAAAGCATATGTATATGCACAACTGGGGCGGGGCGGGATTTAATAGCATGATGTACAGCGGCGGTCCGGGCTGGTTAGGGGCTTTCGCGCCCCTTATCCTCCTGTTTGTCCTCTGGTCTATCTTCTGGAAAGGTCTAGGCCTTTGGCACAGCGCCAGGCGCGGTCAGTATTGGTGGTTTGTTATACTCCTGGTCATTAATACCTTGGGAATACTGGAGATTATCTACCTTTTCGGGGTCGCCAAGCTCAAATGGGCAGACCTGTTCTCCATGCACGAGCCCCATCACCACCCGTAGTTATCCACAGGAGTTATGTAATTTGTGTATCCAAAGCCTAAACAGGTGTTAGGCTTGGTATATGCAACAATTGCTCACGTATAAACAAAAGCGGGTGCTCGACAATATTCGCCTCTACATAAGGGCCAAGGGCGAGCCGCCAACGCTTGAGGAACTCTCCAAGAACCTGGGACTCAGATCTATTCGCACGGTGGTGCAGTATCTGGAGATACTGGAGAACAAGGGCTACATCGTGAGGCGCAAAAATATGTGGCGCAACATAGAGTTGCGCAACGCCGACGGCGGCTGGGGAACCGTCTCTATTCCCGTCATCGCCAATGTCGGCTGCGACGACCTCTCCGTGTTCGCCCAGGAGCAGCATGACGAGTTCATCGAAGTCGATAAGAAAATAGTGGAGGAATCAGGAGAGATAGTGGCCGTACGCGCGGTGGGCGATTCCATGCTCGACGCCGGTATACACAGCGGCGACTATATTTTGGTCCAGTTCACCGATGACGTTAAAAACGGTGACCGCGTCGCCGCAATTGTGGGGGACATGGTCACCGTCAAACGACTGGAGCGCCTGGACGGCGTCACCATTCTTTATCCGGAGTCCAAGGATCCGAAGTATAAACCTATCATTCTCAAAGATAATTTCAAAATAACGGGCAAGGTATTGTGTGTCATTCCTGCAAACGCCGGGGCGCTGAGCGACGTCGTTCCGCTTCGCGAGTAAAAGTTGTATAGTGCTACTTTCGCTATGACTGACGCTGCAACACTGTTGCGCTGGTGTCTCCTTGTTTGTCTTTTCGTAGTGGGATGTATGCTCGGGTTGTGGGCATATCTACAAGTAGTGATGTGGCCGTATATGTATTTCTCAATAGCGGCGGTACCCCAAGAGCCGGTTGCGGTCGTACTAGGTGCTTCGGTCACCGGACAGCGCATGCTCTCACCGATCTTTCAAGAGCGGGTGGATGAGGCGCTTGCCTTGTATAGAGGGGGAAAAGTTTCCAAAATTCTTGTCAGCGGCGACAATGCGACGCTCAGCCACGATGAAGTGGATCCGGTCGCCGCCTATCTCATTGCGCATGGTGTTCCTACAGAGAATATTTTTCTTGATCATGCAGGATTTGATACCTATTCAAGCATGTATCGGGCGCGTGCTATTTTCGGAGTAACTTCAATCATCGTGGTCTCTCAGGCCTTTCACCTGCCTCGCGCCCTTTTTATCGCCCATGCGCTGGGCATCCAAGCCGTGGGTATGAGCGCGGGGCAGGGCATTCAGTACTTCTTTAACTATGTGCGCGAAATACCGGCCTCGGTTAAGGCCGCGTTCGACATAATGACCAACCGCGTGCCGGAATATTTAGGTCCTCAAATTCCGATTAGCGGGAGTGGCATTTCAACGCAGCCGCAATGATATACTGCCGCTATGGATGACATGCCAAAAGACGAAGCGGGTTGGAAGCAGAAGCTCACTCCTCAGCAGTATCACGTGCTGCGGGAGAAGGGGACTGAAGTCCCTTTTAGCGCCGCGCTGCTTAAAGAAAAGCGTGACGGCATGTACCGTTGTGCCGCGTGCGGCCAGGCGCTTTTTGCCTCTAATACCAAGTTTGATTCCGGCACTGGTTGGCCGAGCTTCGATGACGCCATCCCCGGCTCAGTGAAATTAATTGATGATTCCTCCATGGGTATGCGACGCACCGAAGTAGTCTGCTCCAATTGTGGCTCGCATCTAGGCCATCTCTTCAACGATGGTCCCACTAAAACCGGCATGCGCTATTGTATGAACTCAATGAGTCTCGAATTTGCCGAAAGCGACGCCAAGGCGCTCGCTGAGTACGCTAAAGAGCACGGAGGAGAAGGGAAATAAAAAAACACCCTCCCAGTCGGGAGGGTGTAACTCTTACTCCCACTCTATAGTGCCGGGAGGTTTACTGGTGGTGTCATAGGCGACGCGGTTGATGCCTCTGACCTCGTTGATGATGCGGTTAGTTACTTTGGCGAGAAACTGCATGTCGAACGGATAGAAATCCGCCGTCATGCCGTCGACCGACGTCACCGCCCGCAGCCACAGTGCATGGTCATAGGTGCGCTTGTCCCCCATAACCCCAACCGCTTTGCTCGGCAACAGCACCGCGAATGCCTGCCAAATTTTGTCGTAGAGTCCGGCCCTGCGGATCTCCTCGATGTATATGGCATCGGCGAGTCTCAGCAAGAGAAGTTTCTCTCGCGTAATCTCGCCCGGCATACGGATTCCGAGACCGGGTCCGGGGAAGGGATGTCTTCCGACGAAACCCTGAGGCAGACCGAGCTCACGGCCGAGCATGCGCACTTCGTCCTTGAAGAGTTCGCGCAGAGGCTCCACCAACTTCATATTCATTCGTTCGGGAAGGCCGCCGACGTTGTGGTGCGACTTTATCGTCGCCGAAGGTCCTCCTCGCACAGATACGCTTTCGATAACATCGGGATAGAGCGTTCCTTGCGCCAAAAACCCGACCCCGCCAAATGTCTTGGCTTTGGCTTCGAACACATCGATAAAGAGCTTACCGATGGTTTTTCGCTTCTGCTCGGGATCTGTTACCCCGCGCAGGGCCTCCAGGAACATCTCGCTCTCGTCCGTGTAGGCAAGCGGGATATTGTAGTGGTCGCGAAAGAGCGACACTACTTCCTCGGCCTCGTTGAGACGCAGGAGGCCGTGATCAACGAACACACAGGTGAGTTGCTCGCCTGTGGCTTCGTGAATGAGAACGGCAGTGACTGCCGAATCAACGCCGCCCGAGAGTCCGCATATCACTTTATTCCTGCCGACCTGCTTTCGGATTCTTTTTATAGTTTCTTCGCGAAAGTTTGCCATGGTCCAATCGCCCCTGCACCCGCAGATGTTGCGGACGAAGTTGCTTATAATCGCGCCTCCCTGCGGCGTGTGTTCCACTTCAAGATGAAACTGCACGCCATAGAATCTGCGCGATTCATCCGCAATGAGGGCCATAGGAGCATTTTCGGAAGTACCGACGATACTGAATCCTTCCGGCAGCCTCGTGACACGATCGCCGTGACTCATCCACACGGGGTAGCGGTTTCCCCCATCTCCGACTTTCCATACGCCTTCAATAAGAGGGGAGGAGTGTTTGATGTTTATGTCCGCTTGACCGAATTCACGATGGTGTCCGCCTTCAACCTTGCCGCCCAGCTGATGCGCCATGAGTTGTTGTCCATAGCAGATGCCAAGCATAGGTACACCTGCGTGGAAGACTACCGGAGCAAGCGGCGCATCAGCGTCAAGCACTGACGCGGGTCCTCCCGAAAGGATAATTCCTTTGGGTCGAAGTCGCTTGAGCGCCACGTGCGCTTTCTGGTAGGGGATTATCTCGCAGTACACTTTCTCCTCACGCACTCTGCGCGCGATGAGTTGGGTTACCTGCGAACCGAAGTCGACGATAAGAATGGAGTCGTGTGCCATTTCCCATTATACCTTTCGCTCTGTGTTGAAAACAACGTCTGTGCACACCATACCAAAGAGCGTATACTTTGCAAACGGGAGTTATGGCGGCATATATTACGAACTCGGTTCAAAAAATACGCATGGAGCGCGGCGTCACACAAGAAGAATTGGCTGAAAAGGTGTCGGTAAGCCGCCAAACTATCATCGCGATAGAGCGCGGAAAATATACGCCGTCGGTGCTGCTGGCCATAAAAATAGCAAGATTCTTTAAACTGTCCGTCGAAGATTTATTCACCATCGCTTATGAAAAATAATTTTCTCGAATTCATTACTGCACTTGGTTTGATTATTCTTTCCATATTGATCCTCATGCCTAGCCGCATGGAAATGCCCAACTCGGTGTTGATGCTGCTGCGCGTCGCCGTGCTCGGAGTCTTTTGTCTCTTTGCGGTGTTTGTTCTCAGAGAAAACGCTGTCGATGAGCGAGACATGAGCCACCGCGCACTCGCCGGACGCAGAGCCTTTCTGGTCGGCTCTGGGGTCCTTGTCGTCGGTATTACCTCCCAAGCGGTGACGCAGGGTGTAGACCCATGGCTGGTACTCGCGCTTATTCTCATGATCCTGGCAAAAATCGGCACTCGTATCTACAGCGATCGCAGTCTCTAGATGTGGATAACAGATGTAAAGTAAACTTTACATCTTCATGCCGCCTGACTATACTGGGCTTATGACAAAATATATTATCGGTTTCGTGTGCGCGGTTATCGTGATCGGGGGTGGATATTATTGGTATCAGTCGCAGGAGACGCAGGGAAGCGATGTCATGATGCAGAATTCCGGCCCGATGATGGAGGCGTCCTCGTCGGACATGATGGGTTCTTCCACCGATATGATGGGCTCTTCTACTATGATAGCAAGTTCCTCTGATGATATGATGGGTGCCACGGATACCATGATGCAACACTAAAATTAGGTATGACGTTGTTCCTTATCGCATTTGTTGCAGGTTTGCTTACGGTTCTCGCGCCCTGCACGTTGCCGCTTCTGCCGGTCATCATCGGCGGTTCAGTCTCGGGTAAACCCAATGTATGGCGGGCTCTTATCATCGCGGCGTCGCTCGGCGCCTCGGTCTTCGCCTTCACGCTTCTTCTTAAAGCGTCCACGCTGTTTATAAACGTGCCGCAGGAATTTTGGGACATCGTCTCGGGCGGTCTTCTCATTATCTTCGGTCTCGTGACACTTTTCCCCGGACTCTGGGAGCGGTTTTCCTTCGCGAACAAAATAAACTTACAAGGTAATCGGCTACTCGCACAGGGCTATACAAGGCAAAATGTCATCGGCGACATCATCATGGGCGCGGCGCTCGGACCTGTCTTCTCTTCCTGCTCGCCAACGTACTTCATTGTGCTTGCGACCGTGCTTCCTGTGCATCCGGCGGAGGGTGTCGTATATCTCCTTGCGTACTGCGTCGGTCTGATTATTTCGCTGCTCGCTGTCTCCGTCCTCGGCCAGCGCATCGTGATTGCGCTCGGCATTGCGTCGGACCCGCGCGGATGGTTTAAGCGCGTCATCGGCGCTCTGTTCATTATCATCGGTCTCGTTATCATCACTGGCTACAGCACGACCATTGAATCTTCGCTTCTCTCGCATGCTGGCTTCCTCGACGTCACGCAGATAGAGCAGGTACTCCTTGAAGCAAGAAATCCGCAGCCCTCGGTAGGGGAGGCGACCACAACACCGATGGGTTTTCTGACCCCGGCTGAGGAGGCGCAGGAGTATCAAAAGGCGCCAGAGCTCGCGGGCATCACCGGATATCTCAACACCAACGGGCAACCCATTACGATAGGGCAATTTAAAGGCAAGGACGTGGTGCTCGTCGACTTCTGGACCTACAGCTGCATCAACTGCTTACGTACCATACCGTTCCTCAACGCCTGGTATGCGAAATACAAAAACGAAGGTCTCGTCATTATCGGAGTGGAGACTCCCGAGTTCGCCTTTGAACACCTTACGTCAAACGTCGAAGCCGCCATACAAAGACTCGGCATCCAGTATCCGGTCGTGCAGGATAACAACTACGACACTTGGAACGCGTTCGGCAACGAGTACTGGCCCAATGACTATCTCATAGATATCAACGGATACATCGTGTACCAAGAATCCGGCGAGGGAGACTATAACGTGACTGAAGCAGCGATACAGCAGGCGCTAGCACAAAGAGCCTATCAACTCGGCAGCACTACCGCTGACATTTCAACGAGCACGGTGAACTTGCCGCAAGATGATCTTAATGCCATACAAAGTCCTGAGACCTACTTTGGATCCAACCGCAACGAATATCTCGGCAACGGTCCGCAAGGTCAAAGTGGCCCACAGAATTTTACGCTTCCTGAGCCGAGCGATATACAACCTGATACGCTCTATCTGGGCGGCAACTGGGATATCGAACCGGAGTACGCACAGTCGCAGGATAGCAATGAAACCATCGAATATCTCTACGACGCACACAATCTATATTTAGTAGCGGCCGCGAGCTCTTCGCCGGTCACTATCGAAGTATTCCGCGACGGCCAGCCCGTAGGCCAGTACGCGGGAAGCGACGTCAATCCTACAACGTCGACGGCAGTCATACAGGCCGACCGGCTCTACAATCTTATAAGCGACCCCACTGCCGGGGCGCATACGCTGGAAATAAAGGTGCTCAACCCGGGGCTTCAAGCGTATACCTTTACATTTGGCTAAAAAAGAGTTGTAAGAGGAGCCCTTTATAGACGTCATAAAGCAGTGGGGTATACTGTCTAAGTACTTTTTTAGCAGTTTACATTTAATTTTACTTGTATATGACAAAATGGATTATAGGGATCGTTGTAGTGGTCTTGGTCGCGGCGGGACTCCTGTGGTGGAGCGGTCGGCTTGGAGGCAGCAACTCACAGCAGGCAGTAAGCACTACCGCAACGACGACACAGCAAGCCACTACCCCGGGCCAGGCTGACGGCATGAGTGCCTCCACCGACACGTCGGCCGCGGGCATAAGCCAGGACACGGCAGCCATAGACTCGCAGATGCAGGGACTTAACTCTGACAATGCGAACGTCGACTCGAGCCTTAATGATCAGCCTGTACAGCAGTCGTATTAAATTACTCGTTAACCACAACACCACAACACCATGACACAGACAAAAAATATTGCTCTTGCCGTTACCCTCGCAGGTCTTCTCGCCGTGCCTCCCGCTCTTGCTCTCGCGCAGACTGGCGTCACCGCCGGTCTCGGAGCCTCGGCAACGGTCACCACCGGCGCTACGGGTAGCACGGGATCTTCCGGCACTTCGGCTGGAGTCACCGCCAATACCAACACCTCAGTGACGCTCACCGCCGGTGAACAAGCGGCAGTCACCCGTGCCAACACGGAAATACAACGCCGCATTACGGCTCTTACCGCTCTCAACACTCGCGTTCAGGCGATGCAGAGTGTTACGGCGAGCTTTAAGGCGAGTCTCTCCGGTACGATAGAAAACGAAATAAACGTACTTACCGCGCTTCAGTCGACTATTGATGCCGATACCACGTTGGCGTCGCTCAAGACCGATATTCACTCGATTACGGTTTCTTACCGCGTCTACGCGCTTATCCTCCCGCAGGGCCGCATCGCCGCATCGGCCGATCGCATTGTTACCATCGTCGGCATGATGTCGACCTTGGGCAGCAAACTCCAGACGCTCATTCAGACAGATTCCGCAGCGGGCGATAACATCACCGTAGAAGCCGCCGCGCTCACCGACATGAGTACTCAGATGACTAATGCACAAACCGAAGCGCAGGCTTCGGTAAGTACTACCGCGTCGCTCCAGCCGGACAATGGTGTTGCCAGCGTTATGGCCAGCAACGAGGCGGCTCTTAAAGCGGCACGCGCCGACCTTCAGACAGCAACGGCCGATTTGCAGGCTGCACGCAAGGATATAACGATTATCGTCAACGGACTTGAGGGCTTCTCGGCAAACACGAGTGCCTCGGCCTCCTCGACTACGACGGTCACCCCGTAATTTTCCTCCGCGATTTTCTCCACAACACCCCGCCTATGGCGGGGTGTTGTGTTATATACTGATGAGTACTATCAGTAACTTATAGACGTACGTATGTTTCAGCGCATGAGCAGATATTGGTATAGACGCTCCCTCGGGCTCCTCCTTATTCGCATCGGCACGGGCGCGGTCTTCTTCGCCCACGGGCTCATGAAATGGCAGAGTCTGTCCATGACGCAGATGATGTTTCAGAGGGGTTTTGGCTTTCCGCCGGAGCTCACCACCTTTCTCGCCATAATCGAGATAGTAGGAGGCATTATGTTTATCTTCGGCATCGGAACGCGGGTGGCGGGTGTCGTGCTCGGCATCGAAATGCTGGTCGCGATATTCATCACGGGACTCGGACGCGGCTGGAGCGCGCACGAGCTCGAGTTCCTGCTCATGGTACTCTCCTTCGGCTTGGCGCTTGCGGGTTCGGGCACGTACCGTTTGGTCTCTGTGTTTGAGCACGATTAAGACTTCATTGGTTTAAACGTAGAAAGGCTTGTATCATATCTTGATGCGAGCCTTTTTACTTTCGACGGCGCTTGTAGCAACGCTCTTTGTCTCCGCACCTCTGGCGCATGCGCAGACTCCGGTACCTGACACCGTAACGTATGTTAAAGCGAAGGTGCTCCAGGTATTAAGCTCCCAAGTCGAGCAAATCCCGGGTACCGCCACCCCCGAGAATTATCAGACGATAAAAGTGGAGATTTTGGAGGGAGCTGCGGTGGGCGAAGTCCTCACCGTCGACAACGATTTCCTCCTTATGAAGCCGGGCGACGTGTTTTATCTGCGACACGAAGTTGATACCCTAAGTGGCGTTGACACCTATTCGGTGGGGGAGCCCTACCGCATCCCGGTCTTGGAATTTTTCGTCGGACTTTTCATCGCCTGTCTTTTTATATTCGGCGGCAAGCAAGGGATACGCGCATTACTCGGGCTCATCGCCAGTTTTTTCTTTATCGGCTACGTGCTGCTCCCTGGCATTTTAGCCGGTTATTCGCCGGTTCTCCTCAGCCTCGGCGCCTCTTCCCTCATTATCGTCGTCGGCTCCTACATCACGCACGGATTTAACAAAATCACCACTGCGGCGGTCATCGGCATGCTCATCACCATACTCATCACCGGCGCTTTGGCCTGGGGCGCGGTCCATTACGGGCAGTTCACGGGCTTCTCCACCGAGGAAGCGTCGGATCTCAGTTTCGACACCAACGGCAGCATCAATCTGGTGAGCGTCCTTCTGGGGAGTCTGATGATAGGTCTCCTCGGCGTTCTCTATGACGCGGCGATAAGCCAGGCGGTCGCTATTGAGGAGCTCTACATGGTAGGAAAACATCTCACGCGTGCCGAGGTGACGAAACGGGGACTGCGCATCGGGCGCGAGCATATAGGGGCCCTCGTCAACACGCTCGCGATAGCCTACGTCGGCGCTTCGCTCCCATTACTTTTGTTATTCAAACTCACCTCGGAGCAATCCCTGACCGTGACCATCAATCAGGAATTGTTCGCGACCGAAATCATCCGCACGATGATAGGGTCGATTGGTCTCATTTTGGCGGTGCCGATAACTACGCTGGTAGCCGTGTATATACTCTACGGAAAAGAAAGAACCCCCCGCCAAGAAGGAGAGGGGCATTCGCACAAGCACTAACAATCGGCGTAGGCGATAGGGCCGGCCTGGCACTCGATCTGGAACTGCACGAGTTCCAATGGGTCTTTCTTTTTTCCGCCGACCTGTCCGCTGCAACAGTTCACGAACGTGAGTTCCATGTTGTGGCAGACATGCTCTTGCACGAGAGGGCGCACGGCGTCCGAAGCGTGGATACGGATGAGCTGCTTGCCGAGCCTGGAATTCGGATCCTCGCTCCACAGCACCGGCTGGCCGGAATCCTTTGCCTGATGCGCCTTGCGATGCAGATATTCCATCGCCTCGGGACAGTCTTCCTTTACTGCGGCAAGGAGTGCCTCGAAACCGGTTTTGCCTTGCGCGACGTGCCGCGTTACCGAAGGAAACGACATGATTTTTCTCCTAAAGAACAATCGCTGGCGATCTTGCCAGCGTGCCCTCCGCCATATATTTCGGAGGGCACGCTAACAGCATCTACAACGCGTGCGTGAAAATCGCTTCCGTCGCTCGCGCAGTATCGGCTTCCACGCCCGCCTCTTTGTTGTCCACGATGATGTGCCTTACTCCGGCCAATTCCAGCTCGCGCCGTATCTGCCCAGCCACGCGCCGGCTGTTTATGGTTGGTTCTTGGACTATGACTGCCAAATCAACACCGGAAAGGATGCCGGTAGCAACCGGATCAGTTCCTGCACGTTCATCTATAACTACCGCTTCATTTTGTTTGAGTTTAAGGAGAGGTAAATACACTTTGAGAGGAGCAGCCAAAGAGTGACTGCATGCTTCTTGGGTGCGCACCCGGTCAGTATGCGGTCCCGCAGTCATGAGTCGCAGACCATCCTCCAACTCAATGGATACGCTTCGGGTAAACTCGTCGGCTGGAGAAAGAGTAAAAGAGATATGCTTTTCTTTTCCTACCTTTAGTGCGTCCCCGTACGTACCGACCCGCGCGGACCCCACGTATTCTTTTATGCGGTCTGGATCGCTTCCCAGGAAGAGAGAAGGTTCCGCTCCCAGATTGTAGGAGAGATCCATATTGTGATCGGCGTCTATGGCAAGGACCCGCACCTCGCGCATGCGAAGCTGCCGCACAACCGCCGTCGCCATAGTCGACTTACCCGATCCGCCTTTACCCAGAAATGCCAGTTTCATATATAGGGCAGCTTAACTCATATAAAAGACTATTGCAAATAATTTGCGTTAGTGTAGCATAGAGGCATGGAGGACCTCAGCAACATTCTCAGAGAGAAGGGCTATCGGATAACGCCGGGGCGTCTTCGATTGCTCCAAATTCTCAAAGACGCCGGGAAACCCTTAAGTATTCGGGATATTCTTAAGCGCGCGGGGAGAGACTTACTCGACCAAGTAACTCTGTACCGTGCGCTTGAGAGTCTCTCGAAGCAGGGAATTGTCACCCGCGTTGATTTGCGCCAGGGCGGCGTACAGTATGAATACGCAGGAAAAAAACATCACCATCACGTCATATGTACCGACTGCGGCACCATGGAAGATTTCTCGGATGCGTTCTGCGAGTCAGTGGTCAAAAAAGTAACCACAAAATCAAGCTCGTTTAAAACCGTTAGCAGTCATTCAATGGAGCTCTTCGGCCTGTGCGCCAGGTGCTCTTAAATGCATATGAATAAAAATTGGTTAATCGGGATTCTCGTTATCATCATTATCGTCGGAGGTGGTTTTTTTTTCCTCAGCCGTAACCCTGCTCCCAGCAGCACCGCCACGTCTTCTTCGGGAAACGTATTGCAGGTCGTGGCGGCGGAAAATTTTTGGGGCAGTCTGGTCTCCCAAATAGGGGGTTCGCATGTGCAAGTTCTCAGTATTGTGTCGGACCCAAACGCCGATCCGCATGAATATGAAAGCAACGCTGCGGACGCCCGCGCTATCGCGACAGCCGATTACGTCATTGAAAACGGCGCAGGCTACGACACCTGGGCCGATAAGCTCCTCAGCGCCGGCAGCAGCAATCCAAATCGAAAAGTGCTCAACGTAGCTAATCTCGTTGGAGTCCCGGACGGCGGCAATCCGCATCTGTGGTACAACCCCGCCTACGTCAATCAGGCGATAGCCCAAATGGAGAGCGACCTTATCGCGCTGGATCCGGCTGATGCCGCATATTATCGCCAAAATTATGCGACATTGCAGTCTAATTTGGCCGAATACCAGGGACGCATCGCGGCGATAAAGCAGCAATTCGGGGGCACCGAGGTCGCTTCGACCGAATCCATCTTCATGTATTTAGCTAATGCTGCGGGACTCAATCTGGTCTCCCCGCCTGCTTTTATCGATGCCGTCGCGGAAGGAAACGATCCGCCCGCTGCGAGCATCGTTCAATTCGAAAATCAGCTCAAAAGCGGGCAGGTGAAAGTACTGGTATACAATGAGCAGACCGTTACGCCGCTGACGGAAAGCATGAAAGCGCTCGCGGCACAGGAGGGTATTCCGGTCATTGGCGTTACCGAAACCATTCAGCCCCCGGATGCGACATTCCAGGAATGGATGAACGCCGAACTCATTGACCTCCAAAACGCGCTCAATGCACAGGCGCTGGGACAATAATTGATGGAACATACAGTCATTGCCGCGGAGAACCTCTCGGGAGGATACGGCGGAAAAACAGTCTGGAAAGACGCAACTTTCTCCATACAGAAGGGTGAGTTCGTCGCGGTACTCGGTCCCAACGGCACCGGCAAAACGACGCTATTTCGTCTGCTGTTAGGATTGGCTCAGCCGCTCGCAGGGTCTCTTTCGCTATTTGGCAACACGCCGGCTCGCGGTAATCCGCGCATAGGATACGTGCCGCAACGTCATTACATCGACAGCGAGACGACTATTGAAGCGCTTGAATTGGTACGCTTGGGATTTGATGGGACGAAATGGGGAATAGGGACCTCTGATGAGGCGCAAACGCATGCACTCAAGGCGCTGAAGACAGTCGGCGCGGAAGAACTAGCGCACCGCCCGCTTGGTGTTCTCTCAGGTGGAGAGTTGCAGCGTATATTTCTCGCCCAGGCATTGGTTGGTAAACCCGACATACTTCTCTTGGACGAGCCGCTCGCCAACCTTGACTTACGGCGGGAGTCGGATTTCGTGCAACTCATTAATGACGTCGTGCGCTCGCACGGCGTCACCGTGCTCCTTATCGCCCACAACATAAATCCTTTGCTTCCGGTGCTCGACCGGGTCATGTACGTGGCAAACGGCCGCATCGCTACGGGGAAGCCACACGAAGTGCTGACCTCGGAATCGCTGAGCCGTTTGTATGACACGCCGGTTGAAGTGCTGCGCGATTCAAAGGGAAGGATAGCTATCATCGGTACGGAAGATTCTACTCATCATGAATAGCACGCTCTTCAGTTTCAATATCCTGAGCGATTTGCAGAACATGCTGCAGTACGATTTTATGGTGCACGCATTTGAAGCGGGTACCATAGTCGCCATTGTCGCCGGCATCGTCGGCTACTTTGTTGTTCTGCGCCGCTCTTCTTTTGCCGCGCACGCGCTCTCACATATCGGTTTTGCGGGGGCCGCCGGAGCGGTTCTCTTTGGACTCAGCCCCATTATCGGACTTCTGGTATTTACCTGCGGGGGAGGTATCGCCATGGCAACACTTGGTCGCAAGGCGGCCAGTCGCGACGTGCAGATAGGCACCGTGCTGGCATTCATGCTTGGTCTCGGCGTTCTTTTTATAAGCCTCTACTCCGGCTACGCCACCGAAGCCTACTCGATTCTGTTCGGCGAAATATTGGGCATCAGCAGCGGCGACGTGTGGGTGACGCTTATCGCGGGACTCCTGCTTCTGGCAGTCACGGCCGCTCTGTATCGTCCTCTTCTTTTCACGTCTCTTGATGAGGATGTCGCGGAAGCGAAAGGCATCTCCATTTTCTGGATCGGGCTCGCCTTCATGCTTCTCGTAGCAGTCGCAACCTCAATTGCGGTACAAGTCGTCGGCGTACTTCTCATATTCGCGCTCATGGTTACTCCCGCGGCGATAGCTCAGCGGGTAGCTCGCCGCCCCGTGCAGGGGATAGTCATAGCGATAGCGGTCGCCCTCTTCGCCACCTGGGTAGGACTTTTTATCTCCTTCTATCTTCCGTATCCGGTGAGCTTCTTCATCACCACCATAACCTTCCTCGTCTATTTGCTCTCAAGGTGGATCTATTAAAAAAGAGGCCGCACAACGCGCGACCTCCTAACCCTCCACTCCCGGTTTTATAATGACCCGATGTATACCCCGCTTCCGTTGTAAGGCATCCTGAAGTCGAATATTCGCGCTCGCCGATCTGGGCTGGGGGAGTGAAGTCTTGGGAAAGAATCCCGACTCCACTATTTCATCCCCCGGTTCTTTGAGGGTGAAGTTTTTTGTTTTTGCAGTGTACACATACGTTGTATCGTTGCGATAAGGCGCTGGATATACCCCGACAAAATCCACTATCCACCCATCAATACCGGTTTCCTCTTCAAGTTCCCGTATTGCGGCGTCGCGAGGATCTTCCTCGTCCTCGACCTCTCCACCCGGAAGACCCCATTCTCCTTTTTTGGTCTTTACCAAGAGGAGTCTTCCCTCGCTATTCTCAAGATAGACGAAAGCGTGTTCGGTCCTCTTGCCCATTGCCGGTACCCCTTGTTACGCGTCTGCTCCAAAGTATTCTTTTTTAACAGCGCTCTGTCAACCTTCCGCGATTACATGGTGCTCATGGGTTATCGCGTCGTGCGGGACAGTGATAAGAAGGGCGGTAAAAGAACCGATCATAACCATAAGGGCGGCCACCTCAAACACGAGGCCGTAGGAGGCGACCTGAGCTTTCAGCTCGATGAGTCCGATAAACGTCTGGAGATTCTGCGGGGTCACCACATTGAGAATGCTGTGCTGGGCAGTGGCAAGGACGTTGGAGTTTATGGAATTGGTAAGCAAGGTGCTGAATATCGCAAGGCCGAAAGCGCCGGAGATATTGCGCACCAACGCCAACACCGCGGAAGCCTCGCCGATATCTTTTTGTGGAACGGCGATAGCGATAAGGTTGGTTCGCTGGGCCATGCCGAACCCGAGGCTAAAAGCCATAATGCACATGGGAATGATGATGTCTATCGCCGCCCAACGCGGATCTATGTAGGAAAGCAAAAATATACCGACCCCGGAGAAAAAGGTGCTCAGGAATATCACGTAGCCGGGTTTTACTTTGCCGATGAGCCGCCCACCCAAGGGCGCCGCAATCATGAGTGCAATCGCGAGCGGAATAAACAGATAACCGGTTTGGGTTGCGCTGTAGCCCAGGAAGTTTTCCGCGAAGAGCGGGATAAGGAATATGGCGCCGATAAGGGCCATGAAGACGATAAAATTATTGAGCATCGTGTAGACGAACGTGGGTATTTTGAAGAAATCGAGATTCACAATTGGCTCCGCTTGATAAAGCTCCACGTAGTAAAAGATAAGAGCGAAGATAATGGTGCCGATATAGCACAAGAGGCTCGGGGTTGAGGTCCAGCCCCAGGTTTGTCCTTGGTCGAGCACCAACACGAGGGTGGCGAGCGCGGCACCCAAAGTAAGCGACCCCCACCAGTCGAATTTGACGTTCCTTTTCTCGCCGACCGACTCGTTCACGAATGTAAACGCCAAGAGGAGGCCGATGATACCAAGCGGAATATTAATAAAGAACACCGACCGCCAGCTGAAATTGTCGATGAGCGGGCCCCCGATGAGCGGCCCAAATACGGCCGCGACGGCGAACGCCCCCGACCAAATGCCGAGCGCCTGGGCGCGTTGCTTTGCCTCGGTAAAGGTTATCGTGATTATCGCCATGGCGGTCGGATAATCCGCAGAAACCGCGAATCCTTGAATGACGCGAAACACGATCATCGAGCTCAGGTTCCAGGCGATTGCGCACAGCCCCGACGCTATCGTAAATCCTATGAAGCCGATGAGATAAATGCGCTTGCGACCCGCGGTGTCGCCGAGCTTTCCCCACACGGGAACGAACACGGCGTTGGCCAAAATGTAGGCCGTCCCTATCCATGCGGCGTCCGTCACGCTGATATTGAAATCGCCAATTATTTTCGGAAGCGCCAAGTTAACGACGGTCTGATCCAGCCTCCCGAGGAAGGTTCCGAAAATGACCGTCGCGAGTACGATCCATTTAACGCTGCTGTTCTCCTCAGGCATGTTATTGCTTGAACACCCAGATTCTCGCCGACATACCGTTTTTGAGCTGAGGATACAGCGACGTGTCGTACTGTACTTTGATGTCGAAATTCTGCTCCTCTCGCTGATCGCTGACGTCAAAGACGACATCGGAACTTTGTGCGGTAGGAGAGACTTCCGACACTATACCCGGGAATTGTTCACCCCCGAATGCGTCGACGGTAAAGGTCGCTTTGTCTCCGACGGCAATATCGACCAGGCCTTTATTCTCCTGCACCTGCCCGACGACTTGAAGCTGCGTGGGGTCCACGGTCTCCACGATGATGTCCGTGGGGGAGACTTCCTCGCCGATATTATTATTGACCGTCACCACGAGACCGCCTGCAGTCGACTTTAGAAGTTCAGTACCCACTTCAGCGACTACTGTGTTAGGGGGGATGATTTGTCCTTCCGAAACGTAGACGGCGTTGAGCACGCCCGGATCGGTGGGGGAGAGATCAACTAGAGGCGCGGATATGGTCGCGTCATCGATATACACCGTTTTACTCGATGCGGTGATATAGGCGAGCGCGCCGATGCCGCCTCCTATGACCACTATGATGAAGGCCGCGAGCGCCAGTATGCGGCGGTCGAGCGGTTTTTTTTCTTTGGTATCAGACATAAATTTTTTATTGCGTGGAAATGGTTACGTTCGCGGTCATACCCGACGTTATCGCCGGATCGCTCTTGGCGAATTGGAGCGTCACTTTGTAGCCCAGAACGCCCGTGGGTTGGCTCGGGTCTTGACTCGGACTGGTATCGACGGTGATGACCTGTGCGGGGAAGACTTCTGAATTGCCGTAGGCGTCGAGCGTTACTTGAGCCTGCGCTCCCAGCTGTATTTGCGTCACCTGAAGCTCCGAGAAGTACGCGTCTATTTGAAGCGGACTATTTGGATTGAGCGATATCGCCACCGTGTTGGGAGGGACGATATCTCCCACCTGGACTTGGACGCTCGCGACCGTGCCGGCAAATGGCGCCACCACGACCGCATCCGCTATCTGCGCTTGGTAATTTTCGACATTGGCCTGAGCGGCCGCCACTTGCGCGGCTTGGGCCTCGATAGCTTGCGGAGTCGAACCCGCGAGTGTTTCGTTGAGCGAGTCCTGTGCCGACTGGATGGCTAGCTCATCACTCGCGATTTGCTGCTGCTCGCCTTGCAGACTCAAAATGAGTCCGTTGACGGTGTCGCGCAGCGTGGCGACGCTTGCTTGCGCGGACGCTATAGAGCTTGCAGAGAACGTACCCGACGGTACCGCGTTGCCGAGCGCCAGAAGCAAATCATCGCTGTAGGTGCGCACCACCTCTAAGTTCGCGATCGAGTTCTTCAGTGCCGCGTCAATGTCTCCCGTTGAAGAATTTTCAGACAACGCGTTTGCTTCAGTGCTCCACGTGCTCAGGAACCCGTTGACTTCGGATCGGTCATTGACGGCATTGACCGCAAGTTGGTTGTTTATGGTGGAGAATATAAGGCTCGGGGATGCCGTATCGGGTCCGCTGAAAAGCGTGTCGGTGTCGCCTGAGACGCCGCTGAAGGACTCGTCGTAGGCTTGCGCGATATTTGCCGGGATACTGGCATAGAAATTGACTAGCGTGGTGCTTGCCTGGGATACCGCTGTTTGCCCCGACTCAATATCGACTTGCCGCGGGCCTATCTGCATTTGCGCCAATTGGGCTTGCTGTGACGCTACGTCCGCGGATGCTTGGTCGAGCTGTGCTTGCAATTGAGCGTTATCGAGCGTTGCGAGAACTTCACCCGCGTATACCGTGTCTCCCACCGCCACCGAAATATCAGCGACTCGGCCTCCGCTTTGGAATGCCAGGTTGGGGTTCTGTGCCGGATCAACGACGCCGTTGCCAACGATGGGTGTTGAGGTCGCCACCGGCGCTTCGGGTATTACCGCGGGCACTTCGGTTGAAACGTGATAGTAGATAGCGCTGCCTATAGCGATAACCACCACCGCGCCTATGGAGGAGAGGATAATGGGGTTGAGAAAGGTTGCTTTGGAGAGAAATTTGTCCATACAAAATCTGTTATTAATTATAAAGCATAATAAAATTACGCGTCCGCGATTATTTTGCCCAAGATTCGGTTGAGATCGGCTCGATCGCCTGCGCCGAGGGAAGAAAGTATTTTGCCGATAACGCGCTTGCGCCGCTCAGTGACGCTTTGAAGGGTTGTCTTACCCTTGCGGGTGAGTGAGAGCCGCACTTGCCTGCGGTCGCGCGCATTGCCTTTGCGCTCCATATAGCCGCCGTGCACCAATTCGTTCACCAGCGCCGTTGCAGAAGGGGCAGTTATTTTAAAGTACTGCGCGATGTCGCGCATATTGGGCTCTTTGAGGTCACCGACCATGCGCAGCGTTTCGCATTGAGAGAAGGGCAGGGGAAGAGCACGCTCCATACGGGTGCGTATGACGCGCCCGACCTCGATAAACAGCGAGAGTGTAGTGGGAGATGTTTTCATAGCCTAATAGTTAGGTAGACTAACTATATACCCTGGAATATGTAGTGTCAATGAAGGCTGTGCATACCGTGTCTGCCCAACAAGCCCTTTCTTGCATAGGATGGATGAGAGTGGTATAATCCCTCGTAGGAAGTCCTGCTCCTCCTTCTGGTCGTCTTAATTACCCTTATTTTACAAGCTTCTATGACATTCTTGCGCTCCCACATCCGCTCAATTCTAGCCTCCCTCGCCGTTCTGGGGCTCCTTGGTGCTTTGATACCAATCGCAGTCTCCGCCCAATTTTCTAATTACTGCAACAACGACTACGCCTCCGGCAATTACAACTGCACCCCCGGAACGCTCCAGGTGTACGTTGAAGTAATCAATAATAATTCCAACAATACATACCCGTATAATACTTCGACGCTTAGTCCGTCCGCATTTACCGTTGTCGTTTCGGGACAGAACCCAACCCCGAACACGTTTCCGGGGTCTCTGAGCGGGGTGGCAGTGTCTGTCGGGGGCGGCTATGCCGTCACCGCGACAGGTCCGAGCGGATACGCGGCCAACTACTCTACCGGTTGCAATGGCTCACTCGTTAACGGCGAGCAAGCAACCTGTGTCATTATCGAAAATACAGGAAGCTCCTACAGCACGTATCCAACTCCGTATCCGTATTCCTATCCGTACCCAAATTCCTCCCTCACGTGTGTTCCTTCAAGCCCGACGGTGGGTCTCGGACAAAGCGTCACCTTTACCGCAGAGGGAAATACCAGCGGCCCATATAATTGGGTAACTCCTAGTAACACATATCTCAGCATCGGCCCTTCATTGACGACTACACTCGAAACCACGGGGGAACAGACCGTTACCGTCCAGAACGATTCGCAAAGCGCCTCCTGCACCGTCAACGTCGTCGCCGGCTATTATCCTCCGAGCTCCGTAAATCCGATCTACCCGCCCACATCCCCCGTGCTTCCCGGCACTCCCGTATATGTAACGCCTACGTACGTTCCGCATCTCCCTAATACCGGTTTTGCGCCGGCGAGTGAGAGTAATATGGTCTTCGCGATTCTCGCTGTCCTCATCGTAGGGGCCGTTACCTTCCCGTATGTCAGAAAAGCCTTTGTTATTGTCCTCAGCTAGGAGCGGTGTCCTGGTGCACAAGCGGCCGATGAACGTCTGGCAGCTTGTTGCTGCCGCGATAGGGCTTCTCATGGTGATAATCGGCGCGGCAAATATCGCCTCGCGTGTGGCGACCGCGGCGTTTGGGCCCAACGCTGGGCTCGTGGCTTTTGCTCCGGCAGTCCTCTTGGAGAGTCCTTCTTTGAGCAATTCTTTTTTTGGAACGCCGAGTAGTTCAACACCAGCAACAGCCACAAGCACCTCATCGAACGCGGCCACAGGTCCCATCGTTCCGGTGAGGCTTCAGATTCCCGCCATAGGCGTTAACGCGCACGTCGAGCAAGTAGGTAAAAAAGCTGACGGCTCAATGGGCACTCCGCAAACGTTCGGCGATGTCGGGTGGTACGAACCGGGATCGGAACCTGGTGCTCCGGGCAACGCAGTCATCGACGGCCATGTCGATAACGCACTCACGACCGCGGGCGTTTTCGAACACCTCTCGCAGGTCAGCCTTGGGGATACCATTATCGTGTCCGATGCCTCCGGCAAAACCATTACCTACACCGTCACCGAAACCGACGAATATCCGGCCGATACTGCTCCTGCGGCTTCCATTTTCACTACTACCGGTCCTTCGGAGCTTGTCCTTATTACTTGCGACGGCACCTGGGTGCCAAGCGCGAGAAGTTTTGACCAACGTTTCGTCGTAGTTGCACAGCCTGAAACCCTGTGATAGGGTAGGGGCGTTCGAGTAAGTGTCTCCAATGTGCCCTAAAGGCGTCAGGGAGGGTCGCCTTACGAAGAACAGTATTATCTAGATTGTTTTTCGCGTACATCATGGCACGTAAATTGTTCGTAGGCGGTCTTCCGTACCGCACTACGGGGGACGAGCTTCGCGACGCATTCGCTCAGGCGGGTGAGGTCGCCTCGGCATCCATTGTGACCGACCGCGAGACGGGTCGCTCGCGAGGCTTTGGCTTCGTTGAAATGGCCAATGACGGTGATGCCGATTCTGCTATTTCCATGTGGAATGGCAAAGAATTCGGCGGTCGCATGCTCACGGTCTCGGAGGCACGTCCGAAAGCAGCATAATCTTCATCGGTTATGTTCGCGCAGAAATCCCCTTCGGGGGATTTTTGTTATGATGCGGGAGTGAGGAGACTGCTGAGGGAAGTAAAAGCGTTTTATAAAAAGGAAGGGAGAGGCTATTTACCGTGGCGCAAGACGCGCGATCCGTATAAAATTTTGGTTTCCGAAGTGATGCTCCAGCAGACCCAAGTGGATCGGGTAGTCCCATTTTATAAAAGATTTTTAAAACGATTTCCAAGCGTAGAAATTTTATCCCGAGCCAAACTCTCTGAAGTGCTCTTAGTATGGCAGGGTCTCGGCTATAATCGCCGCGCGAAGTTCTTGCACGAGGCTGCCAAACGTATTGTGCAGGATTACGAAGGAACGTTTCCCAACACGGTTGAAGAGATGGAAAAACTATCGGGAATTGGTCCTTACACAGCGCGAGCGGTTGCTGCGTTTGCATTCAACAAGTCTGAAGTATTTATTGAAACGAACATCAGAAGCGTCTTTTTGTATTTATGTTTTTCTGGGAAGAGAAAAATTTCAGATAAGCAAATTCTACCGCTTATCGTGGTAGCATTGACAAAATCAAGAATGCAGCCACGCGATTTTTATGCTGCTCTCATGGATTATGGCAACCATCTAAAACGAAGAGGAATTAAAGTGAACGTCCGTAGCAAACAGTATCTAAAACAAGCGACGTTTAAAGGTTCCACGCGCCAGTTGCGCGGTGTTATTTTACGCGAATTGTTGAAATATCCGTTAACCTCTGCACAATTGATAAAAAAATTCTCCCCAGAGCGAAGCAGGGGAGAAATAACAGGCGCACTCATACGCTTGCAACATGAAGGGCTTATTGCTTTCCGGACTCGAGAATTTTTCATCCCCTAGGAAACCAGCGAGGATTTTGTTCGGAATTTGAACACCACCGCATACGTCGGAAATCAAAATGCCGATCGTAGCGGAAGAGATTGCCGATGCTGACCAGCAGGTTGTCGCTGATATGCCGCAGTCGAAAGACTGTGATATGTTCGCGGCCGCATTCAGGACACCTCGTCGTAACTGCGTATTTCGCCTCCGGTGGCGGAGCGGAATTTCCAAACCAACCAAGCATTGTGCGCATGATCTTTGCCTCGTGCTGTCCATGTATTACGCTACCTCATCTAGTGTTTATTAACAACTAGATTGGCACGGAAGTTTCTCAGTCAAGAAGAAAGGGGCGTGCTTATCGCGCGCCCCTGGCCAATGAAACAGCGGGACAGAAGCCGACTTCAATAATCTTTTTTTTCAATAGTTCCCGTTCCTTTTCAGTCAGGCTCTCCAGCTCCCGTTTGTCTTTGATTTGCACGAATCGCGTAATTCGTTGCGCAATCAGTCCCAGAAACGCAGCCTGCGCCCACTCAATGACCTGAACGCGACCTTTGGCACTGAGATACACGTCTAGACCGGGACCGAGTTCGTATTTATCGGCCCGCGTTTCGTGTCTTTTGTTTGTGGTAATTGGTCGCAGGACCGACACGTATTCGTAGGGTCCCTCAGCCACCGTATGTACACGATATTGATTCCGCATTACGCACAGTCTCCCTTCAAGGATCTTCGTCTAGGAAGGTACCACTTTTATACACCCAAGACAACAGGTATCACAATCGGCCGTTTATTTGTTTTTTCGAAGAGGAATCTCGCCACTGCATCTGTCACGTTATTTTTCACAAAATCGAAATTAACCGGTTGCTGGCCTTTGGCTGAGTCCTCTATTGTTTTTTTAACGATGATGCGCGCCTGCTGCAGAAGCTCCTGATTCTCTCGCAGGTACACGAATCCTCGGGAAATAATATCGGGGCTTTTGCGCAACCTGCCGTTCTTCGGATTCACTGTAGCAATAATGACAAACATGCCTTCCTGCGCGAGCACGGTGCGATCGCGGATGACCACTTCCTGGATATCACCAATGGCAAAGCCATCAACTAATCGCAGACCAGCGGGTGCCGTCTCCTTAAGACGAACAATTTTTTGCCCCTCATCTTGAATTTCAATTATCGAGCCATTGTCAGGAACGACTATTTCCTCCTCCGTGCGGCCGGCCGCTTTGGCGATATCAGCGTGTACCCGCAGCATGTAGTGATAGCCGTGAAGCGGCATAAAGAAACGCGGATTGATTTTGGAGTGTATCCAAAAGGTTTCGTCTCGATTGGCGTGGCCTGAGGCGTGCACATCCATGGTCTCGCGGTGGATTATTTTCGCACCCTGCCGGCTGAGATTATCCTTCAATTTTTGCACGCTTCTCTCATTGCCAGGCACGATAGAGGAAGAGAGCACGATAGTGTCGCCCTTCTTAATCTTCACGTGCTTGTGCGTCTTCATGGCGATGCGCATAAGCGCAGCGAACTCGTCCCCCTGCGCGCCCGTCGCGAGTATGACCACCTTGCTGTCAGGCAGATGGTCGAGCTGCTCCGGGCCGATGAAAGTCTTCTCCGCTACTTTCAGCATACCGAGGTGCTTCACTATCTCGATGTTTATTTTCATGCTCCGTCCTTCGACGAGTACTTTCTTGCCTACGCGCTCAGCGGTCTCAAGCATGCGCATGATGCGCTCAAGCTGGGAGGAGAAGGTGCCGATAATAAGGCGGCCAGTGCTCGAGGAGATGATGTCATCGAGATTGTGCTGCACCACGCGCTCAGGGAGCGAGAAGCCGGGTTTCTCTGCGTTTGTTGAGTCGGCTGCCAAAAAGAGCACCTTTTTATCCTTGAAATACGCGAATTCTTTTTCTTCCTTTTCGGTCGGAATGCCATCGACGTGGTCGAGCCTGAGATCTCCGGTGAACACTACCAAACCATAAGGCGTGTCGATGCTGATGCCCATAGCATCGGGAATGGTGTGGCTAACCGAGAAGAAGCGCACTTTGAAATTTCCCGCGCGGATAGTGTCGTCCTTCTCCACTTCGTGAATGTCCAGGGGTTTGAGGTTGGGAAACTCCTCCTGGCGCTTGCGTATCATGACGGCAGTAAGGCGGCGTGTATAAATAGGCGGGTAGCCGATACGGTCGATGATGTAGGGGATGCCGCCGATATGGTCGAGGTGGCCATGGGTAATGAACATTGCGCGCACCTTGTCGCGGCGGTCTTCCAAATATTTAGTATTAGGGAGGATATAGTCGATGCCCGGCGTATCGTCCTCGCGGAACTGGAATCCGCAGTCGATGACGATAATATCGTCGCCGAATTCAACCGCCGTCATGTTGCGGCCTATTTCCTCGACACCCCCGAGCGGTATGATGCGAATATTACCGGGTTCAAGCGGAGATATCGGTTTTTCATCAGGTCCTCCGTTGCCGTTTGCGGGAGGTATCTCGCGCATAGGATGCGGTTGGTGCGGACGCGGCCCTCCGCGGCGCAATGCGCCACGACCGCGACCTCCTTTGTGATGCGGGCCTTTGTACGCGGGCCTATCGCTGTGGCCAGTGTTTTTTTTCTGAGGATCCATAATGGATTGAATTATTTCTTTACGAAAATGGGCCAGACATAGTCGGTCTCCTGGTGCCACTGCGTCACGCTTAAAAATCGGTCGCTAGGGGACTCTATAAACCCAAGATCAATGCCCGAAACGTCGTTGGGTACAATATACACGAAATCCGGCGCATAGAGAAATACCGCGGGGATGTCCTTCTGGAGCTGTGCGTCGAATTCTTGATAGAGCTGCTCTTGCTGCGCGGGATCCGATGTGGTGCGCAACTGCTGCAATATCTGGTCAGCCGTCGCGTTGGCGTACTCAGCGACGTTGAGTCCTGGATCGTTGCGCTGGCTTGAGTCCCAAAACGCGTACAGATCAACCTCGCGCCCGATATCTTCGCCGAAGAGGAGGGCGTCGTACTTGCGCGGGCGAATGACATTTTCTTCCAGGTCGCCTTGGTCGTATATTTCCACATTTACCTGTGCACCCATCTCCCCCCACGTTTGGCTCAAATACTGCGCCGCGGAGCGCAGCTCTGGAATATCCTCGGTCGCCAGCGAGAACTCAAGCGTCTCGGTTGAGGCGCTTTTTCCCTTACCGGTTGTCTTTTGTAAAATACCGCCTGGTCCCGGCGTCCATCCATCCTGCACTAATTCTGCGCGCGCAGCCTGCGCCTGGTCCATGGTTGTGGTCGCGGAGGTTGAGGTACCTACGTTTAAGGAGAAAGCGGAAGTACTTGAGGTCGCTGCAACTGTGCCCAGGAGGCTCGGCGGGATAGGTCCGGTGAGGGACGTGCCGTAGCCGTCAAGCACCAGAGAAATCAATTGCTGGCGGTTTATGGCGTTGTTTAGGGCCTGGCGCACTTGCGCGTCGCGCAACACTGTCGATTGGTTTTGGTTGAAGAACACGCCAAAGACGCGGTTGAGCGGAGCCGTTTTGATGTTGAAATCTTGTAGCCCGGACAAATCGGCGGGGGAGATGCCATTCGCCGCCTGTATTTGACCGTCCTGGAGCGCTTGGACGAGATCAGTGTCGCTTTGATAAATCTTGAAGGTCATATCGCCGAGGTATGGCTCGCCCAGGGCATAGTGTGGAAATGGTTTAAGGTCATAGGAAGAGGGTATGCCAGACGGTGTGCGCGAAATAGAGGATACTTCAAAGGGTCCGGAACCCACTGGCTGAATATTAAGATTGCTGAAAGAGAATTCGTCGTCGGTGACGTTTTCCCACAAGTGCTTCGGCAAAATGCCGAGCGTCAAATCCTGGATGAATGGAGCATACGGCTGACTCAGCGTAAACTGTACTGTGTGAGGATCTATTTCGGTGACCGTTACGCCCGCCCAGTCCGCCTCCACCGGGCTGTTGAGTGCCGGATCCTGCGCTTTTTGAATAGTGAACACGACGTCATCAGCGGTGACCGGCGTCCCATCGTCGAATGTAGCGTTGCTGCGCAAAATGAACGTGTACGTCTTACCGTCCGGAGAGATGGTATAGCTTTGTGCCAAATCGAGAACGTACGACCCCTCGGGCGTCGCCTTCAGAAGGCCTGAATACACCAACGACGTGAGGTCTTGATCGGAGTCCGATACCGCTAGAATGGGGTTTATAAAACGAGGTGCCCCAATGAGTCCCTCCGTCCAGGAACCGCCGTAGGCCGGGGTCGCCACCAAAATCGAATCGTTCAGAAGATATACCAGCGAGATGCTGCTTATCACGCAGACTCCCGCAAAGAAAAGAAACACGGCACGTCCGCTAGTTGAGAAGGAATCATAGGTGTCGGATACTTTGCGCAAATAGTCGCGCATAGGAAGATCGTGTTAGCTATTTATTAAGCCTGTAGGACGAGAGCGATGAACGAAGAAAGTGCGAACAAGACTCCTAAGACGATAGTCGCATAAAAGAGGAACTTCTCGCTCCCGCGGCGCGTATGATAGCCGGCGGAGAAGTTATCTCCTCCGAATGCGCCGCCCAAGGCCGCTCCGGTTTGCTGCAGGAGCACGCAAACGATAAGCAGCACCGACAGCCCAATCTGTATGTAGGGGAGGACCCCCGCTAAAGTCATTGCCCCACAGCCTACCATAGCTCAGAAAAGTTGCAACAGAAGAAACTTGACTATGTAAGGGTTTTTCGGTACATTTCCTCCACGATGAAGAAACATAAGCCCAAGAAGAAAGTTTCAAAACAAGCCTCTGCGAGCAAAAAAATGGCTAAGAGTGCGATAGGATTTGTACCCGCCGGCGATCGCGTACTGGTTCGTCCGCTGAGCCCCGAGGAGTCGGGTAAAACGACCAGCTTTGGTATCATCATCCCCGACACGGCAAAAGAGAAGCCGGAGCAGGGACTCGTCGTGGCCGTGGGACCGGGCAAGCGCTCGGATGAAGGCAGCATAATGCCGGTGTCGGTCAAAGTGGGGGAGAAAATAATGTTCAGCAAATACGGCTACGACGAAATAAAAATCGCAGGCAAAGAATACTACATCGTCAATGAGCAGAATATTTTGGGTGTCCTTAACTAATTCAATCTATGGCTAAACAAATTCTTTTCAACGAAAAGGCGCGCAAGGCACTTAAATCCGGCATCGACAAGGCGGCTAATACCGTCAGGGTGACGCTCGGTCCTCGCGGGCGCAATGTCGCGCTGGATAAAGGCTACGGGGGGCCGACCATCACTAACGATGGGGTCTCTATAGCGAAGGAAATTTCGCTTAAGGATAAGTTCGAGAACATGGGTGCCGAGATCGTGAAAGAAGTCGCCAGCAAGACTAACGACATTGCGGGAGACGGAACCACAACCTCGGTCGTACTTCTCCAAGCGCTCATTGAGGAGGGGATGAAGCACACGGAAATGGGCCTCTCGGCCATGGGCGTTCGTGCAGGCATAGAAAAAGCGTCAACTGAAGCAGTTGTGGCGCTTCGTTCGCTTGCCAAAAAGATCCAGAGCGATGACGAAGTCAAACAAGTCGCAACTATCGCATCGGAATCCGATGAGATAGGAACGATAATCGCCGACACCATCAAAGAGGTCGGCAAAGACGGTGTGGTCACCGTTGAGGAATCGCAGTCGATGGGAATAGAGAAAGAAATAGTCGAGGGGCTGGAGTTTGATCGCGGCTACGTGTCCGCGTATCTCATTACCAACAGTGAGCGCATGGAGGCGAGCTACAAGGACGCGCCCATGCTCATTACCGATAAAAAGATATCGTCTATTCAGGAAATTCTGCCGATACTGGAAAAGGTAGCGCAGAGCGGAAAAAAGGACCTCGTCATTATTGCCGACGATGTCGACGGAGAAGCTCTCACCACCCTTATCGTCAACAAATTGCGCGGTGCGTTCAACGTGCTGGCGGTTAAGGCGCCCGGCTACGGCGACCGCAAAAAGGAGATGCTCGCCGATATTGCGGTCATGACCGGCGGCGAGGTTATTTCCGACGATACGGGTACGAAATTCGAGAATGTGACGCTTCAGATGCTTGGGCGCGCGGCAAAGGTCATCGCGACCAAGGATTCCACCATCATCGTGGGCGGCAAAGGCGCCAAAAAGGATATCGAAACACGCATCGAGCAGATACGCGCGCAGATCAAAAATACCGATTCGAAGTTTGATAAAGAAAAACTTGAGGAACGCCTGGCAAAACTCTCCGGAGGCGTCGCAGTCATACGCGTGGGTGCCGCGACCGAGACTGAGATGAAGTATTTAAAATTGAAGATTGAGGATGCGGTCAACGCCACCAAAGCCGCTATTGAAGAGGGTATTGTTGCCGGTGGAGGCAGCGCCTTAGTTAAGGCGGCCGCCAAGGTCGCGGAAGGTTTCACAAAAAATAAAGATAAAATGAGCGCTGACGTTCGCGTCGGCTATGAGGTGGTGCTTAAGGCTTTGGAGATGCCCCTGCGGCAGATTGCGCACAACGCTGGCGTTGATGCGGGCGTTGTCGTCGAGAAAGTAAAGCTCGCCAAGGGAAACGCAGGCTACGACGCGGTCAAAAACGAGATCGTCCCCGACATGCTCGTCGCGGGGATTGTGGATCCGGTTAAAGTGGCACGTACCGGACTCGAGCGCGCTTCCTCTGCCGCGGCAATACTCCTCACGACCGAAGCGGCAGTGGCCGAGGAACCCAAAGATGAAAAAGAAGCACCGATGCCCTCCGGCATGGGGGATATGGACTACTAGTGTCCAAATGGTAAAATTGCGGGCATGACACTCATCTGGGTCATTGTCGTTGTAGTGGTACTTATCGTGCTGTGGGCCGTTTTCGCCTACAACCACTTCGTGCGCATGGTGCAGCGGGCAAGGGAGGCGTGGGCGGATATCGATGTGCAATTGAAGCGCCGCTATGACCTCATCCCAAACTTGGTTGAAACGGTCAAAGGCTATGCGGCGCACGAAAGAGGCGTATTCGAGAGTGTAACGGCGGCGCGTACAGCCGCCATTGGAGCGACTGGCGTCGCACAAAAGGGAATCGCCGAGAATATGCTTTCGGGCGCGCTCAAATCGCTGTTTGCCGTCGCCGAGGCCTATCCTGATCTCAAGGCCAACCAAAATTTTCTTGAACTTCAGCGCGAACTTGAAGACACAGAAAATAAAATACAAGCGGCACGACGCTTCTACAACGGCAATGTGCGCGACCTTAATACCGCACTGCAGTCGTTCCCTGGCAATTTTCTCGCCTCGACGTTCCACTTCTCTTCCATGGAGTTCTTCCAACTAGACCAGGCTGACCAAGCTGCCCGCGAGCCGGTTGCGGTTAAGTTTTAACTGAATAGTTCTAGTTTGTAAGGTTCCAGCGTATGGCCACTTTATATACCCACAAAGACGAAAATATAGCCCGGACATGGATTTTGATGGCCGTGTTTTTGTGCGTGGTTATCGGCGTGGGGTGGGCGATTTCATGGTATTACGACGACATTGCCATCCTGGTATTTGCGGTCGTTTTGGCGGTCGTAATGAACATCGGCAGCTACTGGTTCTCCGACAAGCTGGTCATAAAAATGGCGCGGGCGACGCCGGCGGACGGCCCGCAGTATGCCGAACTCAATCGCATCGTAGAAAATCTTGCTATTACCGCGGGTTTGCCCAAACCAAAGGTCTATATCATCAACGACCCACAGCCCAATGCCTTTGCTACCGGTCGCAACCCCAGCCACGCGGCGCTTGCAGTCACCAGCGGACTCCTCGGCATGATGGATGAGAATGAGCTCCAAGGGGTTATTGCGCACGAGCTCTCGCATGTCGGTAACCGCGACATGGTCGTCTCGACCGTCGCGGTAGTCTTAGTCGGCATCGTGACCTTGGTTGCAGATCTATTTTTACGAGCATCGTTTTTCGGCATCGGTGGGAGTAATAAAAACAGACAGGGAAACAATCCCCTTTTAGCTATAGTCGCCGTCGCTTTTATTGTTTTGTCCCCTATCCTTGCCATGCTCATCCAGCTCGCCATATCACGCAAGCGCGAGTTTCTGGCTGACGCTTCCGGCGCACTTCTCACCCGTTATCCCGAGGGTTTGGCGAGCGCACTGCGAAAAATCGGCAACTATACACAGCCGATGCGCCATGCCAACAATGCCACCGCGCATCTGTATATCTCCAATCCGTTCGGAGCCAAGGCAGCCATGAGCGGCATTGCAAAACTTTTCAACACGCACCCTCCCATTGAAGACCGCATCAAGGCGCTTGTAGGCGATAATTAAGTGTGTTATAGTGGCTTTGGACCAAGCAGGGAGGGAATATCAATGCCTGATCAGCAGGAAATGAGCTGGGAAAGGTTCAAGGATTTCGAAGGTCCGACCTATACCGAAGAGCTTGCAGCTCGAAAAAAGTTTCAAAGAGCCCGCATAAGAAGTATCCATGACGTACTGCGCGATGAGCCAAACGGCGGCATACAGCATGGCATTTCAAAACACCGCGGTTCAGGCAGGGGATATCGCTGATCGACCAATCGCGCTACGGCTGAGTCATTGCATGACCGGCCGTTTTTTCTTTTCTGCTACAATCCTCTAATGCCCAAGCTTCTGGTAGCGACTAGCAACGAAGGGAAATTTGGCCAATATCGTGAGCAACTGAAGGGGTTACCTCTCGAACTTGTTTCGCTTTCAGACCTAGGCTTGCACTCCATTGAAGAAACGGGGAAGTCCTTTGAGGACAACGCAATTCTCAAAGCCCAAACTTATTTTCAACAATCCGGTTTACCGTGCGTCGCTGATGACGGCGGTCTTGAGATCGATTATCTCAACGGCGAACCGGGAATATACAGTCGCCGGTGGAAGACAGGTGATGAGAATGTTACTGATAAGGAATTGATCGATTACACCATCGATAAAATGCTCGGCATACCGTGGGAGAAAAGAACAGCTCGGTTTCGTATGGTCATGGCTTTTATAGACAGCCAAGGCGCCGTACACCTCGCTAAAGATTCCACCGAAGGATACATACCGTTTGAAGCATCTCGTATCTCCCAAAAGGGCGTCCCCTTTGACGCAGTCCTGTACATACCTAGATTTAATAAAATCCGCTCCGAACTGACCGAGGTGGAGCATGCACAGATAAGCCAGCGCGTGTTGGCTCTTACTAAGTTAAAACCTGAAATCAAAAAGAATTTCGGACTATAAGAAATCTCTCGCCTAACAGCGCGGGATTTGCTAAGGTTGTCTTTACGGAGGCGTCGCATAGCGGTCTAGTGCGCACGCTTGGAAAGCGTGTGTGGGGCAACCCACCGAGAGTTCGAATCTCTCCGCCTCCGCCAAGATTATTTAGTATCGGCAGACTCAGGTGCCCTTATTTCTAGGCCTCTTTTTAATGCCACTAATTTGGTAAAAGGCCAGACCCATTAGGTTGGCTTTCCGAACTGGCAAACCACCGTGATTGGATTAAAACCAGTATACAGGAACTAGAGGCTCTTATACCTGCATAAATATCACAGGGGCAGATTTGATTTATTGATTTTTTCATAATAAAAACCTTAGAGGTTACTTAGCAATTATGTACGGCCAGCAGAAGAAGAAACCAGCAATAACTATCCTCGACCGCAAGGACATTACCGACTATGTGAGGGCTTTTGTGTTCTACATGAGGAATACTCAGGGGCGCGTATTTGATACCAGACATCGCGGTAACGTTGAATATATGGTGGAGACGATGAATAATCCCGCAAACACGGCTTTTAAGTCGGTACGGGACGTTTTTGGGGACGGTCGTCCTTTCTGGCACGAGCAAAAGGTTGATTTTCTACCCTCAAACCTGCGGCGCGGATTTATCTTCTATTTCCGCTGTAATGGCTGTTATCGGCGAGTAAAGTATCTTTACCAGTACTCCATGCTTGAAGCGCCACTCTGTCGCATTTGTTGCCGCTTGCCGTATCCACAACCATCTAGACAAGCGCGGCGGCTTTCCAAGCTCATACGGCAGCCCTACCTCTCAAGTGAGGCAAAATATCAAATTATCAAACGGGCAGGTATCACAGTGGAAGATATAATGACTTCAAAGCCTAATAATTAGGGCGTGGCACCCCGCCAGCTTCGAATATCTTCCTAAAGAAGGGCATAAGTGCTTCTACAGCGTCCTCCTTCCCATCATAGGCACCCTGCGCCTCAATGGTATCGCTCAAACAAATAAGTTTTGAATTAATAAATCGTTGAGTCTGTGTATCGGGTCTGCTCAACCCCCTTTTCTGCACACCAGTGAGTCCCGCAATCCAACGGTAAGGTGGTTGGGCGCCCAATAGTTGAAGGAATTGTGCATAATTTTTAATGCGCTGCACGTAATAAGACTCCACAAACGGTACTCGTGTCTCATCTGAGGACAATAATCCCGTATCGATGCTCCATATCTCGCCCGTTTTAAAGGCAAAGGCAACATCGTCGACTTCTAGAGAGTTGGGTGCGTTAGTCCTGCTGATGCCATTCTCATACACTCCAATACCATCCTCGGCACGCAGCGGGTTCCATCCTGACCCTAATATCATTGGAACCAGCGTAAGGGCATTCCCCTGCAGTAGAAGTTGCTTCATGTCATACGTTAACCACTCTTTTTCCAGTGGGGTTTCTGGCATAAGCCTAAGCCACATGGCCGGGCCATCTGCAAGAAAAATCTCTTTAGGCTCATCAGAAAGAAGACCGTCTTCGATACCAATGGCTTCTCCTTTGCTTCGAAAACGGGCTGGCCCATTCTTGATGGCCGCCTGCGGGAAACCAGGGGGCGGTTCGACAGTTGGGGTTGGCACTGTAGCAAGACTCGTACCTATTGCCAATTTTAACGTGCCCACAAGCTTACGTTTTATTTGAGTTCTTTCCGCTGCAGTAGCATTCTCTGGGAGAGTGAACCGCACAGGAAAACGCATATGCGATAAATCAAACGGCAAAGATTCGCGTGTCGCCTTGCCAAATGCCTCATTCATAATCGTAACGACTCGGCGATGACCCAATGACTTTAAGGCCCATCCGTATTCAATCAGCACATTAGCGTTTGGAGTTGGCCGACCATCTAACCGCGTCCCAGTAAATGTCATATCTGCCACGACTACTGCCGCAGCGTCTATTTTTGCCAGTATGGTGTCCATGATGGGCGGTTGGCCTGCCTCACCCTCAGTGTCACTTTCAACGACTAGTTCATCGCGTTCTGCCTCCGTCACGTCGTTACCACCCAGCTCTTTGCAGGCTTCTTCCAGTGCCTCACGCAAAAAGGTTCGCCCAGTGTCTAGTGGAGTATCAGCTTGCCAAGAGAAAAAAACTTTTTTTGCCATGCTTTAGTAAGCTCATCCTACACCCTTAGAGATTAGGCAGCCAATATCGCATAGGTTAAGACCATAAAGCCTCCGTTCAGGGGCACTAGTTTGTAAGTAAGTTCGCGTCAATCAAATTAAATACTGACTCAGTTATAGACGCCGAACCTTCCTGACAGGCCGTCCCGCCCGCTGCTGTGTAATTACAGTAGGCGACAGTAGTATTATTGGGTGCAGCCATGATTTCCGTTCCCGTTGTCTCGCCGTTGTATCCCTCAAAAGAGTAATTAATTTGGTAAAAACATTCATAAGAACTGTTACCATTGGAAATCTGTTCCTTCAGGTGTGCCTGACTTACAGAAATAGTTTGGTAAATACCTAATGCTTCTTCACTTTGAGCACCTTCATTTGCTATTGCTTCACAAGGTGCGCTATTTGTAACAATATTGGCATCTATGTTCAATGATGATGGTTGAGTCGGCACAATGTAGGTTGACGTCTGCTGCGCAGCAGATGTGGGTGTACTAGCAGATTGTCCCGTTGATTTAGAGGGGGCGGTCTGGCTGATTACGACAGGATATATCCCCAAATTAATTTTATTTATGTAACCTGTTGTATATTGTCGACTCGCACCATGGTTGTAATCCCAATCCTCTAGTGGATAACTTACCCATTCAGGTAAAGCAGCAAGAGTTGTCGGCGCCACTCTAGTAATGGAGCTATTTATAGACCAAGTATCGAGTACACTGCATGATAAATCACCACAGCTCCGTGCATTCGCATTCGACTGTATATAAAAAGTTGTGGTAGCTATGTCAACAGACGCGGTGTCCGGAGCCAGAGATGTGCTCGGTGTACTCGCTGGTTGTGCGGTACTATTTGAGTTTTGGCCAGCAGAGTATGCGACCGCAACTGCGATAATTGCAACGACTACAATAACCCCAATCACTGTGTTTTTATTCATAAAATTATTGGCACGTTGTGTCTATTTGCCGATTGTTTACCACGGATTTGGGCTCGTAACAGTAAGACTGCATGAGCCACTCCCACCATTTCCTTGTACATTTAGGGTAATGGTTGGTGTCCAATTAGAAATTTCTACCATCCCGTTAGTTGCTGTAGAAGAGGCCACGTTGTCTGCTGCAAACTGAGGTCTCTGTAATAGCCTGAGTTAATGGTAGCCCCTCCACTGACTGCTCCACCGCAATATGTAATTCCATTTGCAATAGAGGTGTTTGAGGCATTGCAGTTACCCCCACCAAGGGCTGGGCTAGGAGGTAAAGCCAAGGTTGGAATTGACTCTGCCGTAGCATTTTCGGCTGTGGAGTTCTGAATTGAGTAATCGTGGATGGGTTGTGTGGCGAGAGGATTAGAGAACAATAAATAATCTCCTGAGAGAGTTCCAGTATTCGCGTTTTGCGTAGTCCAACCGATAGTCAAACTATCGGTTGCGTAGCTATATGGCGTAGTTGCAGCTGTTAGTTCACAAGTAGGCGCTGGGATTTGGCTAACAACGGCGGTGGTGGTGCAATTCGGATATGTACCTGTTTCACCTGCGGGACACTGCATCGTTGTTTGTGTGGGAGCAACGCAACTAGGATAGGTGCCTGTGTAACCGCTTGGACACTGTAGTGCTACGCAGTTTGGATAGGTGCCGGTGTAAAATTGGGGACATTGTGGAGCAATGCAATTTGGATATGTTCCTGAATCTCCTGTAGGACAGAGATATGTAACAGATTGCGGAATATTTGGAGTGTATGTAGTGGTTGCTTGATTTGTTTGCTGAGACAAATCCACCGGTGCTTGCGTGGTTGTGGCATTTCCCTCCGAGCTGGATACTTGCCCAGCGAGAATTTTATTTATCACCCCGCGCGTTACTGGCCCTACATAGCCGGAAACAGGAGTTATGCCCTCTGCCTTTTGAAATGTTTTTACCCCGCTAAGAGTGAGCGAAAAGAAATTGCCACTAGTTGGACCATGATAAGCACCCTGTTGTGTAAGAAATTCTTGGAGAGCGGACACATCGGTGCTCCCTGTGATTCCGTAGTAAAGATTGGTGTTGAATGAAGCCGTTTGTGCAAATACAAAAACTGGAAGCAAAACTGCGATAACTACCCCGGCTACAAAATATTTTTTCATCTCAATCTATTTAGCCTTTAATGCTGGAGGCTTGTTTTGATACACAAAGCCCGCCACCAGGTGAGCCTTGCGACTCATATGTGAGTTTCCCCACATAACGTAATCGACGCCCTGAATGACGGGTTTTCTATCGATTACGATTCTTAACCTTGCCTAGCAGATAAGCCATTAGGGGTAGGTCCTTCACACTATTTACTACCTGCACTATACATCAAAAAGGACAATCAAGTAGACCGCCCGAAGACTTTTGTATCGGACAGACCCGAGTACTCAAGTTCCCATCTTTAAGCTAAGATGATTTTATGAAGGGAGAATTGAATCCGGGGGAGCTTATCAAGGCAGATTTGTACTCTCGTCCCAATGCCATGAATGGGAAATATCGTGCCGCGCAACTCGGACTGGAGAATCTAGTGAAGATTAAAGATGAAGATGTTTTCTTTTTAGAAACGCTAAAAATGAAAGCGGATTTGGCCGACAAAATGATTGTAGATGCCGAATCGCAAGGGAAGGATACTAACGACCCGAAAGTGATGAACGAATTAGGCGAGAAAATCAATGCGGCGGGGACACCGTGTAAAGGACCCCATTTGTCATACAGCGAGTCGAAGTGCTTTTAATTGGGATTTCTGTGCTTTTTCTGCGAACTCTGCGGGCGACATCCTGAGCGCGGAATGGATGCGCGTGTGATTGTACTCCCAGATGGTGCGGTAGACCTCCGCCACCAGTTCACCGAGCGTTTTGAAGCGGTTGGGGTCTCCCAAGTCCACTTTGAACTTGTCGTAGAAACTTTCTTGGTACCCGTTCTCCCATGGGCAACCCGGATGGCTACGTGAAATGAGGCATCCCACCCGCTGAAGCGTTGCGACGAATACTTTAGCGGTGTACTCTTTGCCGTTGTCGCTGTGGAAGATTTCCGGGTGTGGGTGATGCAGCAGTGCACCGTGCAGTGCTTGCAAGCTGAGCGGTGCTCCTTTCCTCAGCGCTACCGTAACGCCGACGATTTTTCTGGTGTAGAGATCCTCTACCGTGGCGACGTACACTTTGTGCCCGTGATGCTTCAGTTCGGTGAAGTCGGTCGCCCAGATATGGTCAGGATATACCGGCATGGTGGTGACGAGCAGGTTGGCGTAGATGACCGGAACCCGTTTCTTCACAAGGTATTTCCTGCCATGTCTGCGGTAGGGCTTGATGCCGAAGCGGCGCATGACCCGTCGCACTCCTTTTCGATTTAGGCGGAGATGCAGGGCAATCCTCCTTGAGCCGTAACTGGGATGCTGTCGCAGCGCTTCCTCAATCTTCACTTTCAATGACCAATCGCGGGTTTCCTTCCTCGGGGAGTAGTAGAGCGTGGAGCGTGAGATGCCGAGGCTTCGGGCCAGCTCGCTGCGGCCCAGCTTCTTTTCTTCTTTCAATTCTTTTTTTGGGACTGGGAGAGTTTGAGCGTCATCTCTCCAACGATCTCGAGAAGTTCTTTGTTCTGCTTTTGGATCCGTGAGAACTCCGAGAACGTCGGCGCTCCTTGAGAGCCCGCACCCAGCCATCCGTAGATGGTGGAGTCGTGCACGCCGTGCTCCTTGGCTGCCTGGGCCACCGGCACCCCTTCTTCCTTGATCCTGCGAACGATATCTGCTTTCACTTCTGCTGCTAAGTGGTGTCCTCTTTTGCTCATGTGCTAATTATGCCTGTTAATTTCGACCACCTGTCTAAAATACGGGGTCCGGGTCACCTCGTTTCGTCCCTTCCGTATGCGGATACTCTGCTGAAGGCCCTGCTTGGTCAATCGGTTGGTGCTCAACTGTCCGGCAACAACCGAAAGCGGTTCCTTCGTTATGAGTGAAAGGAATGCCGCCGCATCACCATCCTCCAAGGAGAAGATGATGCGGGCAAGCAGTCGGATACGCTTGATGCTGTATCCGAGGAGCGGCGGGAACGCCCTTGCGAGGGCGACCCCATCCACTCCGAACCTGCTCAACTTGCGTCCATATCGTAGTTTGGCGTTCACGAACTCCTCGGAGAACAGTTTTGGCGTCTGTTTCTCCCATATTTCGATGGTCTTGTCGCTGAACCCCAAATCCATGAGGTGTTGGCGACGCGTCTGGTATGTGCTCACGATGCTCTCCTCAAAGATCAAAGGCTGGGAAGAACTATACCATAGAATTAAGGATATACAAAATTGTCCAGGAATATCCATCCGCGTATAAATCTCGTATCTCATGGATAACTGGGCGGCCTTTTTTGAGGTCTTGAGGATTCGAACCAAGAACCCAAAAACATAAAGACTATATTTTAAGCCAGATGGCGTAGCGACTATGCCGACGGTTCGGATGACTACGCCTCCGCTCGTAGTCTTTTTTATCGGGCCTATGTTAAGACCTTATTCTTAGGCGTTTTTACGCAGTACTTTTTTGAAAAAGCTAGAGGAGGGCGCAGGGATTCGAACTTTTATGAGGTGGAAATATGCGCTTCAGGATAATCTCGATGTGCAATTCTATACCTCTTCCAATTATGCTGCGCTCGTTTTTCTTCCGGTATGCGCCATATTACATATGGTTCTTTGAGTTCCAGACTCATAATGAACACGAGCACCTCCTCGCATAGGCCAGAGAGGTTTACCCACGCAATATCAAGCATCTTCTCGGCGTTACTTGACAGAATGGGCATAGATGGTGTATAATTGGCACCGGCTGAGAGGACCGGTTGACCGGCCTCAAGACAGCTCATTGAAGTCCCCTCATCTATCAGGTGAGGCGAATCCCGACTAACAGTCGGAAGGAGATCGTCATGAAATACGCGAATCTCGACCTCGGGACCATCGAGGCGGTGTTCAACAAGCTCGGCGGCATCGAAGGGGCACAAGCTTTCCTTCGCGGACAAACGCTGCCAGGCTTCGAATGCAACGAGCACGGTCACATCGTCATCACGGTGACCGGCCTCGACCTCACGGGCGAGCAGCAAATCGTGCGTCTCGTTGACGCCGAGTATCGCGTAAGCGATTACGCGAAGTCCTGCCTCAAGAGCACGAAGGGCGATGGCTACGACAAAAACCATCGCCTCGCCCCCGGACAGGAGTACAAGATCGCACTCATGCCGGGCAAGGAAATCGAGCGTGACTCCGACCGTACGACCAAGAACCTGCGTAAGCGGGGCATCAAGAAGTACGGCTACAGCAAGCCGCTCGCCGGCATCATCCCGCGCATCCGCGAAACCGTCTCGGACAAACAGATGGAAGACATGGGGTTCTGGTACATCGCCGGACTCCATGACCCCATCAAGGTTTCCGGCGGCGATCCGAGCGTCCTCTACGCGTACCGCTACGGCGAGGGCCGGTGGCTCAGTGCGCATTGGGGCGAGCCCGTCGACCAGTGGGATGGCCACGGGGCGCTTGCGTTCCTCGTTCCCGCAAGTAGCTCTTAGGCCTCGGCCTTTAGCTCTTGCACTCGGGCACTATGCCCTTGGTTCTCCGCCATCCCGGCTTTCGGGGCGGCAGCATGGATGGCATCCCGCACATTTCCGACGGCGATCCGAACGTCCTCAACGCGAACCGCAACGACGAGGGCCGGTGGCTCAATGCGAATTGGGACAAGCCCGACAACCAGTGGAATGACAACGGGGCGCTTGCGTTCCTCGTTCCCGCAACTCTCTTCATTTCTCCTCTGCTTTAGCGGGGGAGTTTTGTTTTTGCAGTTGTCCCTGCCAGCCTCCGAGCATCTTACCTACGGCGTCTACTTTTGTAGAGAGTGCGATGTACTTTTTATCCGCCAAGGAGCCACTTTCCCACAAAATCATAAGCAAGACCTTGAGGGTATCGAGCTTGCGCGTAGCAAGGCGCACCCAAGGAGTTTTTTCACCGCGTGGCAGGAACGCTGCGCTTGACGCAGCTTCTATGATGTCGATAAAGAGGGTGTCTATCTTTTCGCCGACGGTGTATCGGTGGAGTTTCGGAAGGGTAGAATAGTAGTCATGCCAGAGCAGATAGAACTCTTTGATATGCTCCAAAATGGGCAAAAGCCGTGGGGGAAGGGGCGCTTCAAGGCGGTTTTTGCTCATACGTATGACGATATCATCTCGGTAGAAAATTTGCTCGATGCATGGAAAGAGTTCCGTCGCGGCAAGCGAGGAAAGGATGATGTGCAGAAATTTCAAGCGGATCTGATGCACAATATCCTCTCGCTTCGCAGGGAATTGAAAGACAAAACCTACCGGCATGGCGGCTATCGACACTTTCGGATCAGCGACCCCAAGCCTCGAGATATTCACAAAGCAAGCGTCCGCGACCGGCTGCTACATCACGCCCTGTACCGAAAGCTGTATCCATTTTTTGATAGAGTATTTATCGCCCATTCATATTCCGTCGTCTTGATATGGGAACGCATCGAGCCATGCAAGCATTCAAAGTCTATGCTCGCAAGGCAAGCCTCAATCACACACAAACACTCTGGATTCTGAAGTGCGACATCAGGAAGTTTTTTGCATCCGTTGATCAGCAGGTACTGCACACTATTTTACAAGAGAGAATTGCCGACCCCGATGTGCTCGGACTCGTCGAGTGCGTCGTCGGAAGTTTTCATAGCACTGCGCCTAACAAAGGCCTTCCGCTCGGCAACCTCACGAGCCAGCTGTTGGTCAACGTCTACATGAACGAGTTTGACCAATTCGCAAAGCACAAGCTGAAGGCGAGATATTATGTCCGCTATGCTGATGACTTTGCGTTCATGAGTCGAGACAGAAAATGGCTCATGGGTTTATTGCCGGAGATTGAAACGTATCTGCGGGAGCGGCTGTGTCTTATAATGCATCCGGATAAAATATGTTTGCAGACATTTTCGTCAGGAGTCGACTTTCTCGGCTGGGTGCATTTCCCGGATCACAGAGTACTCCGAACGACCACGAAGCGTCGGACGCCGCGACGAGTGAAAGGGCTGGAGAAAGACAGCGCAACCGTACAGTCATACCTCGGCATGCTCTCGCATGGTGATACTCACAAGCTTTCAAACGCCGTTGAGGCGGTATCGTTGCCACGAGCGGGCTAATCCCAAAATAGGCATTTTTAGGCATTTGGATCAGCGAAATTCGTGCCTTTTCTACCTCAGCGGTGTTATACCTATTCCGCCCCTACACTGCTTGGTAAAATGCCAAATGAGACACGCAAATGAGACACCCCTGCAGTGTCTCATTTGTCTCATTTCTCAAAAAAGGTAGACCTATGCTGAGACCTCAGCGCGGTCGCTAAAAATCGGCTAGAATACCCTTACGGTGATTGGCTACCGAAGTTCGAAACGCCAAGACACCGCCTCCGCGTTCGGACTATCCGAAGTGGATGAAGGCCCTATCGTCTAACGGTTAGGACGCCGGCTTTTCAAGCCGTTAATCCGGGTTCGATTCCCGGGTAGGGTCATGGATTTTTATTCGCCTTGAGCCAAAAATAAATGTCTTCCAGAGCTTTGACTGCGTCTCCGGCCGCAATATTGTTTTGGTGATACAACTCGATCCGTGCAGTCGCCCGCGGCCCAAATGCCATCAACGCTTGTATGCTGATTTTTTGCGTTAACTTTGATGCGGTTGAATTCATCCAATTCGACAAGGCCTTTTACAAAGTTGGTCGAAGGAAGCATGCCGATTTCCACAAACACACCGGCAGTAGGGATTTCGCTTTGTACCCCGGACACAGTGTTTTTGACGACAACGCTTGAGACAAACTCGCTTCCTTTTATCTCGACCGGCTGGGAGTTTCGTAGCGTTTTCATATTTGGATATTTAAGTACCGCTTCAACCGTCAGGAGATCAGCTTTGTTGAATTCCGCGCTGCGATGTATCAATGTCACTGACTTCGCGTAGGCCAATAGTTGTGCTGCGGTTCAAATCCCGCGTTGCCACCGCCTATCACCACTGTGGTTCGCCCCGCAAACAGCGGTCCATCGCAGGAGGCGCAATAGGTAAGGCCTTTGTTCTCGAATTCTTTCGCTCCGGAATTTAAGTTTTCGGCGCATACCGCCGCTTGTGAGAGCACGGCCTTGGCTTTGTGGATAGTTTTGGACGTTTGTACAGAAAATTCCTCGCCCGCTTTTTCTATCTTGAGAGCACGCTCGCCGAGGTTGACGTCGAGAGTATCGTCGGCGTAGGTCCTGAGATGGGTTTCAAACGATTTTGAGAGGTCTAATCCGGAGATTTTCGGCGTACCTATCCAATTTTCAATCCCGACCGAATCTATGGACTGGCCACCAATGGTTTTGGCGATAAGAACGGTTTTAAGGCGCTTGCGCGCAGCGTAAACGCCGGCCGCCACTCCCGCAGGACCTCCGCCAATTATCGCCAGATCGTACATCCAGCAAGTATAACAAAATTTCTTATTTTATTTTCGGTCGGCGCAAAAACGACGGCACCGCACCCCACTCCTCCTCTTCCTCTTCTTTTTCTTTTTTTGATTTGGAATCCGTGTCACCTATGACCGAAGTTGCCTTTTTGTCTTCTTTTTCGGAGCCCGCGGGAGCGTTGATATCTTGCCCAGGGGCTTCAGATCCTCCTTGTCTTCTCGGCCGAAGGAGAACAGAGGCGTGCCGCGCGGAGCAACGCCCGCTGCGGGGAAGCCAGTCGCGATGACCGTAACGCGCACGTCGCTCTTCCTCAATTTGTCGTCCTTTATCGCTCCGAAGATTATCTTAGCATTCGGATCGACTGATTCGGTTATTATTTTTGCCGCCCTCGCCGGCACCTCGATCATGCCGAGATCATCGCCGCCCGCAATGGCGAACAGCACGCCCTTCGCGCCGTTTATGGAGAGTTCGAGCAATGGCGAGGAAACAGCTGCGCGTGCTGCTACGGCGGCGCGATTTTCGCCTGAGGCGATGCCGATACCCATGAGAGCTGAGCCGGCGTTCTCCATGACCGCTCGGATGTCGGCGAAATCGACGTTAATGATGCCTGGGTGCGTAATTAGGTCGGAAATACCCTCGACAGCCTGCTTCAATACGTCGTCGCAGGCCGCAAAGGCGGCTTTGAGGGTCGTGTCTTTGGCGACGGTGGCGAGGATGCGATCATTCGGGATGACTATAAGGGCATCGACTTCTTTGCGCAGCTCATCGAGTCCCATTTCTGCAATACGCAGCCGCTGAGCACCTTCAAATGAGAACGGCTTCTCGACGACGGCTACCGTGAGCGCCCCCATTTCTTTGGCTGTCTTTGCGATTATGGGAGCTGCTCCCGTACCTGTGCCGCCGCCCATACCACAGGTGATGAACACCATATCCGAGCCTTTGATGGCCTGTTGTATTTCCTCTTTTGTTTCTTCCGCGCCTACCCAGATCGGGATTCATGCCGGCTCCGAGCCCATGCGTCAGATTTTTGCCGATATGGATTTTTTTCTTCGCGAGGGAATGATGCAAATCTTGTGCATCGGTGTTGACAGAGATGAAATCAACGCCACGCACACGGCTCTCAACCATGTGGTTGACGGCGTTCTTACCCGAACCTCCAACGCCGACGACACGAATCCGTGCGAACGCTTCGATTTCAGGTTGTACTTGCGCCATAGAAATAAGGATTTAGCGATTGGACCGTTAATGTGCCGAATCACTCTACCACCGCCCCCCTTGTCTATGCAAATTAGGCTTCTTTGACAAAAAACGCTATGTGTTTTAAAGCTAGGGGAGAAACTTTTTGAACCATCGCCAAGCATGGCTAAAGGATCCTCTGAACGCATCCCCGACGCCGCTATCGGTATTGTTTTCAATTTCGCCGCCTGCCGTAAGACCCCAAATAGTGAGTCCGTACGCGACCGCCCAGGAACCGTCCTTCATCTGGAGTTTCGACTCCGCGCTGTCGCTGAGTGATGCTATGCGCGAGGGAAGCCTCAGCACTGCCTTCGCCAGGTCGGACACGGTCTGTATCGAGGAACCGCCGCCAGTCAGAATGATGCCTGCGGGCAGAAGTTCGTCCTTGCCAATTTTTTTCAGATGCGCTTCGACGAGTTTGAACATATCAGAAACCCGCCGGGCAATCAGGTCGTCGATTTTCTTTTTTGGGAAGGGGTGCCGAGGACCGCGCCTTGTTTGAGTTGTTCCGCTTCTTCGGGAGAAATTTTAAGCCCAAGCGCGATATCGTTGGTAATGTCGGCGCCTCCGATGGAACACTTTTATCGAAACCGGCGTGCCGTCTTCAAATACAATTAT